>JAKFEI010000223.1:0-2681 GCA_036675765.1 Nocardioides sp. | reverse complement strand
GGCGAGGGCGCGGATCTGGAGGTCCAGGTCGCGCCGGCCGACGCGACTGATCGTCGCCTCGATGACCTCGATGCCGCCGTTGGGGCTGGCGAGCGCGTGCTCGAGCTCGGGGCGCGACGAGACACGCAGGTGCGGGATCCGGGCCGCCGCACACAGGCTGCCCAGGTCCATGCCGTGCGGAGTACCGAAGAGCCGCTCGAAGGACGCAGCGTGGGCAGGCGCGCCCTGCTCGAGCATCGAGAAGATCGCGCCGCCGTCGTCGTTGGCGACCACGATCGTCAGGTCGGGACGCGGCTCGTCGGGGCCGAGCACGAACGCCGTCTGGTCATGCAGGAACGTCAGATCCCCCATCAGTGCGAGGTTACGTGGTCTCGAGACGGTCGCAGAGCGACCTCCTCGACCAACGGAGGAGCGCCCGAGGGCTGCGCCGATCGAGGTGCTGATCGTGCCGTCGATGCCCGCGAGACCCCGGTTGGCGATCACCTTGCGGCGGGTGCCGACAGCGGGCGGCCGCGCCATCAGGTCCAGGTCGCGCACCGGGCTGGACGCGCCGACGACGAGCAGTCCGGCCGCGGGGAGCGCTGCGAACGTGGCCCCCGCGACGTCGTACGGCGTCAGGGTGGGTTGCTCGGCAAGCAACCGGTCGATCCGGCGACCGAGCGCGCGATCGGCCTGCTTCCACGCGTCGAACCAGGCCGGGTCGTCCACCTCGTCGTGGCCCCAGCAGGGCGCGAAGATCGCCGTCGAGCCCTCCGGCTTCGGCGGCCAGATGCCGCGACCGGGCACGACGAGCACCTCGACATCGGGACGCTCGAGGAGGCGGGTGACGGGCCGGGACAGGGTCGGGCGACCGAAGACCACGACCCGCTCGATGCGGGCGCCGAGGTCGGTACCGAGCAACAGGCGGTAGGTGCGCAGGGCGTTCTCGCCGGTGCGGGCGCCGCTGGTCGGCTCGGCCAGGAGCGGCCAGCCGGCGGCCTCGGCCAGCTGACGGGCCGGCGGTCCCGAGTCGTCGCCGGCGACCACGACGGTGCGGGGGCCTCGCGGCAGGGCGGTTCGTCTCGATACACCGTCGGCTCGTTCCTCGCCGCCGGCACTCGACGACCTTGGGCTCCGGCTCGTCGAGTAGCCGTGAGGAACGAGCGGCGTATCGAGACGCAAGGGCACGTCGGGGACCAGCGGGGCATCGAGCTGGAGGTTGACGTGGACGACGTCGTGCGGCGGCACGGCGACAGCGTCCAGCGCGGCGACGGTCGCGACGTCGTACGACGCCAGGAGGGGACCGAAGATGCCGGTCTGTTCGGTGGTCTGGTTGGCCCCGGTGCCGCGCAGTCGTGCGGGTCGGTCGGCGGAGACCACGATCAGGCCGACGCCGGCGTGGATTCCCTCGAGGACCGCCGGGTGCAGGTTGGCGACGGCCGTTCCCGACGTGGTCAGCACCGCTGCGCGCGAGCCGCTCTTGGTCAGCCCGAGGGCGAGGAAACCGGCTGTCCGTTCGTCGATGCGGGTGTGCAGGCGGGCACCGCCGGCCTGTGCCGAGGCCCACAGCGCCATCGACAGCGGGGCATTGCGCGATCCCGGCGCGACCACGACGTCGGTGACCCCGGCCCGCGCGAGCCAGGCGACCAGCGCGTCCGCCAGGTCGGCGGCGCTGTCAGCAGCGCTCTCGTTCCAGGTCGAGGTCATGATCGACGATCCTCCCGCAGCTCGCGCACCGCGGCGAGCCGGGCCTCCCAGTGCTCGACACGATCCGGAGCGGCACCCAGCGCCGTCAGCTGTCGTACGTCGACCGTGGGCCGGTGCACGGGCAGGGCTCCGTCGACGGGGAGCAGGGGATGGGCGACCACGTCCGAGGTGAGCAGCTGGACCGTGGCCAGCCCGCAGGCGTACGGCAGGTCGGGCAGGGCGGCCGCGAGCGCGACGCCGGCGGCGATGCCGACCGAGGTCTCGAGCGCCGAGGACACGACGACCGGGAGGCCGATCCGTTCAGCGATCTCCAGGCAGGCGCGTACTCCACCCAGTGGCTGCACCTTGAGCACGGCGATGTCGGCGGCCTCGAGGTCCCGCACCCGGTAGGGGTCCTCGGCCCGACGGATCGACTCGTCGGCGGCGATCGGGACGTCCACGCGACGGCGCACCCGGGCGAGGTCCTCGACGGTCGCGGTGGGTTGTTCGGCGTACTCCAGGCCACCGGCGGTGCGATCGAGACGCCCGATCGCGAGCACCGCCTCGTCGACGGACCAGGCACCATTCGCGTCGATCCGGATCCGGCCGTCGGGGCCCAGTGCGTCCCGCACCGCTTCGACCCGGGCCTCGTCATCGGCAAGGGTCTGGCCGGGCTCGGCCACCTTCACCTTGGCCGTCCGGCAACCGCCGTCGAGCACGATGGCGTGCGCACGCTCGGGGCCGACCGCGGGGACGGTGACGTTGACCGGAACCGAGGTGCGGAGCGGGGTCGGCCAGTCACCGGCCGCGGACTCCTCGGCGCAGCGGAGCCAGGCCTCGGCCACCTCGGGTGGGTACTCCAGGAACGGACTCCACTCGCCCCAGCCACCGGGTCCGCGCAGCAGCGCCACCTCTCGCACCGTGATGCCGCGGAAGCGGGTGCGCATCGGGATCGCGACGACCTTCATGGTGTCTCGTCCTGGTCTCGAGACGGTTGCTGCGCAACCTCCTCGACC
>JAKFEI010000536.1:0-17705 GCA_036675765.1 Nocardioides sp. | reverse complement strand
CGGGGATGCCCGTTCAGTACGGATGTCGTGGTTGCGACCTCGCGGAATCCGGCTGCTTCGAAGTTCGCGCGGAGGCCGGCGTACGCCATCGTCAGGTCGACCTTCGCCTGGCCGTTGTCGAGCGGATAGGCCTCCAGGGCCGGCGCGCCGCGCTCGCGGGCGTAGTCGATGGCACCGGCGATCAGCGCGTGGGAGATGCCGCGACCGCGGTGGCCGGGTCGAACGCGGATGCACCACAGCGACCACACCGGCAGGTCGTCGACATGGGGGATCCGCCGGTTGGTGGCGAAGGTCGTGTCAGCGCGGGGCGCGACGGCGGCCCAGCCGACCGGCTCGTCGCCGTCGTACGCCATGACCCCGAGGGGGCCGTCGGCCAGCAGTCCGGCGACGAACTCACCGCGCTCGGGCCCCTTCAGTTCGTTGTTGACCTTCGAGGGGACGCGGTAGCTCAGGCACCAGCAGACGTTGGCGTCGGGCCGTTTCGGGCCGACCAACGTGCGTACGTCCTCGAAAACGGTGGCGGGCCGCACCTCGACGTCCATGACGTCGAGGCTACGGCCCACCAGGTCTTGCCGCCGAGCGAACTCGACCTCTGCTCAAGCCAACTGCGCGCGCGGCAGCGCGACGGGAGGCGTCGACGGGCAGCTTGCTGCCCCGGATCAACGCCGAAGACGCGCTCGCGCCATCCGTCAGATGCGTTCCAGGATCATGGCCATGCCCTGGCCACCGCCGACGCACATGGTGATCAGGCCGGTGGTCTTGTCGTGCCATTCCAGCGAGTTCAGCATCGTGTTCTGCAGGCGCGCACCGGTCATGCCGAACGGGTGGCCGACGGCGATGGCGCCACCGTTGATGTTGAGCTTCTCCATCGGGATGCCGAGGTCTTCGGCGGACGGCAGCACCTGCGCGGCGAAGGCCTCGTTGATCTCGGCGAGGTCGATGTCGTCGATCGTCATGCCGGCGTGCTTGAGGGCGTTGCGGGTCGCCTCCACGGGGCCGAGGCCCATGATCTCGGGGGAGAGGCCGGAGACGCCGGTCGACACGATGCGGGCGAGCGGCGTCAGGCCCAGCTCGGCTGCCTTGGTGTCGGACATGATGACGACTGCTGCTGCGCCGTCGTTGAGCGCGCAGCAGTTGCCGGCCGTGACGACACCGTCGGGGCGGAAGACCGGCTGCAGGCCGGACAGCGCTTCGTAGGTGACGCCGGCGCGCGGGCCGTCGTCCGCCGAGACGACGGTGCCGTCAGCAAGGGTGACCGGGGTGATCTCGCGGGCCCAGAAGCCATCGGCGATCGCCTTCTCGGCGAGGTTCTGCGAGCGCACGCCAAAGGCGTCGAGGTCTTCACGCTTGAGGCCGCGCAGGCGCGCGACGTTCTCGGCGGTCTGCCCCATGGCGATGTACACATCCGGGACCAGGCCGTCCTCACGCGGGTCGTGCCAGTCCTTGCCGCCCTGGGCGTACTCCTCGGTGCGCACCTGCGCGTCCGCGAAGAGCGGGTTCTTCGTGTTCGGGATGTGGTCGGACGTGCCGAACTGGAAGCGGGACACGGTCTCGACGCCGGCGGAGATGAACACGTCTCCCTCGCCGGCCTTGATCGCGTGGAAGGCCATCCGCGAGGTCTGCACCGAGGACGAGCAGTAGCGGGTGATCGTCGCGCCGGGGATCTCGTAGCCCATCAGCGAGGTGACGATGCGGGCCATGTTGTTGCCGGCCTCGCCGCCGGGCAGGCCGCACCCGAGGTAGAAGTCGTCGACGTCGTTCGGGTCCAGGGCCGGGATCTTGTCGAGCGCGGCCCGGGCGATCAGCGCGGTCAGGTCGTCGGGACGGAAGTCCTTGAGGGAGCCCTTGTTGGCCCGTCCGATCGGGGTACGAGCAGCAGAAACAATGACGGCCTCGGGCATGAAAACTCCTGGGTACGGTGAAGTCGGATCGAGCACAGCGTAGTGCGCCCAGAATGGAACTCGTTCTACTAGTGGTGAATGCCACGTCCCGGTCCCATGCGGTGGGGACCCTGCTCCGCGCTGGCGCTCGTCGTGGAACCATGCTTCGGTGCGCCACCGCTATGAGTGCCCCCTGCGCTGGGCCGACCTCGACCTCCTCGGGCACATCAACAACGTGCGCTACGTCGACTACCTCCAGGAGGCCCGGGGCGCGCTGCTCCGTGCGTGCCTGCACGCGGCTGGTGTCGAACGCCATGAGGGCGACGGCTTCATCGTGGTCCGCCACGAGGTGTCGTTCCTGGCTCCGCTGAACCTCGGCAACTCGTCGGTCTCCATCGAGTCCTGGGTGACCGGGATCCACGGCGGCAGCTTCACCCTCGACCACGAGATCTTCCGGGACACCGCCGAGGGCGAGCGGGTCGTCTTCCTGCGCGCCCGGACGGTGGTGGCGCCCTTCGTGCTGGCGACCGGTGCCCCGCGCCGGATGACCGCGCAGGAGCGGGCCGCACTGGCGCCGTACGCCGAGAGCGGTGAGCGCTCGCGTCCCGTGCAGGTGGCGGTGCCGCGCGAGCACGCCGTGCACTATCCCGTCCAGGTTCGCTTCTCGGACCTGGACATCTATCGCCACGTCAACAACGTCGTCTACTTCGAGTACTTCCAGGAGGCGCGGATCGCGCTGTTCCGGAAGCTCAAGGACGCCCTCGCCGACTTCCCGCGGATCAATGTGGTCGTCGCGCAGACCAACCTGGAGTACGTCGCCCCGATCACGCTGCGGGCCGAACCGTACGACTGCTGGTCCATCGTGACGGCGATGGGCGGCAAGTCCATGGTCATCGAGGCCGAGATCGTCGATGGGTCCGGCACCGGCGCCCGTGGAGGCGTGCTGGCCCGTTCGCGGTGCGTCCTGGTGTTCTTCGACGCCACGACCCAGCGGTCCGTCGTGCCGCCTCCGGGCTACCGCGAGGCGATCGTCGAGGCGTTGGGTGGTCCGCTGAAGGACAGCTTCACCAGCCAGCCGGCAGTTGGGTGAAGTCGGGCTGACGTCCCTCGGCGAAGGCCGCCAATGCTTCCAGGTTGGCCGGTCCGCCCATCAGTTCAGCGAACGCCGCGTTCTCGCGGTCGCGCGCCGCACGGATCGCTTCGCGATGCGGTTCGGCCATGGTGCGCTTCACCGCGATGAGTGAGGAGATCGGCCGGGCCGCGAGCACCTCGGCGTGCTGGCGCGCGACGGCCAGCAGGTCGTCGGGTTCGCACACCCGCAGGACCAGGCCCATCGCCCGGGCCTCCTCGGCACTGATCCATTCCGCCGACAGCAGGGCCCAGGCGGCGTTCTGCCGGCCCACCAGAGCCGGGAAGAGGTACGACGACGCGGCTTCCGGTGCGACCCCGAGCGAGGTGAAGGGGCACTTCAGGCGTGCTTGCGTCGACATGAACGCCAGGTCGGCGAAGCCGAGGATCGTGGCGCCGATACCGAGGCCCAGCCCGTTGACGGCCACGACGAGCGGCTTGGGGAAGTCGACCAGCGCGTCGAGTAGTCCGACGAAGCCGTGCCTTCCGCGCGGGAAGTCCGGGTCGGTCGCGATCCGGTGCATCTCGAGCAGGTCGGTGCCCGCGCTGAAGGCCCGGCCGTTGCCGGAGATCAGCACCACCGCGACCGACGGATCCCGGGCCGCGTCGAGCAGCGCGTCGGCCGTGGCGTCGTACAACTCCTCATTGAAGGCGTTGAGGGCCTCGGGGCGGTTGAGCAGGAGGGTGCGGACCCGGTTCGCGTCGGAGACGATGAGCGTCATGCACCAAGAATAGAACGTGTTCTATTCAACGAGGACGGATCGTAGCCGTTTGAGGCCACGGTGCCGTGCCACGCGCACGGCGACGGCCGTCATCCCGAGGGCCCTCGCCGTCGCTGCGACGTCCATGTCGAGGACGTCCAGACAGGCGACGACGTCGCGCTCGCGCGGCGGGAGTCCGGCCAGTGCCTGGCGCACCCACTCGTCGCCGATCAACGACTTCTCGGGATTCGGGTGTTCCTGGTCGGCGGACGCGGCCAGCGCCCCGAGTCCACGGGTGCGGGTGCCGGTCCGGCGCCATGCGTTGGCGGCGTGATTGCGGGCGATCCCGAACAGCCAGCCACCGAAGTCCGAGGAGCTCCCGTTGAAGTCGGCAATCCGTTCGGCCGCGACGAGCCAGGTGGCGGCCGCGAGGTCCTCGGGTGCCTCGCCGCCGGGGGAGGTGCGCGCCTCGAGCCAGAGCAGCAGTCGGCCGGCGTGGGCACGATAGAGATCGCGCCACGCTGCCGAGTCACCGCTCTTGGCAGCGGCGACGAGTTCGTCGTCGGCGCGCACGGACGTTTCCCACCCCTGTCGGCCAGCTCTTCAGCCCGAGGGAATCTCCCGAACCTTCTTCACCATTGTCGCGCCTTCCGCACTGCAGCGGAGGGGAATCGGCTCGTCAGTTTTACTTTCGTGACGAGCGGGTCGACGCGGGCCGCTCGGTCCGGCTGGACTTGTGCTTCGCCCTGTCCTTGCCAGCCTTGCCAGCCTTGCCGGCCTTGGCGTCGGCCTTGCCGATCGCCTTGCCGTTCGAGGCGTTGCGCCGGGCAATGTTCGGGGTCGGGTCGTCGTCGTGCGCCTGGCTGGCCCCGGAAGAGGGTGTGCCCGGAAGCCCCGGGGACACGGGGCTTCCGGGCGAGATGGATACGTCGCGTTGTGGGGTAGCGACGTCTCCGTGACTCGGCGGGCCGGAGGGCTCCTGCTGGGACGGGGCGTCGGCGGGGGAGAGTGGGGTCTCCATGCCGTTGCCGCCGGCCCACGTTGCCGCCGCGACGACAGCCACCGAGGCTGTCGCGACGATCATCCGGAGTCCAGCCGACCGAGCCGTTCGGGGGCCGGCCGCCCGTGAGCTCGCGCTCAGGTCGGCCAGCATTCCGAGGAACACCACGTCCGGCTCCAGCGTCGGTGCATCGACGCGGAGCTGGTGGGTGCGGTGCTGACTCGTCATGTCCTGTTTCTGATTTGCGGGGTGTTGCCGGGGTGCTGCCGGGGTGCTGCTCCGTCAACCCCCACCCGGGAAGGGGGCTGCCTTCACACTGAACATGTAGGCAGGTCGGCGAAGTGTTACGCCGGTTCAGCAGTTTCTTCGACCGCGTGGTTGCGGAGCCGCCGGAGCCCCCGGTGGTGGGCCACCCGTACGGCGACGGCGCTGATGTCGAGCGCTGTCGCCGTCGTCGCGACGTCCATGTCGAGCACCTCGCGACAGGTCACGACGTCGCGCTCCCGTTCGGGGAGGGTGGACAGGAGACGGCGCGCCCAGTCGGCGTCACTGGAGGTCGCCTCGGGCCCGGGCTCACTGGCGGGGGAGTCGTCGCCGAGGGCGATCTGGTCGCGCCGGGCGGCGCGGCGCCGTGCGTTGGCCGCCAGGTTGCGAGCGATGCCGAACAGCCACCCCGCGAAGTCGTCGCTGGTGCCGTGGAAGCCGGCGATCTTCTCGGCGGCGACCAGCCACGCGCTCGAGGCGATGTCCTCGGGACTCTCCTCCCCGGACTGGCGGGTCCGGAGCCACAGCAACAGACGAGAGGCGTGGGCCCGATAGAGCTCACGCCACGCATCAGAGTCGCCCTGCTTGGCTGCGGCGACGACCTCGTCGTCTGTCGTCACCGCCCCCGGTCCACCAGAACTTCCTGCGGCTGGGGGGTGGGGGCGGAACCGCGGGGAACGGGCGGGGTCGGAACGCGACTGAGTCCCGGCGGAAGGGAAGTCGCCGGGACGTCAGGAAGTTTGGGGAGGCTGGGCGCCGTGGGCAGGTCGGGCACCTGGGTGGGCAGGTCTGGTCGCCGACCCGGGGGGACCCCCTCGGGCACGCCGGGTGCACCGGAGTTGGCTGGCACGCTCACGGGCGGAAGCCCGGATGGCGGGCTCCCGACCTGGGCGCCACCTGCTGGCGAGGACTGCCCGCCAGCAGGTGGCGTCGGGGTGTCCGAAAGTGGGGTTCGGACGCCTCCAGGTGTTGGGTCGGTCGGCTGCTGCGTCACCTGCTCCTCAGGGCGAAACGGAGATTCCGTTCCGGGCAGGGCACCCGCTGCCCACGAGGTTGCACCAACCGCGATCGCACCCCCCAGCACAATCGCGAATCGGGCGCCAGCCGACCGACCCGGTCGCGCAGTGGGAACCGTCGAGCTTGCGCTCAACTGTGCCAATTGCGCGAGCAGTACCGGATCAGGGTCGACAGGGCGCAACTCCGCGCCCAGGGTGTCGATCCAGTCCGGCCGGGTCATGGGTTCTCTTTCGAGTGTCGTCGCCGTGGCCCGCGGATGCGGTCACGGACGAGGAACTGGGGGAGTCCCTCGTGCTGTACCTGTCGCGGAGGAGAGCCGCCGTTACATGGTGGCAGGAAATTTCTTCAGCCGGTCGTGTTGACCATGAAGTTGGCCGCGTGGGTGACGTAGGCCCAGAACTTCGCGTCCTGCTCCGGCGTGAGGGCGGCGCTGTCCAGCGCGGCGCGGAAGTGGCCGAGCCAACGGTCGCGGGCGTCGAGGTCCACGGCAAACGGGGCGTGCCGCATCCGCAGGCGCGGGTGGCCACGCTGTTCGGAGTACGTCGTCGGGCCGCCCCAGTACTGCACCAGGAAGTACAGGAACCGCTCCTCGGCGGGGCCCAGGTCGGCCTCCGGATACATCGGACGGAGTACGACGTCCTGGGCGACACCTTCGTAGAACTTCGCCACGATCCCGCGGATCGTCTCGAAGCCACCGATCTCGTCGTAGAAGGTCGGCTCGTCACTCATCGTCGATCACGCTGTTCATCATCCCTCGTCGCCCGCAGCCACCGGACCGGTGTGCTCTGCGTCGGCCTCGCGCCGGTCCTGCCGGTGCCAGACCACGCGCTGGGCGAACGGGATCTCGATGCCCTCGTGGTCGAACCGGGCCTTGATCCGCTGGCGCAGTTCCCGCGCCACGGCCCACTGCTCCAGCGGCGCCGTCTTCACCATCACCCGGATCGTCACCGAGTCGGCGGCGAGCATCTCGACCCCGGTCACCTCGGGCTCCTCGATGATCACCCGGTTGAACTCGTCGTCCTGCCACAGGTCGTGGGCCACGTCGCGCAGCACCCGTTGCACGCTGGCCAGGTCCTCGCCGTACCCGACGGACACGTCGACGACGGCGCGTGACCAGTTCTGGCTCTTGTTGCCGACGCGCTGGATCGCGCCGTTCGGGACGTACCAGACGGTGCCGTTGATGTCGCGGAGCCGGGTCATCCGCAGGGTGACGGCCTCGACGGTTCCGTTGGCCTCGCCGACGTCCACGACGTCGCCGACGCCGTACTGGTCCTCGATGAAGATGAAGATGCCGGCCAGGAAGTCCCGCACCAGGGACTGGGCACCGAAGCCCAGTGCGATCCCGAGGATTCCGGCGCTGGCGATGATCGGCGCGATGGCGACACCGAGCTCGCTGAGCACCATCGTCCCCACGATCGCGACCACGATGAACGTGACGATGCTCTTCAGGACGCCGGACATGGTGGCTGCGCGCTGCTTGCGCCGCGCGTAGACGGCACCCTCGACCCGCTCGGTCAGGACCCCGCGTTCGGCGCGGCGGGCCACGCGGTCGACCATCCGGTGCAGCAGCCACCGGACGACCATGCCGAACACGATCAGTCCCAGGATGGCCAGCGGCTTGCCGATCAGGATGTCGGACCAGTCGGCGAGGCGGCTGTTCCCCGTCCAGTCGTAGGTGAGGTCGCAGACCTGTTCACCGTCGGCGCAGGGACTGACCGCACGAGGAGCGGAAAGGGCCGTGGGAAGGGACAGAACGGACAGCGTGGACGCCGACATGGAGCCAGTCTCCCAAAGCCTCCTGAGGCACTAGTCGACACCACCCCGCCACGGAGGTCGTTCTCCCGATATCCTCCTCCCGTGACCAGCACTGTTCTTCGACGTCTCCTCGCTGTGTGCTCCCTCGTCGGCGTGAGCGCGCTCCTCGTTGTCGTGTCGGCAGGCACCGCTTCCGCCGACACCCCGGAGCCGCGCCCCGGCAGTTGGGAGCCGAAGCCCGACATCGACGTGCTGCACGCGTTCCTGGTCCTCGGCGGCATCCCGCTGCTGGCCTTCGTGGTCATCACGCTGCTGTTCGTGGCGCCGGCCCTCGCCCGTGGCGAGGACCTGAGCATCGACGCGCTCGTGCCGGAGAACCAGTGGCTCGGCGGCCCGCGCAAGGCGGCCGGTGAGCTGGCAGCGCCGGACTCCGACAGCTCGAAGGCCGGCGGCGCCGGCGGGACCTGGTAGTCCGACATGAACAGCAACGGATCCCTGAGCGAGGCCGAGCGCGCCAAGCTCGACGTCACCATCCGTCACGCCGAGCAGGCGTGCCGTGCCGAGATCTCGGTGTTCGTCGGATCCGCCACCGGTGACCCGCGCGACTTCGCCACGAGCCTGCACAACACGCTCGTGCTGCCGGCCCGGAGCGTCCTGATCATGGTCGACACCGCCCGCAAGGCCGTCGAGATCGTGACCGGCGGTCACGTCCGCGAGCGGCTCACCGACGACGAGTCGTCGCAGGCGGTCACCGCGATGACGGAGCTCTTCGCCGCGGGCGACCTCGCCGGCGGCCTCAACCGGGGGATCGAACTCCTCGGTCAGTTCGCCAAGGACTAGTTCCGGCACCACCTGGCCGGGTCTCGAGACGGTTGCTGGGCAACCTCCTCGACCACCGCGGCCAGCTTCGCGGCCTACGCGTCGAACGCCTGTGCCGCGAGGGCGCGGGCCACGTCGGCGCGCCCTTCACGGACGTAGCGCAGCGCGCCGGCGTTCACGGTCTCGGCGTTCTCGGCGAGCCATGCGTCGACCGCATCCAGGGTGGCCTGCGTGGCCAGGATGCGCGGGAAGATGAATTCCAGGGCGACGGACGCCTTGTGCGCACCGAGCCGCTCCCACGTGCCGGCGACCTCGGCGAGGTACGTGGCGACGTACGGCGCCAGCACCTCCTCCTGGCCGGGCTGCATGAAGGCGAGGACGACGCTGCGCTGGGTCTCGTTCGGGACCGATGGGTCGAGCAGGGCCTGGGTCCAGGCACGCTCCTTTGCCGCAGCGGTCGGGATCGCGGCGCGGGCCGCGGCCGACTTCTCCTGGCCGGAGATGGTGTTGTCGTTGGCCAGCTCGCCGTCGATGCGGGCATCGTCGGCGCGACCGACCCGCGCCAGGGCCGTGAGCAGCGCCCAGCGGAGGTCCTGGTCGACGGCAAGGCCCTCGAGGACGAGGGACCCGTCGAGAAGGGCCTCGAGGTCGGCGATCGCGGCGTCGCTCGTCGCAGCGCTGGCGTAGGTGCGCGCGAACGTCAACTGGTGGTCGGTACCGGCCTCGGCCTGCTCCAGCAGGGCGCGCAGGCCCTCCTGCCAGCGGGCCGACAGGGCAGCCCGGCCAGCCGGGTCGCTGTAGAGGTTGACCGCCTGGGCGGCGTACACCGGGATCCGGCTGAGGCCCCAGGCGTCGGTCTCGCTGCCGATGTTGCCCAGGACCAGCGTCACGAAGTCGCTCGCGGAGAGCTCGGCATCGCGGGTCATGTCCCACGCGGCGCTCCAGATCAGCGCGCGGGTCAGTGAATCGTCGATGTCGGAGAGGCGGGCGATGGCCGTGGCAAGGGACCGCTCGTCGAGGCGGATCTTGGCGAACGCCAGGTCCTCGTCGTTGAGCAGCAGCAGCTCGGGCTGCGTCCTGCCGACCAGCTCGGTGAGCTCGGTGCGCTCGCCCTCGACGTCGACCTCGACGTAGTCGGTGCGGACCAGACGCCCTTCGTCGTTGCTGTTGTAGAAGCCGACACCGACCCGGTGACGCCGCAGCGTCGGGTGGTCGACGGGCGCGGTCTGGTGCACGGCGAACGCCGCGTAGGTGCCGTCGGCGGCCACCTCGAGCTCGGGGGTGAAGGTGTTGGTGCCGGCGGTCTGGAGCCACTCCTGTGCCCAGCTCGACAGCTCACGGCCCGACGCCTTCTCGAGCGCGGTCAGCAGGTCGGAGAACTCGGTGTTGCCGTACTCGTGGTCCTGGAAGTACTGGCGCAGGCCGGCGAGGAACGGGTCGAGGCCGACCCACGCGACCAGCTGCTTGAGCACCGCCGCGCCCTTGGCGTAGGTGATCATGTCGAAGTTGACCTCGACCGCGTGCAGGTCGACGTTGTCGGCCGCGATCGGGTGCGTCGAGGGCAGCGAGTCCGCGCGATAGCCGGTCTGCTTGCGGGCATTGGTGAATCCGGTCCAGGCGTCGTCGTACGACGTCGCGAGGGCCTCGGCGTGGTAGCAGGCCCACTCGGCGAACGACTCGTTGAGCCAGAGGTCGTCCCACCACTTCATGGTCACCAGGTCGCCGAACCACATGTGGGCCATCTCGTGCAGGATCACCGACGCGCGGAACTCGTAGAACGAGCGCGGCTGGCGCGAGCGGGGAAGGTACTCGTCCCGCAGCGTCACGCAGCCGGCGTTCTCCATCGCACCCATGTTGTATTCGGGCACGTAGAGCTGGTCGTACTTGCCGAACGGGTAGGGGTAGCCGAAGGCGTCCTCGAAGAACTCGAAGCCCTGCTTGGTGAGGGTGACGATCTCCTCGCGGTCGCGCTCGAGGAACTCCTTGAGCGACTGCCGGCTGTAGTGGCCGAGCGGGATGGTGCCGTGCTTGCCCTCGTAGACGTCCTGGACCTCGTAGTAGTCACCAGCGACGACAGCGGTGATGTAGGTCGACATGGGCTTGGTCGGGGGGAAGTTCCAGACCGCCGCCTCGACCCCGTTGATCGAGCCGGCCGCGACCGGCTCGGGCGTCGCCGCATTGGAGACGACCTTCCAGTGCGCCGGCGCGGTGACGTTGAACGTGAACGGCGCCTTGAGGTCGGGTTGCTCGAAGGTGGTGTAGACGCGGCGTGCGTCCGGCACCTCGAACTGGGAGTAGAGGTAGATGTTGCCGTCGGCCGGGTCCACGAAGTGGTGCAGGCCCTCGCCGGTGTGGGAGTAGGTGCAGTCGGCCCGCACGACCAGGACGTTCTCGGCCTGCAGGTCGGTCAGCGTGATCCGGCTGTCGGCGTACGCCGTCGCCGGGTCCAGGGGAGTGCCGTTGAGCGTGATCTCGTGGATCGTCGCGTCGACCAGGTCGGCGAACGTGCTGCCGCCCGGGGCGCGGCACGTGAAGGCCAGCGTGGTCGTCGACCCGAAGGTCTCGACGCCCTCCGCGGTGGCGTTCGTGAGGTCGAGGTCGATGACGTAGGACGTCACGCTGACGAGGGCCGCGCGAGCGGCCGCTTCGTCGCGGGTGAGGTTGGTGCCGGGCATGTCGTCATCCTTACATCCGCCCCACATTGTCAGACAATCGGGTGCGACCCGGCGGGGACCCTGGATCCCCGAAAGCCGGGAACTACAACTGTGTAATTATGAAAAGTCAACGCGACACGCCAGTGAAGCACGAGATTTCTGGGGATTTTGTTGCGTTTTGGGGCACATGTGTCCGATGGTGTTCGACATGCGCAACCGGGGACTGGCTGCGCGCTGGGGGACCTCCGTCGTCACCAGTGCGCTCATCGCGACCTTGCTGCTGGTGGGATCACCAGTGCGGGTCGGTGCGCCGATTTCCCCATCGGCAGCAACCACCTATCTCTGCAGTGGTTACTCGAGCTGCCGGAGTGCGGGTTACTCCGACGCCGGGTACGGCGCTGTCAGCAGCACGATGTACTGGCGGATGTACTCCGGTCACAACTGCACCAACTACGCCGCGTACCGGGTGATCAAGGCCGGCGGACCTGCCACGCGTCCGTGGACCGGTGGGGGCAACGCGAGCGAGTGGGGCTTGCGGATGGCCAGCATCACCGACCAGGTCCCGAACGTCGGCGCCATCGCCTGGTGGGGTCGCTACTCCAACGGCAGCGGCTCGGCCGGACACGTCGCCTATGTCGAGCGCGTGGTGTCGCCGACCGAGATCGTGATCTCCGAGGACAGCTGGGGTGGCACGTTCCACTGGCGCAGGATCCTGAAGTCGAGCGGCCGCTGGCCGACCGGATTCATCCACTTCACCGACAAGCGGATCGTCGGCAAGACTCCTCCGGTCATCAGGGGCACCAGCGCCGTCGGCTCCACCCTCAGCACCACGACCGGCCTCTGGTCGGTCAGCCCGAGCAGCGTCAGCTACAACTGGCTGGTCGGTGGCGTCAGCACGGGGGTCGTCACGCGCACCTTCACGCCGCGCGCAGCCGACCTGGGCAAGCCGATCACGGTCACGGTGCGCACCAGGCGCGCCGGCTACACCGACGGCGTCCAGAGCTCCGTCGCCACGCCCGCCGTGGTGCCCGGCAAGTTCGTCCTCGACGAGGAGCCGGTCGTCCAGGGAAATCCGTACGTCGACGAGGTGCTCACCGCCACGACGGGCACCTGGCTTCCCGCACCCGGTCGCACGTGGTGGCGCTGGTACGCCGACGGCGTCCTGCTCAAGGGCAACGACACCGCCCAGTTGCCGCTCGTGCCGGAACTGGTCGGCAAGGTGATCAGCGTGCGGGCAGTGGCCCGTCAGGACGGCTATGCCGACACGGCGGCGCCGACGATCAGGGTGGGCGCGGTCCTGAGCGGGAGCATCGAGGTGGCGAGCCCGTCGGCGATCACCGGGAAGGCGAACCTGGGCAACACGTTGCGGGCCGTGACCGGCGCCGTCACTCCGGCCGACGCAACGGTGACGCTCCAGTGGCTTCGCAACGGGGTGCCGGTGCCCGGCGCGACCACGGCGTCGTACCGCCTGACCGCACCGGACGCCGGGAAGACGATCTCGCTCCAGATCAACCGCACCCGCAAGAACTACGCGCCGCTCCCGGAGACGCTCACCAGGCCCGGTGTGGTCACCAGCCCGGGGACGGTCAGGCTCACCACCACCACGCGCGGCCGCACGGTGAAGGCGCGGATCCAGATCACCGCTCCCGGCGTGGCGCCGGTCACCGGAGAGGTACGAGTCAGGATCGGTGGCACGATCAGGACCGTCCGACTGGTCGACGGTCGGGCAGCGGTCTCCGCGAAGGTCTACTCCGCGGGACGCAAGGACGTGATCGTGACGTATCTCGGTTCCGCCGCGGTTCCGCGGGTCCGTCGGAACGCCTCGGTCGTCGTCCGCTGAGTGGTGCGGGGAATGCGGTCGCGGGTGTCGTGGTTCGGCCCACATGTCCTCCGTCTCCGAGCGCAATCGCGCCGACCTCTGGTTCGACCCGCTCTGCCCCTTCGCGTGGATCACGTCCCGATGGATCCTCGAGGTCGAGAAGGTCCGTGACGTCGAGGTCGTCTGGCACGTGATGAGCCTGGGTTACCTGAACAAGGACCGGGACCTGCCCGAGGAGTACCGCGTCCGGCTCGCCCCGGCCTGGGGTCCCGTCCGGGTGCTGATCGCCGCGCAGGAGCGGCACGGCGACAAGGTCCTGCTCCCGATGTACGACGCCTTCGGTGCGCGCATCCACATCGGTGGTCGGCCGTTGCACGAGGAGCCCGACGGCGGGCTCGGCCTCATCGCCGAGGTGCTCGACGAAGTCGGACTCGACCCCGACCTGATCGATGCGGCCACCGACCCGTCGTACGACGCCGCGGTCGCGACGTCGCACCACGAGGGCATGGACGCGGTCGGCAACGAGGTCGGTACACCCACGATCCATGTCAACGGCACCGCCTTCTTCGGTCCCGTCCTGTCGAAGATCCCCCGTGGCGAGGACGCCGGCCGGCTCTGGGACGGCACCGTCGCCGTCGCGTCGTTCCCGTACTTCTACGAGCTCAAGCGCTCGCGGACGGGTGACCTCGACTTCTCCTGAGGGCGTGGCGCGAGCCCGGCGCCGGAGTCCCTAAGGTTGACCCCATGACGCATGTCCTCTCCGCTGTCGCCTGGCCGTACGCCAACGGCCCGCGCCACATCGGCCACGTGGCCGGTTTCGGTGTCCCCTCCGACGTGTTCAGTCGGTACCAGCGGATGGCGGGCAACGAGGTGCTCATGGTGTCGGGCTCCGACGAGCACGGCACGCCGATCCTGATCGCTGCCGACGAGGCGGGCGTGACCCCGCAGGAACTGGCCGACAAGAACCACCGGCTGATCATCGAGGACCTGGTCGGACTGGGGGTCAGCTACGACCTCTACACGCGTACGACGACCGGCAATCACCACGCCGTGGTCCAGGAGCTCTTCCTCGGGGTCTACGAGAACGGCTACTTCGTCGAGCAGACGACGTACGGCGCCATCTCGCCCTCGACCGGTCGCACCCTGCCGGACCGCTACATCGAGGGCACCTGCCCGATCTGCGGGTACGACGGCGCGCGGGGCGACCAGTGCGACAACTGCGGCAACCAGCTCGACCCGCACGACCTGGTCAACCCGCGCTCGAAGATCAACGGCGAGACGCCGGAGTTCATCGAGACCCAGCACTTCTTCCTCGACCTCCCGGCGCTGGCCGAGGCGCTCACCGAGTGGCTCGACGGCCGTGAGGCGACGGGCCTGTGGCGGCCCAACGTGATCCGGTTCAGCCAGAACATCCTCAAGGAGATCCGTCCGCGGGCGATGACCCGCGACATCGACTGGGGCATCGCCGTACCGCTGGACGGGTGGCGCGAGAACCCGACGAAGAAGCTCTACGTCTGGTTCGACGCCGTCGTCGGCTACCTCTCGGCCTCGATCGAGTGGGCCCGCCGCACCGGCAACCCGGATGCCTGGCGCGACTGGTGGAACCCGGCCGCCGACGGTGCCGAGGAGTCCCTGGCCTACTACTTCATGGGCAAGGACAACATCACCTTCCACTCCCAGATCTGGCCGGCCGAGCTGCTCGCCTACGCAGGCAAGGGCGACAAGGGCGGGTCGCCGCGCGAGCTCGGCGTCCTGAACCTGCCGACCGAGGTCGTTTCGTCGGAGTTCCTCACGATGGAGGGCAAGAAGTTCTCCTCGTCGAAGAAGGTCGTCATCTACGTCCACGACCTGCTCGAGCGCTATCAGCCGGACGCGTTCCGCTACTTCGTGGCGGCGGCGGGCCCGGAGAACCAGGACTCCGACTTCACCTGGGCCGAGTTCGTCCGTCGTACCAACGACGAACTGGTGGCTGGCTGGGGCAACCTGGTCAACCGGACGGCCAACCTGATCGCCAAGAACTTCGAGGCGATCCCGCCGGCCGGCGAGCTCACCGCCGAGGACACGGCCGTCCTGGCCGCGACCGAGGCTGCGTTCGACGTCGTCGGAGACCTGATCGCCAAGCACCGCCAGAAGCAGGCCGTCGGCGAGGCGATGCGTGCCGTCGCCGAGGTGAACAAGTACGTCTCGGACCTCGAGCCGTGGAAGCTCGCCAAGACTGCGCCCACCGTGGCGGCGGACCGCGAACGCCTCGGCACCATTTTGCACGTGATGGCGCAGTGCGTCGCCGACCTGAACCTGGTGCTCAGCCCGTTCCTGCCGTTCTCCGCCAACGAGGTCGACAAGGCCTTCGGTGGCGAGGGTGCGATCGCTCCGATGCCGCGGATCGAGGAGGTGACCGACCTCGACATCGAGGGTCGGTCCTACCCGATCATCACCGGCGACTACACCGGGTTCCCGGGCTGGCGGCGCCACCCGATCGAGGTGGGCCGTGCCGTGGCGAAGCCGACGCCGGTCTTCACCAAGCTCGACCCCGTCGTCATCGACGAGGAACTCGCCCGCCTCGGCGTCTGAGTCGTGACGCCACTGGTCGATCTCGGTACCCGGAAGTTCTGGCGTTCGCTGGGACGGCCGGTGGACCTTGCGGGCGCGCACTCCTGGTTGCGTGCTCCGACGAGCACGTCGGCGGTCGTCCGCGACGGGTGGCTGGCCGCGGAGGCGGCGCTGCACGGCGGTCGGGTCGAGGAGGAATCGCCGGACGCGGGCCTGCTGGCGTCGATGGCCGAGCTCGACGGACCGGGCTTCAGCGCTGCTGACCTGCTCCCGCAGGTGCGGGACTTCTACGAGCACACTGCGCAGTGGCACGTCGAGGTCTGGAGCGCGTGGGCGCCGTGGGCCTGGCCGGGAGGCGAACTGATCTCGCGGTTCTTCGGCAAGCGCGTCGAACAGCTCGCCCTGCCGATGCGTCCGCTGGACGTCGCGCAGGGCATGGACAGCCGGATCTCGGTGATCCGCGACGCCGCCGGCGACCAGGTGGCGGCCGGCTGGCTGCGGACCCTGCGCGCCACGGGGGAGTACGTCTTCAGCGGTTGCTACTCCCGTCGGACCCTGCCGGGCGCGGACCGCCCCTCGGTGCACGTCGCCTTCCCGCTGGAGTCCGGGAACGTGCAGGTCTTCCTGAAGCCGTCGGTCCTGCCCGACGGGTCCTTGTGGCTCGAGTCGCCAGGCGGACGCTTCGGCCAGGACGGTGCGTACGTCGTCGTCGAGGACGGTGGCCGCACCTTCGCCTCCCGTGCGCCGGTCCACGAGACCTTCCACGTGTACGTCGACGACCGCGGCGTGCTGCGGACCGACCACGTGTTGCGGATGGGGCGGGCGACCGCCATGCGCCTGCACTACAAGCTCGAGCGGACCTGACCCAACCGTTGGTCGAGGAGGTTGCGCGGCAACCGTCTCGAGACCAGTTCAGGCGAACGTTGTCTGCGCGACGAATTCCGCGACCTCGCCTAGTCTCCCCAGGTATGAGCACCGCCTTCCTGCTGACCTCGCTGGTGATCTGCGTGACGCCGGGGACCGGCGCGCTCTACGCCATCGCAGCGGGTCTCACCCGTGGCACCCGCGCCGGGCTCCTGGCCGCCTTCGCCGGAACCCTCGGCACGATCCCGCACATGCTCGCTGCGATCACCGGACTGGCCGCGTTGCTGCACGCGAGCGGCGTGGCCTTCGCCGTCCTGAAGTACGCCGGCGTGGCGTACCTGCTCTACATGGCGTGGTCGACCTGGCGTGACCGCGGCGTACTGACCGTCGACGAGGACGCCGCCGGTGCGGGGTCGACACGTTCCGTGCTGATCTCCGGGATCACGCTCAACCTGCTCAACCCCAAGCTCACCATCTTCTTCTTCGCGTTCCTGCCGCAGTTCGTGCCGGCCGGGCCCGGCGCGGTGCCCGCGATGCTCGCACTGAGCGGGGTCTTCATGCTGATGACCTTCGCCGTCTTCGCCCTGTACGCCGCCTTCGCTGCCGCCGTCCGCGACCAGGTCCTGTCGCGCCCGAAGGTCGTCGACCGGATGCGCAAGGCCTTCGCCGCGAGCTTCGCCGTACTGGCCGGACGGTTGGCCTTCGAGTCCCGCTGACGGTGCCCCGAAATCCGGTTGAACCCGGCGGCCCGTGAACGGGACGATCAACCATGAGCAGTGAGTACGACGTCTGGTTCACCGACGACGCGAGGGCGTTCCTGGCGCGGGCGGGTGAACACCTCGCCCAGGACCCGGTGACGGGCACCGTCGTGAGCACGACCGCCCAGCGCTACGCCGACCATGGCGCGCCGGAAGACCTGCCCTACGCCTGGTTCGCGGTCGTCAGCGGCCCGACGGGCGAGATCGACGGTGTGGCCATGCGTACGGCTCCCTTCCCGCCGTACCCGCCTTATCTGCTGGGGATGTCCGACGGCGCGGCCGAGGCGCTCGGCCACGCACTGGTGGCGCGCCGTGAGGAGAGCGGCGAGGAGATGGGTGGGATCAACGGTCTCCGGCCCGCGTCCGACATCGTCGCCGCGATCGTCGCTTCCCATGCAGGCACCGAGGTCCGCGTCTCGATGCACCAGCGTCTGCACGAGCTGGGCACACTGATTGCCGCCCGCCCGGTGGCCGGCAGCCTGCGTCCGGTCCGCGA
>JAKFEI010000425.1:0-17708 GCA_036675765.1 Nocardioides sp. | reverse complement strand
CCGGCTCGGCCACGAGCCGTCCGTCGCGCAGGTCTCGTGGCCCGTCGTCGACCCCGCGCTGCTCATCGAGGACTCGGTGACGGCGGTCGTCCAGATCCAGGGCAAGGTCCGCGGTCGCCTCGAGGTCTCGCCGGACATCAGTGAGACCGACCTCGAAGCCCTCGCCCTGGCCGACGACGCCGTGGTCAAGGCGATCGACGGTCGCGAGGTACGCAAGGTCATCGTCCGCGCACCCAAGCTCGTCAACATCGTGGTGTAGCCGTGGGCTCGTCCATCGCCATCGTCACCGATTCGACGGCACACCTGCAGCCCGGCGCCGAGGAGGCGTGCGGTGTGACGGTCGTGCCGTTGCAGGTCGTCATCGACGACGAGGTGTACGACGAAGGGTCGCCCGAGGCGACGCCGGCGAAGGTGGCGGAGGCGCTGCGTGAGAAGCGCGCCGTCAGCACGTCGCGCCCGCCGCCGGCGGTGTTCTCCGAGCTCTACGCGAAGCTCGCGGCGGATGGTGCGACGGAGATCCTCTCCATCCATCTCTCGGCCGAGGTCAGCGGCACGTTCGAGTCAGCGGTTGTCGCTTCGCGCAACGCGCCGGTGCCCGTGACGTGCATCGACACCCGTCAGGTCGGTATCGCCATCGGCTATGCCGTGGAGTCGGCAGCCGCAGTGCTGGAGGCCGGCGGTACGGCGGCCGCAGCCGCAGAGGCGGCGCGCAACCGCGCGGCGGCGGCAACGTCGCTGTTCTACGTCGACACGCTGGAGTACCTCCGCCGCGGCGGCAGGGTCGGCGGCGCGGCAGCCGTCTTCGGTGGTGCGCTCGCGGTCAAGCCGCTGCTCGGGATCGTCGACGGGGTGATCGAGTCCCGCGCGAAGGTCCGCACGTCGGGCAAGGCGATCGCCCGACTCGAGACGATGGCCATCGAGGCGGCTGGTGACCACTTCGTCGAGCTGTGCGTCGCGCACCTCGAGGCCGAGGATCGGGCCGCAGCCCTCGCCGAGCGCCTGGCGGATCGCCTCGGCGAGCAGCTGGTGCCGACCCGCGACGGCCGCCGGGTGCGGCGCATGGAGTTCGGCGGGGTGCTCGGCGCCCACGTCGGTCCCGGCATGCTCGCTGTCTGTGTCGCCCCGCTGACCTGACGGCCACGTGTTGTCCACCTGTTGCCCACAGGCTTCAGGTTGTCGCGGACTTGTCCACAGGCGTGAGCGCGCGGGCCGCTGCGGTCGGTGAGTCCTGCCTACCGTGCGGGCATGCATCCTCGACTCGCGCTGATTGCCGACGGGCTCTCGCCGGCCGGCGACCCTGACGAGACCCCAGTGGCCTGGTGGGCCGACCACACGCGCGTGGCCGAGACGCCTCCGCCTCCTCCGCCCGCGCCTCCTGTGGATGCGGTGCCTCCCGCCCTGCCCGTGCCGGGTCGGCACGCTGCACGACGCCGGATGCGGCTGGTGCCGAGCGGGCTGCCGACGCTTGCTCCCGCGCATGTTGCCGTGGTGGCCGTGATGGTCGCCGTGGCGCTGGCCGTGACGACGTGGTGGGTCGCCCGGGACCAGCCCGTCGGCACGGCAGGTCCACCGGCCACGGCGGGGGAGTCGGTGGAACCGCTGCTCGCCGCGGCGACACCGACGGCGTCACCGGGTGCGTCGCCGGGCGCGGCCGAGGGCACCGTCACCGTCGATGTTGCCGGCAAGGTACGACGCCCCGGCATCGTCGTACTCGACAAGGGGGCGCGGGTGACCGATGCGCTCTCGGCGGCCGGGGGTGCCAAGCGGGGCGTGGACGTGACACCGCTCAACCTCGCGCGCGTGCTGGTCGACGGGGAGCAGATCGTCGTGGGCGCGCCGGGAGCTGCGCCTGCTCCTGCGTCCGCCAGCGGTGGTGCGGTCGCGCCGGGGGCGACCGGGCCCCTGGTCAATCTCAACCTCGCGAGCCAGTCCGAGCTGGAAGGGCTGCCGCAGGTCGGGCCGGTCACCGCCCAGTCGATCATCGCGTGGCGCGATCAACGGGGCGGGTTCACCAGCGTCGACGAGCTCCTCGAGGTCGACGGCATCGGCGAGAAGACGCTCGAGCGACTCGCGCCCTACGTGACGGTCTGACCGGGTGGCTCGCTCAGGAGGCGCCGAGCAGCGCCCGGTGCAGCACCGCGATCAGTTCGCCCCGGGTGATCATCCCGACGAGTCGTCCGTCGTCGTCGACGACCGGCACGTTCTTGTAGCCCTCCGTGGTCATCATCGGCACCAGGTCGGCGACCGGTGTGCTCGCGACGATGGTCGTGACGTCGGGACGCATGATCGAGTCGACGGTCTCGAGCTCGACGAGGTCGCGGGTGAACAGGTCGATGATCGACAGCACCCCGATCACCCGGCGCTCGCTGTCGATGACCGGGAGTGTCTTGACCTGGCGCTGCACGATGAGGGCGCGCGCCCGGTAGATCGACTCGAACGGGTGGGCCACGGCCACATCGGTGTTCATGATGCGGGATACGGGGACGGAACCGAGTCGCCGGTCGAGGGCGTGGGTCTCGGCGTCGCGCACGATGGCGACGATGTCGGCAGGAAGCACGTCGAGGCGGTCGGCGAGGCGCTTCATCGCCTCCTCCACGTCGGGCGTGGTGATGCCGAGTTCGCTCGCGGCGGTGGCCGGCGCGGGCGCGGGCGGTCGGTGGGGATACCGCCGACCGGTCAGGTTGTTGACCGCGATCGCGATCACCAGGAGCGCGAGGGTGTTGACGGCGATCGGGGTGAACACGAACAGCGGACCCTGGTCCGCGATCGCGGGGGTCGCGGTCGCCGCGAGCAGGGCGCAGGCACCGCCGGGCGGGTGCAGGCAGTTCAGCAGCATCATGACGCCGATCGCGGCGCCGACGCCGACTGCCGCAGCGATCAGGACGTCATCGATGAGCCAGCACGCCGTGAGGCCCACCGCGGTCGAGATCAGGTTGCCGCCGACCACCGGCCACGGCTGGGCGAGCGGGCTCGCCGGCACGGCGAACAGCAGGACGGCGCAGGCACCCATCGGCGCCACGATGAACGGCAGCATCTCCGGTCCGCCGGGAACCGCCCGTGCGGTCGCGCCGGCCACCGCGATGCCCAGCAGGGCGCCCGCGGCACCCCGGGCCAGTTCAGACGTCGAGTAGCGGCTCACCCGTGGAACCCTAGGGCGTAGCCGTGCACCACGACTTCCGGATGCCCGCGCTCGGTGCGGCTGCGTGGGGTGCCGGTGTCGGGGCGGCGGTCCTGGGATCGTCGGCGGTCTGGCTGCTCGTGGCACTCGCGCTCGCGACCGCGGGAAGTGTTGTTGGCGGTGCCCGTCTGGCGACCGCGGCGCTGCTCCTGGCGGCCGCGGTCGTGACGAGCACCGTGCTGCGCCACGCCTCGGTGTCGGCCAGTCCTCTGCACCACTGGGCCGAGGACCGGGCCACCGCCGGACTGGTGGCGACGGTGGTCTCCGACCCGCGGCGGGTCGAGGGGCAATGGGGCGACCAGGTCGTCGTACGACTGCGGGTGGAGGAGGTGACCGCGCGCGGTGTCCGGCAGCGGCTCGGGGGCACGGTCGTCGTGCTGGGCGATCCGAAGTGGGCGGAGGTGACGCTGGGGGAGCGGGTGGTGGCCAAGGGACGCCTCGCGCCGTCCGACCGGGCCGAGGAGGCGGCGCTGCTGACCGGCGCCCGTCCGCCGGTACGGATCCGTGGACCTGACGTCTGGTGGCGGGCGTCAGCGGCCCTGCGGGCCTCGATCCGTGAGGCGGTCTCCCGCCGGCCACCGGACCAGGCGGGCCTGGTGCCGGCGCTGGTGGATGGGGACGACGCCGGTCTGCCCGCTGCGGTGGAGGAGGACTTCCGGACCACCGGACTGACGCACCTCACAGCCGTGAGTGGCACCAACCTGACGCTCGTGGTGGGAGCGCTGCTGTTACTCGCCCGTGCTCTCGGCGTACGACGACGCTGGCTGGTGTTCGTCGGACTGCTCGGGATCGCGGGATTCGTCCTCCTCGCCCGTACCGAGCCGAGCGTGCTCCGTGCGGCTGCCATGGGCACCGTCGGACTGTTCGCGTTCGGTCCCGACGGACGCCGCCGCGGCCTCAGGGCGCTCGGGGTGGCCGTGACTGCTCTGGTGCTCGTGCAACCGGCGCTGGCCGTGTCGGCTGGCTTCGCGCTGTCGGTGCTCGCGACGGCTGGCATCGTGCTGCTCGGGCCGCCCCTGTCGGAGGCTCTCGCTCGCTGGCTTCCGAGGGGACTGGCCGAGGCGATCGCCGTACCGACCGCGGCGCAACTGGCCTGCACGCCGGTCGTCGCGGTCCTGTCCGGTCAGGTGAGCCTGGTGGCGATCGTGGCGAACCTGCTGGCCGGGCCGCTGGTGGGTCCGGCGACGGTGCTGGGCCTGCTCGGTGGCCTCGTCGGTCTCGTCACGCCGGTGCTGGGGCGGGTGTGCGGCACCGGAGCCGGCTGGTGTGTCGGCTGGATCATCGCGGTGGCCCGCCACGGAGCGGCGCTGCCGGGCGCGACGATCGGATGGGGCACCAGCGCGCTCGCGATTGCCGTGCTCGTGGTTCTGTGCGTGCTGGTGGCCGTGGCCCTCCCGGCCGTCCTGCGGCGACGCCGGTGGGGTGTCGCCCTCGGCGTGGGATTGCTCCTTGTCGTGCTGGGCGTCCCCGGCCGAATCTGGTCGGCTCCCGGCTTCGGGTGGCCGCCCGAGGGCTGGGTGCTGGTGGCGTGCGATGTGGGGCAGGGCGACGGGCTGGTCCTGTCGGTCGCACCGCACACCGCGATCGTGATCGATGCCGGGCCCGATCCGGACGCGATCGACGGTTGTCTCGACCGGTTGTCGATCGACCGGATCCCGCTGGTGGTGCTCACGCACTTCCACGCCGACCACGTCGACGGACTCGAGGGGGTGCTCCGCGGCCGCCGTGTCTCCGCGATCGAGACGACCCCGGTCCTCGATCCGCCCGAGGCGGTCCGCGAGGTCCAGCGGATCGCTGATGCGGCGCGGATCCCGGTCGCGCCGGCGTCGTACGCCGCCACCCGGAAGTACGGCGTCGCGGTGCTCCAGGTGCTGCATCCCGACATCCCGGTGCCCGTGGAGGGTGCCGGCGACGGGAGCTCGGCCAACGACGCCAGCGTCGTGCTGCTGGCGGAGGTGGCGGGCGTACGGATCCTGCTCACCGGCGACGTCGAGCCGCCCGGACAGGCTGACCTCGCGCGGCTGGTCCCGGACCTCGACGTCGACGTCCTGAAGGTCCCGCACCACGGCAGCGCGCACCAGGACTTCGACTGGCTGGCATCCCTCGATCCCGAGGTCGCCCTCGTCTCTGCGGGCGCCGACAACGACTACGGCCACCCTGCGCCTCGGGTCATCGATGCCCTCGACCAGGTCGGAGCCGAGGTGCTGCGGACCGACACGAGCGGAGACCTGGCGATCGTGGTCGATGGCGACGGTGCCGTCACCACCGCCACCCGCAGGTGACGTCGGAGGCGTGTGGGAAGGTGGGCGCATGCGGGCCGAGGACGTGTTGGGACGGGTCATCCTGGTCACCGGCAAGGAGGAGTTCCTCGGCGCGCGGACCGTCGATGACGTCAAGGCCGCGGTCCGGGCGTTCGACGCGGAGACCGAGTTCGCCGACAGCGCGGCCGCCGACCTGACGCTCGCGTCGCTCGGCGAGATGTCCGCCCCGTCGCTGTTCTCCGCCATCCGCTGTGTCGTGGTGCGCGGATTCGAGAACCTTCCTGACGAATCGGTCGAGGGCGTGCTCAGCTACGCCGCCGCGCCGGTCGAGGACGTCGCGCTGGTCCTGGTCCACGGCGGCGGCCCCAAGGGCAGCGGCGTCCTGACCAAGCTCCGCAAGTTGCCCGCCGTCACCGAGCACAAGTCCGAGGAGCTCAAGCCGTCGGACTTCCCTGCCTTCGTCGCCAACGAGGTACGACGATGGGGCGCCACGATCGAGCGTGACGCCGCGGACGTGCTGATCGAGTCGATCGGCCGCGACCTGCGCTCCCTCGCCGGCGGTGCCCACCAGCTCGCCAACGACTTCCCGGGGGAGCGGATCAGCGAGGCGCAGGTGAAGCGCTACTTCGGGGGCCGCGCCGAGGCCAAGTCCTTCGCCGTGGCCGATGCCGCGTTCGCCGGCCGCGACCGGGCCGCGCTCGAAGAGCTGCGCTGGGCCCTCGACGCCGGGACCCCGGCGGTGCTGGTCACCTCGGCCTTTGCGGGCAGCGCCCGCGGACTGGCGCGGTTGGTGAGTGCGCCGCGCGGCATGCGCGATGCGGATCTGGCCCGCGAGGTCGGCGTACCCCCGTGGAAGCTGCGCTCGCTGCGCGATCAGGCGCGCGGCTGGAACGAACCGGGCCTGGCCCGTGCGATCCGCGCGGTCGCCCAGGCCGACGCGGACATCAAGGGCGCCGCCAGCGATGCGTCGTACGCCCTCGAGCGGCTGGTGCTGACCATCACGTCGCTCCGCCGCGGCTGAGCGGCATCAGGGCTGCTGCGGGAAAACGGAAAGGGAGCCCTCGCAACGCGAGGACTCCCTTGTACTCCGGACCGGAGTGGATCAGAGAGAAGCAGCCTTCTTGGAGATCGAGGACTTGCGGTTCGCAGCCTGGTTCTTGTGGATGACGCCCTTGGACGCGGCCTTGTCGAGCTTCTTGGTGGCCTCGCGCGCAGCGGCAATGGCCTTGTCCTTGTCGCCGGCCTCGGCGGCCTCACGGAACTTGCGGATCGCAGACTTCAGGCCGGTCTTGACGGCCTTGTTGCGCTCGTGCGCCTTCTCGTTCTGCTTGTTGCGCTTGATCTGGCTCTTGATGTTCGCCACGGTTGACTGCCTCTGTGTCGTATGAAAATGCTGGTCTGGTCCGGAGTGCGTGCCCCGGTGGGCCGTGCCCGAGGGGCAGGCGACAACACAGGAGACGCGACCAGTAAGGCTAACAGCGGTGGAACACCGCCCCCAAATCGGGCGAGGCGCCGGGCCGGACCGGATGTTGTGCTCGGCAGGAACAGTCTGCGAGATTGCGCGCGTGCCCGCACCATCGACGCCGCCCTTCCCGCTCGGCGCCCTCATGTTCCTGCCCGGCACCCTCTTCTGGGTCCTGGTCATTCTCGGCGCGACCCGGGAGGACAACCGGTACGTCGCCGCCGCGTTCGCGGTGGGTGGGGCCGGACTGGCCCTCTTCGCCGTGCTCAAGGTGCGTGAATCGCGCGCCAAGCGCGCGCACCGGGACCGGGCGATCGAGTCCGGCACGCGTACGACGGCCCGGATCGCCGCCACCCGGGTCCGCGGCAGCCTCAACAACGACCCGTACGTCGTCTTCACCCTCGACGTGGACCCGGAGTCGGGGGAGGCGTACCGGGTCGAGCTCACCGAGCTGGTCTCCCAGCTCGCGATCCCGCGGATCCTCCCGGACACGGTGATCGACGTGTGGGTGCACCCGGACGACCCGAACTTCGTCGTCATCGACCCGGCCGCGCTCGGTCGTGGCTGAGCGCAGCCTGGACTCTCAGTTCGGGGCCGCACTCGACGATGATTTTCCGAGCCACCTCCGGTCTCCACACGCATGACTGAGCAGACCAACACCCAGCCGAACGGCCCGGCGTCGTACTTCCCTTCGATCGAGAAGAAGTACGGCCGATCGATCGCTGACTGGCAGCAGATCCTGCGGGCTCATCCCGAGTACGGCGCAGGCGCCCGGCACTCTGATCTCGTCGCGTTCCTCAAGGCCGAGCACGAGCTGGGGCACGGACATGCCAACGCGCTGGTGGTGCACACGCTCCGGGAGGACGCCTGAGCGCCCGACGGCTCAGTCCTGCCAGCCCCGCCGCTCGGCCAGCCAGTCGTCGATGACGTTGCGCTGCCACGCCTGGGCCTGGCGGATGTACGGCGACGTGGACGGGACGGGTTGCGCGGCGGACACCGAGAAGTAGGCGAGCACGAGGGCCAGCGCCACGTCGATGTCCTCAGCAGGCACGAGAGACAGCAGGGGGTGGGCGGCGATGTGGGCGTCGACGTCCAGCCCGTCGCCGCGGGGGCCGATCAGCAGGAACAGGGAATCGAGCCACGCGGCACCGACCACCGGCCAGTTCCAGTCGCACAGCACGGCGCTGCCGTCGGACAGGACCAGGATGTTGTCGTCGCGGATGTCGGTGTGGACGAGCGTGGAACCGCCGACCACTTCCCGATAGCGGTCCGCCAGAGCCTTGAGCTCGGCAGCCCGCGGGTGGTCGATCTGTTCCCACAGCGCGGGCCAGTCGCCGAACTCATCCGCCGCGCTGCCCAGGTCACCCGGCGCTGGCGTCAGGACCTCCGCCATCGTCACGGCCATCGCCGACGCTGCGGCCAGGTCGTCGGCAGTCCAGGGACGGGCAGGCGCCCGCCCGTCGACGTACTCGGTGGCGAGGAGGACCCACTCGCCGTCGTCCTCGGCCCACAGCAGCCGCGGCGCGGGGACCTCGGCAGGCAGTACCCGCAGCTTCCGAGTCTCCTCGCGGTACGACTCGGCGAACATCCGCTGGGCCGTGGTCGAGGCCGCCTTCACGAAGTGCTTCGAACCGTCCGCACACGTCAGCACCGAAGCGAACCCCGGCGTGAAGCCGCCGCCCTGGGAGACGGCCTCCACCACGGCTGAGCCGAGGTGGCCCTCCACCATCGACCGGATGTACGGCGGCAGGTGGACCCAGTCGAGGCGTCGGGCGGTCCGGCCGTGGGGGATCCGGTTCGGAATCACCCGCACATCATGTCGCCAGGCTGGCTCAGCGGGGTGCCGGGTCCAGCGTCCGCGTGTACAGAGCCACGCCGGAGACGTCGCGCAGGTTCACCGTCAACTGCCCCGAAGAACCCGAGATCTCCACTTCGCCGAAGTACTGGTGCCCCAGCGCTGGTGACGTGTTGGCGACCGGCGGCGCTGCGACGAAGTCCGCGACCGGCCCGAACGTCCCGTCGAGCTTGTTGGGACCGAAGGCGCCCGCGTTGAGCGGACCCGACACGAACTCCCAGAACGGGTCGAACTCCTGGAAGGCGGCGCGGTCGGGGGAGTAGTGGTGCGCCGCGGTGTAGTGCACGTCGGCGGTGAGCCACACGTGGTTGCGGATCCCGGCCCGTGACAGGGCCGCCAGCACCCGGGCGATGTCGATCTCGCGTCCGAGCGGTGCACCGGGATCGCCCTGGGCGATGCCCTCCTGGGCGGCGGACCCGTCGGGAACGATCAGCCCCAGCGGCAGGTCCGCGGCGATCACCTTCCACGTCGCACGCGACTTCCTGAGCTCCTCGATGAGCCAGGAGGTCTGGCGGTCGCCGAGCACGCCGCCGTCGCCGACGGGTTCCCTGTCGGCGGTGTTCGGGTCCTTGTGGGTGCGCATGTCGAGGACGAACACGTCCAGGTGCGGGCCGTAGTGGATCACCCGGTAGACGCGGCCCTCAGGGTCCGGCGAGATGTCCGCCACCGGCACGTACTCGTGGAAGGCCCGGCTGGCCCGCGCGGCGAGGACGTCGACCCGCTTCTCCGTGTAGCGGGCGTCCTCCAGGATCTCGCCCGGGTACCAGTTGTTGGTGACCTCGTGGTCGTCCCACTGCCCGACCTGCGACGTCTCGGCGAGGAACGCACGCCAGTTGTCGGCCATCAGGTTGTAGCGGAACTGGCCGCGGTACTCGTCCAGGGTCTCGGCGACCTTGGTCTTCTCCGGGATCACCAGGTTGTGCCAGGTCGACCCGTCCGGGAGCGGGACGGTCGCCTGGACCGGCCCGTCGGCGTACACGGTGTCGCCGCTGCAGAGGAAGAAGTCGGCGTTGCGGGCACGCATCGCGTCGGCGATCCGGAAACCGCCGTACGCCGGGTTGACGCCCCAGCCCTGGCCCGCGATGTCGCCGGACCACAGGAACCGTACGTCGTCGTGGTCGGCGGGTGCGGTCCGGAACCGGCCGACGGTCGGGGCGCTCGTGACGTGGGAGTCGAGGTCGACCGCACGGATCCGGTAGTGGATGTCGGTGCCGGCGGGCAGGCCTCGCAGCGGGATCGTGCCGGTGAGGTCGCTCGACGGGGTCACCACGGGCCCGGGTACGCGGCGGACCCGACGGAAGTCCGGATCCCGGCTGAGTTCGGCGATCAGGCGCGAGGGTCGGTCCGCCTTCGACCACAGCAGGGCGGAGCCGGCGCGGACATCGCCCGACTGCACGCCGAGCGGGAGGAAGGGGCGACCCCTGTGCACGAGGAGTGGCGAGGCGGCCGAACGGCCGGCGAAGAGCGCGACTCCACCGGTGGCGAGACCGGCTCCGGCCGCTCCGCGGAGCAGGGTGCGGCGGTCGGTACGGGCAGGGGCGGGGGTCTGGGGGATGGCCGAGTCCATGGCCCCAACCTGACGTCGTACGACGAACGCGGGGCGGCCGTTCAGGCGAGGTGGCGGTGAATCAGTGGCGACGGTTTAGCGAACGGACCCGGCATTGGAGAGAATGGGTGCACCATGCCGCCAGCCCCCGCCCCGAAGCCCGGTCGTACCGACCCCGCGATCATCCGCAACTTCTGCATCATCGCGCACATCGATCACGGCAAGTCGACCCTCGCGGACCAGATGCTCCGGCTCACCGGAGTCGTCGACGCGCGGGCCGCACGGGCGCAGTACCTCGACCGGATGGACATCGAGCGCGAGCGTGGCATCACGATCAAGAGCCAGGCCGTGCGGATGCCGTGGACGGTTCCGGCCGACAACGAGGAAGGCGCCGAGCCCGGCACCTACGTCCTCAACATGATCGACACCCCCGGCCACGTGGACTTCACCTATGAGGTGTCCCGTTCGCTCGAGGCGTGCGAGGCCGCCGTACTCCTGGTCGACGCGGCGCAGGGCATCGAGGCACAGACGCTCGCGAACCTCTACCTCGCGATGGGCGCCGACCTCCACATCATCCCGGTGCTCAACAAGATCGACCTCCCGAGCGCCAACGTCGAGAAGTACGCCGCCGAGCTGGCCGGACTCGTCGGTTGCGACGTGTCCGACGTGCTGCTCACCAGCGCCAAGACCGGCGTCGGCGTCGAGTCGCTCCTCAACGAGATCGTCAAGCAGACGCCGCCCCCCGTCGGTGACGCCGACAAGCCGGCCCGAGCGCTGATCTTCGACTCGGTCTACGACACCTACCGCGGCGTGGTCACCTACGTCCGGGTCGTCGACGGCAAGCTCAGCCACCGCGACCGGATCAAGATGATGTCGACCGGCGCCGTGCACGAAATGCTCGAGGTCGGCGTGATCAGCCCGGAGCCGGTGAAGACCGGCGAGATCGGTGTCGGCGAGGTCGGCTACCTGATCACCGGTGTGAAGGACGTCCGCCAGTCGCGCGTCGGTGACACCGTCACCTCGCAGCACCACGGCGCGACCGATCCGCTCGGTGGCTACAAGCACCCGAATCCGATGGTCTACGCGGGTCTCTACCCGATCGACGGCGACGACTACCCGGTGCTGCGCGACGCCCTGGAGAAGCTCCAGCTCAACGACGCAGCGCTGACGTTCGAGCCCGAGACGTCCGGTGCCCTCGGCTTCGGCTTCCGTGTCGGCTTCCTGGGCCTGCTCCACATGGAGATCACCCGGGACCGCCTCGAGCGCGAGTCCAACCTCGACCTGATCTCGACCGCGCCCAACGTGGTCTACGAGGTCGTGATGGAGGACGGCAAGCACATCGAGGTCACGAACCCGAGCGAGTACCCCGACGGCGGCAAGATCGCCGAGGTGCGCGAGCCCGTCGTGCGAGCCACGATCCTGTCGCCCTCCGACTACATCGGCACGATCATGGAGCTCTGCCAGACCAAGCGGGGCACCCTGCAGGGGATGGACTACCTCTCCGAGGACCGCGTCGAGATGCGCTACGTCCTGCCGATGGGCGAGATCGTCTTCGACTTCTTCGACCAGCTCAAGTCGCGCACCAAGGGCTACGCCTCGCTCGACTACGAACGCACCGGCGAGCAGGCTGCCGACCTCGTCAAGGTCGACATCCTGCTCCAGGGCGAGCCGGTCGACGCCTTCTCCGCGATCATCCACAAGGACGCGGCCTACGCGTACGGCGTGATGATGGCCGGCAAGCTCAAGGACCTCATCCCGCGCCAGCAGTTCGAGGTGCCGATCCAGGCTGCCATCGGCGCCCGGGTGATCGCGCGCGAGAACATCCGCGCGATCCGCAAGGACGTCCTGGCCAAGTGCTACGGCGGTGACATCACCCGTAAGCGCAAGCTGCTCGAGAAGCAGAAGGAAGGCAAGAAGCGGATGAAGATGGTCGGCCGCGTCGAGGTGCCCCAGGAGGCCTTCGTCGCTGCGCTGTCCACGTCCGGTCCTGCGGGGGACAAGCCGAAGAAGTGACGAGCCACAAGAGCGACCGGGGCGATCAGCCGGTCCGATGGCGCAGCGTCGCCGTCGGCGTCGGCCTGACCGGCCTGGTCGCGGCGAGCTTCGTCAGTTGCGAGGACAACCCCGACCACCGGGCGGTCTGCGCCGATCCACAAGCCCAGCAGCGCGTCGACGACGACCTGTGTGACGACTCCGACGACGACTACGCGGGCCACGGCGGCGGCTACTACTGGTACTACCTTCGGGCGGGCAGCAACGCTCCGGCAGTGGGCGACCGGTACTCCACCAGTGGCGGCACCTTCGACTCCTCCTCGCTGAGCGGCGAGGTGAAGCGAGGTGGGGTGGACGCCGCTGGCGGCACCATCAAGCGCGGCGGCTTCGGCGGCGTCCACTTCTCCGGATCCTGAACGGTTCGACCTCCAAGAGACAAGGACCACCCCATGGACGACCTTCTTCCTGCGCTCGGGTACGGCATTGCGTACGGCCTGCTCGGCACGATCGTGCTGACCGCTGGCTGGTTCGTGCTCGACCTGCTGACCCCGGGGCGGCTCGGGGAACACCTGCGGGTGTCCCACAGCGCTGGCCTCGTCGCAGCCACGTGGATGGTGGCGCAAGGGGCGATCATCTTCACCGCGATCTGGACGAACGCGTCGTCCGGGTTCGGTGACGCACTGGTGTGGACGCTGGCCTTCAGCGTGCTCGGGGTCCTGCTGCAGACCGTGGCCTGGCGCCTCGTCGACCTCGTCACGCCGGGCAGCCTGGGCGAGGAGATCTGCGTGGCGGGTGAGACCCAGCCGCTGGCAAAGGTCACCGCGGGGGTGGTCGTCGCGGTCGCGCTGGTCGTGATCGCGAGCATCGCCTGATGTGGCGCCACGCCACGAGTCCGCGTGACGGGTGGCAGGACACCGTGGTCGCACAGGGCCTGGTCTTCCCGACGACGCCGTTGGCAGACGGCTCCGGCGAGGTCGTCTACTGGAACGAGTCGGCCTGGTACGAGTTCACCTCGGCCGAGGTCGAGCGGCTCGAAGCCGTCACCGACGAGCTGTACGCGATGTGTCTGCACGCCGGAGCGGTGATGGCCGAGCGCTTCACCGACGAGGAGCTGATGCTGCCGCGCGGCACCATGGAGCTGGTGCGCGAGTCGCTGCGTGCCGAGCACCCGGCCGCGCACGCCCGCTTCGACCTGTCGTACGACGGCGAGCTGCCGGCGAAGATGCTCGAGATCAACGGCGACACTCCCACGGGCCTCATCGAGACGGCGGTGGCGCAGTGGAACTGGCTCGAGGACGTGTTCCCCGATCGCGACCAGTGGAACTCGGTCCATGACCGGTTGGTCCGCTGGTGGCAGGAACAGGACGCACGGGGTCTGTTCCCCGACCACGCCGTGCACTTCTTCCACTCCGCGACCGACACGAGCGGCGAGGAGGAGATGACGACGACCTACATGCGCGACACCGCTGCGATGGCGGGCCTGCGTACGTACGGCCACGTGATCGAGCAGGTCGGCTGGGACGAGGCACCCGGGGCACAGCGGTTCGTCGACGTCGAGGACCTGCCGATCCGTGCGGCCTACAAGCTCTACGCCTGGGAGAACATGCTGGCGGAGGAGTTCGGTCCGCACCTGCTCGAACGGCACGAACGCGAGCCGGTCCGGTGGGTCGAGCCCGTGTGGAAACTGATGCTGTCCACCAAGGCGATCCTCCCGGTGCTGTGGGAGCTCTACCCCGATCACCCGAACCTGTTGCCGGCGTACGCCGGTCACCCGGGCGACCTGACGGAATGGGTCGCCAAGCCGTTGCAGGGGCGCGAGGGCGACAACATCTGGATCCACACGCGCGACGGTGACGACCGGCGGCCGGGTCACTACGACGGCCAGACGCTCATCTACCAGCAGTGGAACCCGGTGCCCTCGTTCGACGGCAACCGCGCCGTGATCGGCTCGTGGGTCGTGGGTGGCGTGGCAGCAGGATGCATTGTTCGCGAGTCGGACGGACCGGTGACCGACTACTTCTCGCGCGTGGTCCCGCACGTGATCACCGACGCTGACCGTCCCGACGAGGCACAGGTGCAGCGGTGGCTGGACGAGTGAAGGTGCCGCTCAGGCCCCCGGTGATGCAGGCGTCGCCGCTCCCCGCTTGAGGTAGCGGGTCAGGACCAGGCCCCACGCGGTCGCGAGGACGAACATCACGATCGAGTAGACCGCCGCAGGCACCGAGATCTCGGTGCTGTCGAGCACCTCGACCGCCACGAAGATCGCGAGTGTACCGTTGTGCACGCCGATCTCCATGGAGGACGCGATCGCCTGGTCGTCGCGCACGCCGAGCGCCCGGGGGACGACGTACCCGAGGACGAGGCTGATCGCACAGAACAGCGCCGCGACGATGCCGACCTCGGCGAGGTAGTCGGCGACGTTCTCGCGCTGGTCGAGCAGGATGCCCAGCACCAGCACGGCGAGGATGACGGCCGAGCCGATCCGGACCGGTCGGTCCATCCGGTCCGCGAAGGCCGGTCGCGTGGCCTTGACCGCCATGCCGATGGCCACCGGGATCAGCACGATGGCGAAGACCTGCACGACCTCGCCGAAGGGCAGGGACACCGAGTCGCCCTGGTCGAAGTGGTCGATGGCCGCATTCGTGATCAGCGGCAGGGTGACGAGCGCCAGGATCGAGTTGATCGCGGTGAGGCTGATGTTGAGCGCGACGTCGCCGCGGAACAGGTGACTGAACAGGTTGGCCGTCGTACCGCCCGGCGAGGCGGCGAGCAGGATCATGCCGATGGCCAGCAGCGGATCGAGGTCGAAGGCGACCACGAGCCCGAAGCAGATCGCCGGCAGCACCACGACCTGGCAGACCAGGGCGATGGCGACGGCCTTCGGGTTCTTCCCGATGCGCCGGAAGTCGGACGGCGTCAGGCCGAGGCCGAGTCCGAACATGATGATCGCGAGCGCGATCGGCAGCCCGATGGTGGTCAGTGCACTGTCCATGGTGTCCCTCCCTCAAGGGTGAGAGCACCGTAGCCGAGGATGTTCCGATGAGTGTCCAGATCCCTGAGGGCCTGCTCGACGAGTGGGAACTCATTGCGGGCGACGAGAGGTGGCACGGGGCCCGCTCCGTCGTGCTGCCCGTCACCACTCGTCAAGGACGTCCTGCCGCCCTCAAGATCGCGCTCCCCGACGACGAGTCGGAGCACGAGCAGCTCGCACTGCAACGGTGGCGGGGCCGCGGCGCGGTGCAACTGCTGCGCGCCGATCCGGCACGCCGGGCCCTCCTGCTGGAACGACTGGATCGCGAAGACCTGACCGAGCACTGGGACATCGAGGCCTGCGAGATCGTCGGTGGCCTCTACGGCCGGCTCCACGTGCCTCCCATGCCCCAGCTTCGCGATCAGGCGTCGTACGTCGCCCGCTGGGTGGAGGCACTGCAACGGGACGCCACGGCGGTGCCGGTGCCGCGACGACTCGTCGACCAGACGATCGGCCTGGCTCGTGAGCTGTGCGCGGAGCCGGCGTCCGCGGTGCTGCACGGTGACCTTCACTACGAGAACGTGCTGCGCGGTGAGCGTGAAGGTGAGCCGACGTGGCTCGCCATCGACCCGACGCCGACCAACGGCGACCCGCACTTCGAGCTCGAGCCGATGCTGCGCGACCGCTTCGGGGAGTACGCCTCACCCCAAGCCGTCGGCTCCGTTCGTGAGGGGATCCGTCGGCGTTTCCACGCACTGGTCGACACGGCCGGTTTCGACGAGGCCCGCGCCCGCGACTGGGTCGTGGTCCGGTCGGTCCTCAATGCCCACTGGGCGCACCAGGACGCCGTACGCGCGGACCGCAGGCCCACTGCCGAGGAACGCGAGCACGTCACTGCCTGCATCACGATCGCCAAGGCCGTCCAGGACTGACCGGCATCGACCACCTCAAATGACCGTGCGGGACTGACCAGCGCAGGTGCAGACTGGCCGCATGTCGCGCGTTCTCGCTGTCAGTGTCGGTCGTCCGCAGGACAAGGAGTGGGCCTCGATCGGCTGCACGTCCATCGACAAGCGCAACCTCGATGCGCCGGTCGTCGTCCACGAACTGGGGATCGAGGGCGACCAGGTCTCCGACACCGAGCACCACGGCGGCCCGCACCAGGCGGTCTATGCCTATGCGCGCGAGGACCTCGACTTCTGGGAGGCCGAGCTCGGGCAGTCCATCCGCAACGGGCAGTTCGGTGAGAACCTCACCACCGAGGGGCTCGACCTCACGGGCATGGAGATCGGCACCCGGCTCCAGGTCGGCGGCCCCGACGGGCCGTTGCTCGAGGTCGCCCACGTGCGGACGCCGTGCAACGACTTCAAGGGCTGGATGGGGGAGAGCGGCTACGACCCGAAGGCGTGGGTGAAGCGCTTCACCGCCGAGGGTCGACCCGGCCCGTACCTCCGCGTGCTCCAACCCGGAACGCTCGCTCCCGGCGACCCGGTCGAGGTCGTCCACCGGCCCGGCCACGGCGTCACGGTGCGTGACATGTTCGTCGCGCTGAACACCGATCGCACCCGCCTGCCCGAGCTCGCGGCGATCGAGGTCCTGCCGCCGAAGGTCCGCGAGAAGGTCGAACAGTTCGTCCGCGGCGCCGGGGTCCCGTACCAACTCGCCGCCGAGTGATCTAAGTTACCAATCAGTCACCGCCGGTCTCGGAACAGTTCTTCAGGAGCGACATGCCCGTCAACCACGACACCAGTTTCCTCGAGCACCTTCCCCAGAACTGCGCCGTGCAGTTCCTGGACCGGGTGAAGGCGAGCGGTTCGCGCGAAGCCTTCCGCTTCCCCGTCGGCGACGCGTGGGAATCGGTGACCTGGGGCGAGGCCGGTGACCGCGTACGACGCCTCGCGGCCGGTCTGCTCTCCCTGGGCCTCGAGCGGGAGCAGCGCGTGGCGATCGCCTCGTCGACGCGCTACGAGTGGATCCTCGCGGACCTCGCCATCATGTGCGCCGGCGGCGCGACGACGACGGTGTACCCGTCGACCAACGGCGAGGACACCGCCTACATCGTGGGCGACTCCGAGAGCCGCGTGATCTTCGCGGAGGACGAGGAGCAGCTCGCCAAGCTGCGCGACCACCGCGCCGACCTGCCGGTGCTGTCGAAGGTCGTCTCCTTCGACCCCGCGCTGGCCGACGGCGACTGGGTCATCTCGCTCGACCAGCTCGGCGAGCTGGGTGACACCCACCTGGCGGCCAACCCGGACGCAGTCGAGGCCGTGGCGCAGAGCATCCAGCCCGAGGATCTCGCGACCCTGATCTACACCTCCGGCACGACGGGCAAGCCGAAGGGCGTGCGCACCTTGCACAGGGCCTGGGTCTTCGAGGGCGAGGCCATCAAGGCCCAGAACATCCTCAATGAGGACGACCTGCAGTTCCTGTGGCTGCCGATGGC
>JAKFEI010000463.1:0-2706 GCA_036675765.1 Nocardioides sp. | reverse complement strand
CGGACGGGAGCGCCGGTGTCGCCCAGCTGACAACGGCTGCGCTCCCTGCGGGAACCCACCACCTCACGGCCGTGTACGACGGCACTGACGTGCACGACGCGAGCGACTCCGCGGTCGTCGATGTCGTCGTGGCCAAGCGGGCCACGACGGTCCACGCGGCAGCGGCGGCGGTCTCGCTGGCACCCCTCGGCCTGCCTCTGGGGCAGCTCCGGGCCACGGTGACGACGGGCGGGCAACCGCTCGCCGGTGTGGCCGTGGAGTTCAAGGTCGGGACCAAGGTCGTCTGCACGACCACGACCAACGGTTCCGGTGTCGCCACGTGCAACGCCGTTGCCCAGCTCCTCGCGCTCGTCCTGAACGGCGGCTACACGGCCACCTTCGGCGGCGACGCGAACCACCTCTCCTCCACGGCGCGCGGCGCCATCATCAAGTGAGGTCGGCCATGTTGAAAGGAACCTCAGCTGTGCGCAGACTGATCGCGGCCCTCGCGGCCATCTCCCTGGCCATCGGCCTCTCCGTCCTGCTGGTGTCGTCGGCCTCGGCCGACATCACCGCCCCGGCCAACAACGCCGTCCTCCGCGGCAATGCCACCATCTCGGCGAGCGGCGCCACCGACGGCACGATCTGTGCCAACGCCAGTGGTCCGCAGACCACGCTCCAGCTGATCAACAGCGGCGGTGGCGTGGTGTTCGAGAGCGTGCAGGGCGGCACGGGCGCCAAGAGCGCCGGGTTCGACTCGCACTCCTACGCGAACGGCGCCTACACCGCGCGCGCGATCGAGCGGAACCGGTCGGGCTTCATCTTCTGCTCCAACAACACGAAGACGACGAACCGGGCGGTGACGATCGACAACATCACCCAGATCGCCTACTCGGGCGCAACCGAGGGGCCGCAGAACACCTCGGTCACCGCCCGCGCCACTCTCACCGACCCGAACCTGTCCACCTCGGTGCTGCCGAACCGGACGGTCACCTTCTCCCTGTCGGGCGGCACGTCGGTCAATGCGACGACCAACGCCAGTGGCGTGGCCACCGCTGTCTTGCCCGTCTCGGGCCCGCCGCGCAACGCAACCGTGACCGCGTCCTTCGCACAGACCACGTTCTACAAGGGCTCCTCCGTCTCCACGCCCTTCACCGTGGAGAAGAACCCTTCGACGACGACGCTGGTCCAGCCTGCGCCCGTCGTCCACGGCGAGGCGGTCTCGTTCACCGCCCAGGTGGCGATCGTCAATGGCACCAGCGTCCCCTCGGGGACGGTGCAGTTCACCGTCGACGGTGACGACCTGGGTGCTCCGGCTCCCGTGGTCGGCGGCGCGGCAAGCTCTCCCTCGATCGACAACCTCAGCACCGGCACCCACGCGATCGGTGCCCGCTACAGCGGCGACAGCAACCTGATCACCAGCACGGCGGACTCCCGGACCCTGACCGTCGACAAGGCGCCCACCAGCACCGTGCTGACGAGCACCGGCTCTCCGACCGTGTCCGGCGAAGCCGTCACTTTCAGCGCGACGGTCGACGTCGTCGCCCCCGGCGTCGGCACCCCGGCCGGTGGCGTGCAGTTCAACGTCGACGGCGACCCGTACGGCACCGCCGTACCGCTCTCCGGAGACACGGCCGAGCTGACCATCAGCAACCTGACGCCCGGCAACCACCTGGTGCAGGCGACGTACAACGGCAACGGCGACTTCGCGACGAGCACCTCCGCCGAGCTCAGCCACGGCGTGAACCGCGCCGACACGACCGTCACCCTGGAGACCTCCAACGCCGACGCCGTGGCCGGTGAGCCGATCACCTTCACCGCCGACGTCGACGTCGTGACGCCCGGTGCGGGCGAGCCGACCGGCCTCGTCCAGTTCGCTGCCGACGGAGAGCCGATCGGTGGCCCGGTGGCCCTCAACGGCGGTACGGCGGTGTCGCCGGCAACCGGCCTCGACGCCGGTGACCACGTGATCACCGCGAACTACGAGGGCGACACCCGCTTCGCCGGTGGATCGGCGAGCCTCGACCAGGAGGTCGCGCCGGCCCACACCACGACCGCGGTCTCGTCCTCGCCGAACCCGTCGGTGGTGGGTCAGCCCGTGACGATCCGGGCGACGGTCACCCCCGTCAGCCCGGCGGTCGGAACCCCGGAAGGCGTCGCGCAGTTCGAGATCGACGGCGCCGCCGGTCCGTTCGCCACCCTGGTGGACGGCGCAGCGGAGATGAGCACCAGCACGCTGACCCGCGGCAGCCACGACATCAAGGCCCGCTACCTCAGCGCCGACCCGAACTTCATCACCAGCACCTCGCCGCTGGCGACGCACACGGTGAACAAGGCGGCGACGAAGACGGTCGTGGAGAGCTCGGCTCCGGTCTCGGTGTTCGGCCAGCCGGTGACCTTCACCGCGACGGTCACGGTCACCGCTCCGGGCGCCGGATCGCCGTCGGGGACGGTCACCTTCACCAACGGTGGCACCGTCCTCGGGACCGCTCCGGTGAGCTCCAGCACCGGTGGCGTCGCCTCGATCACGACCGACGAGCTGTCGGTCGGGCAGCACGCCGTGGTGGCGACGTACGACGGTGATGACAGCTTCACGGGCAGCAACGGGTCGACGGCGCAGAAGGTGCAGCGCGCACAGACCTCGACGCTGCTGACGTCCTCGGCCAACCCCGCGCAGTCGGGCGAGAGCGTTCGGTTCACCGCGACCATCAACCCGGTGGCGCCCGG
>JAKFEI010000064.1:0-2712 GCA_036675765.1 Nocardioides sp. | reverse complement strand
CGCACGGCCAGGAGCCGTTCGCGCACCGCCTGGTCGTCGGTTCGGGACGGGGCCGGGAATCCAGCGGTTGAGGTCATCCGCGTCGTACCTCTCTTCTCAATCGGGTGAGCGCCTGGGCGAGCCGGACCAGGTCGTGGTCGGTCGCTGGGGGGAGTTGGTCATCGTTCAGCAGGGCGCCGATCTCGTCGACACGGGCGTCGAGGTGCAGGGCGGTCGCCTCGATCACGGCGCCCGGCGCCGTGCGGCGGTCCAGGCCAAGTCGTACGGCGAGATCGGTGCGCGCGGCGCGGCGCAGGGCACGGGCGACGTGCGCCCGGTCGCCACTGCGGCGGTACATCCGGCCCCGGCTGTGCGCGGTCTCGACCGCACGCACCACCACGGGCAGCGGCTCGGTCGACAGTGGACCGAGGCGACGGAAGCGCCAGAGGATCAGCGCGATCACCGCCAGTGCCCCGAGCCAGATGCCGGGACCGATCCACCGCGGGATCAGGGAGGTGAGGGTGACCGCGTCGTCGGACGCCGGGTCGGCCAGGTCGGGGACGTACCAGACCACGCGGTCGGTTGCGCCGAGCAGGCGGAGGCCCACAGCGGCGTTGTCGGCCCGCAGGACCTGGTCGTTGCTCAGGGCCTGGCCCGCTCCGAAGAGCACCAGTCGGTCCGTCTCGACGAGGACCGAGCCGCCGCCGGTGCGGAAGCAGGTCTGGCCGTCCCCGCGGTACGCGGTCAGCTGGTCGACCTCCAGCGTCAACCCATCCACCGCCAGGTCGCAGACGGCGCGGACCTTCGTGTCGGACACCGAGGTGAGGTCGAGGCCGCGGTCGATCTCCTCGAGCACGAAGTACGACGGCTCGATCAGCACCAGGCGCCCCGGAGCCGCCTTGTCGCGGAGTCGTTCGAGAGTGCCCGGCGACAGGTGGTCGGTGCTCGTCACGACCACCGTCGTCGCGTCGTCGACCGTCGCGTCGTCGAGCGCGGCGGCCGACCGCACGATCGTCAGGTCCACGCCCTCGTCCTCGAGCACGCGGGCGATCGCCTGGCCGCCCTCGGGTGCGGGATTGCGGGGGTCCAGTGCGTCGGGGTGCGTCTCTGCATCGCGCGAGGACCAGATGGCGACGCCCAGCGCGAGCGCCAGTGCGAGGGCGATCAGCACCCAGCCCGGGGGACGACGCTTCATCGGCGGGCCGCCCGCCCGGCGAGGGCGTCGTCGAGCGCCAGCAGGTCGCGCGCCTGTTCGTCGGTCGCCGGCCGGTCGCCGTACAGGACCTGGTCGAAGAGGTCGGCCCCCCGCCGGACGGCCGGTCCGTGATCGGGGAAGACAACGGCGAGGGCGCCCGCGAGTTCGTGGGCGGTGGCCTGGGGCACGTCGTCGATGCGGCCGCGTTCGATCTGGCGCAGCGCGGTTGCCCGGAACGCGTCGATCAGGGCCGCGACCGGGTCCTCGGCCGCGAGGGCCGCCTCGGCCCGGCGGCGCAGTTCGTCGGCAGTGACGACCTCGTCGGTCAGGGCTGCGGAGGGCGTCTTGTCGGCACGGGCGGTACGGCGCGCGCGGGAGACGATGAGCATGGCCGCCGTCGCGAGCAGCAGGGCGACGAGGATCGCGATCGCCACGGTGAGCGGCGGCGAGCTGGACGCGGCACCGACGCTGTCGTTGATCAGCCGGTCGAGCCAGTCGCTGATCCGCTGCAGGAGGTTGGCGTCGTAGTACTCCGGATGGGCGAGCTCACGGCGCAGCTGACCGCGCGCCTCGTCACCGCTCGGATCGAGCGGTGGGTCGAGACGACCGACCAGCGGCACGACGAGCGCAGCGATCATGCGGAGATGATTCCTGCCTCACGCATCAACTCGACGTCCAGCGCTTCCTTGCGCATCCGGAGGTCGACGTACTGGACGGAGGTGACCGCCGCGACGAAGGGCGCGACGAAGGCGTTCTGCACGATCAGGGCGATGGCCTGTGTCAGGACCAGCAGCAGGGCGGAGTACTCCGGAACTGCGATGGACCCGACCTGGCCGATGACGCTCACCGGCGCCGAGAGCATGCTCCCTGCGACCGAGCCGATCAGGACCGTCAGCAGGGCGATGCCGAACGTGCGCCAGAACTGGCCCTTCCCGGTGAGCGACCACCCGCGTCCGATCGCGCCGAAGACGCCGACGTCCTCGAGCATCAGCGGCGGCACGGGCAGGTAGTAGAAGCGGACCCACAGCCAGCAGCACAGGGCCAGGAAGCCCGGGACACTGAGCACGCCCCACGCCACGATCGGCCACGGGTTGGGACTGACGGCCACGACCACGACCCACAGGACGACGTACACCGCGATGAGGGCGAAGAAGGACAGGTTGATGACGGCGGCCAGGCCGAGCAGGCGCCAGCGCTTGCCGCGCGTCGCGGCCCAGGCCTCGCCGAGGCTCAGTCGCCGGCCCACCGCCGCGGCCCGGGTCACGTGGGCGATCATCCCCGTCACGAGGATCACGCCGACCTGGGCGAGCAGGATCGACAGCAGCAGCGAACCGTAGGCGGCGAGCAGTCCCAGGGCGTCGGCGGTGGACGCGTCCGGGTCGATCTCTCCCGAGGCGTCGAGCGCGAGTCCCACCGTGAAGGTGAGGACAGCGGTGATCGCGACCGGGATGATCATCGCCACCGCGGTGACCATGACCGCGGCCCCGACGGTGGCCTTCGGGTTGAACCGGATGATCCGGAAGGCGCCGTCGTAGATG
>JAKFEI010000541.1:0-2716 GCA_036675765.1 Nocardioides sp. | reverse complement strand
CGGTGCCCACGCGCGCAAGGTGACCTACCACGACCCCTGCTTCCTCGGTCGTCACAACCAGGTCTACACGCCGCCGCGCGACCTCCTGGAGATCCTGCCCGGCGCCGAGTTCGCCGAGATGGAACGCAACAAGGAGAAGTCCTTCTGCTGTGGCGCCGGTGGTGCCCGCATGTGGATGGAAGAGACCATCGGCGAGCGGATCAACCTCAACCGCACGGCCGAAGCGGTCGGCACCGAGGCCGACCAGATCGCCGTCGGTTGCCCGTTCTGTCGCGTGATGATCTCCGACGGCCTCACCAAGATGCAGGCCGACGGCGAGGCGCGCGAAGAGGTCGAGGTCCTCGACGTCGCGCAGATGCTGCTCGCGTCCGTCAAGGGCGAGCAGGCCACCAAGCTCAAGCCGGGCGAGGGTACGCCGGTGGGCGCTCCCGTCGCGAAGGCAGCCGCGCCGGCGGAGACGGCCCCGGTGGTCGAGGAGGTTGCGCAGCAACCGTCTCGAGACCAGGAGGCTGCGCCGGAGGCCAAGGCCGCACCGGCTGCAGCGGGCGGTGGCCTGTTCGACGACCCGGGCTCGATGTTCGACACGCCTGCTCCGGCTGCCACCAAGCCGGTGGTCGAGGAGGTTGCGCAGCAACCGTCTCGAGACCCCGAGCCGAAGCCGGCATCGGGTGGGTCGCTGTTCGACGACGCCAGCTCGATGTTCGACACCCCGGCGCCGGCTGCCACCAAGCCGGTGGTCGAGGAGGTTGCGCAGCAACCGTCTCGAGACCCCGAGCCGAAGCCGGCATCGGGTGGGTCGTTGTTCGACGACTCGAGCTCGCTCTTCGACACCCCCGCGCCTGCTGCCGCCAAGCCGGTGGTCGAGGAGGCCCCGAAGGCTGCCGCGCCCGCTGCTCCGGCGACGCCCGCCGCAACGCCGTCGGCGGAGATCCCGTCCGGTGGGTCGTTGTTCGACATCGCAGCTCCCGAGGCGGCTGCTCCTGCAGCTCCTGCTGCCGCCCCGGCCAGCGCCCCGGTGGTCGAGGAGGTTGCGCAGCAACCGTCTCGAGACCCAGAGCCTGCTGCTCCGGCGACGCCTGCTGCGACGCCGTCGGCGGAGATCCCGTCCGGTGGGTCGTTGTTCGACATCGTGGCGCCCGAGCCCGCTGCCCCGGCGGCGACCCCGGCGCCCGTGGCTGCTCCGGTCGAGGCCGAGCCTGCTGCCGAGGCCGAGCCTGAGGCGGTCGAGCCTGAGCCGGTCGAGCCTGAGGCGGTCGAGCCCGAAGCGGCCGCGCCGGCGGTCGAGGAGCCGGCTGCAGAAGAGCCTGCTGCGGAGGAGAAGCCCGCCCCGGCGGCACCTCGCGCAGCATCGTCCGGCGAGGCCAACCAGCCCCGCACCGACGTGGACATCAACGAGACTGGTTCGCTCTTCGACCTCTGAGCGACATTGGCTGGGATCGGATCAACCTGCTTGATCCGATCCCAGCCAATCCGTCTCTCGACAGTCCGGACAGGGAGTTGCGGCCCCGGCCCAGCCCCTGAGCTGCAGTAGCCGGCCCAGCTTCGCGGCCGTCGAGCACGGCCTCCCCAGCACCTGCCCGTACCCGAGCCGCACCGTGTCCTCCAGGTCCAGTGCCGCATCGAGATCGCGCTCCATGTCGCGGTCCCGATCTGCCGTCGAGTCGTGGCCGAGGCGCCCGTCGAGCTCGACGATCTGCCGCCACCGGGGACGACGACCGCCGTACACGACGTCCCGGAACATCCGCCGCCCGCCGGCATCGAACGCGATCACCTGCCGCAGGCCGCGCGGCAGTCCGTGGGGCCGTTCGACCCGAGTCAGGTAGGCGTGCTCGAGGACCGAGCATGTCCCTTCGGTCACGTCCTTGATCACCGACCTCAGCCACGAGCGCCGGTGCAGCCGGGACATCTCCTCGATGCGAGCAAGGAGCCGGACGGCCGTCGTACGGCGGCCTCCGCAGGCGTCGGCGACGATCGCAATGGCGCTCAACTGGTCGGCGGCGCGGTCGGCGAGCTCGATGATCGCGTCGTCGTAACGTTGCCGCGGCGGGCTCAGTTGCAACTGCACGGACTCGTCGAATCGGCGCGACTCCCGCACTCGAACGCCTGCGGGTGGCGTGAGGCCGCGACTGTGTCGCACGACCACCTCGATGGGGCGGGCGTCGTCACGGCGGCTCCGACCCGGCCCTTCGTGCGCCCGGATCGCGCTCCACCCGTCGAGCGCTGCTGGCCAACATGCCAGGACCGCTGCCCACGCCCGCTGGCGCCAGGTCAGCGGTCCGGTGTGGTTCACGTAGACGCCGGGATGCACCTGGGTCCATTCACGCCGCCGGACCATCCGGGCGACGTACGTCCGGTCGCGCCCCGCCGCCAGCACCTGTCGTCGGCTGATCACACCGTCCTGGCGATCCAGGAGGTCCTCGATCTCGTTCATCCCGATCAGGTCTCCCGCTTGCCGTGCGCCCACACCACGCTTGCTGGCGCCTGTGGACGGGAGCGTGAAACCGGTGCCGATTCGCCGCTGTTCGGAACCGAACGGGAGCCCTCGCCGGTCACACTGGGTGACCCCGACTCCGAGGAGCCCGATGGACTTCAGTGCGTACGTCGCCCAGCGGCGGCCACGGCTGGTGCGGACGGCCGTCCTCCTGGGCTGCCCGTCCGCCGACGCCGAGGACGTCGTCCAGAGCGCGTTGCTGAAGTGCTACCGCTCCTGGCGCAA
>JAKFEI010000025.1:0-2727 GCA_036675765.1 Nocardioides sp. | reverse complement strand
CGCATCGTCAAGTCGATCATCCGGCCGCTGTGGCTGCGCGCGATCGTGCGCAAGATCGTCACGCAGCCGCTGATCTGGCGGCTGGTGCGGAAGGTGCTCCGCTAGATCCTGGGCATCACCGTCAGAGGGTCGCGTCCGACCGCGGGTCGACCAGGATCTTGGCGTGCTTCTCGGGGTCGCCGAGTGCGGTGAACGCCGCCTCCACACCCGCGAGCCCGACGGTGCCGGTCATCAGCGGCGTCGGGTCGACCTTGCCGTCGGCCATCAGGTGCAGGGCCTCGCGGAACTCGGTGGGCGTGTAGCCCAGCACGAACCGCAGGTCGATCTCCTTGTTGATGGCGATCGCCGGGCGGATCGAGTCGGCGCCCATGCAGACGCCGACCACGACCACGCGAGAGGCGATCGGTGCGCTGGCGATCACCTGGTCGATGATGCCGGGCACCCCCACGCACTCGAAGATGACCGGGCCCTCGGGCATGGCGCCGAGCTTCACGGCGGTCTCCATCGCCGTCCACCACGGCAGCAGGGGTACGGCGCGCAGCTTGGTCATCGAGTCCACGGCGAGGTCGAACAGTCCGGCGGCGGTGACGTACTTCCCGCGGGCGTCGGCGGCGTCGTACGGCGAATCGGTGGCCGGGTTGACGACGACGTCGGCGCCGCACTGGGCGGCGAGCGCACGGCGGCCGGCGGAGAAGTCGCTGGCGATGACCGTGCGGACGCCGGACGCCTTGAGCAGCGAGATCACCGCGAGGCCGATCGGGCCGCAGCCGATCACCACCGCGATCTGGCCCTTCTTCACCTGCCCGCGGCGTACGGCGTGCAGCCCCACCGCCATCGGCTCGGTCAGCGCGGCCTTGTCGGATGCCAAGCCGTTGGGCACCGGCATCGCGAGCGCCGCCTGGACGACGACCTGCTCGGCATAGGCGCCCGGCGCGTGGGGGGAGAGGCCCGTGGTGTGGACGGCGCCGCCGGTGCGCAGGATCGGCATCGCGACGACGCGGGTGCCGGTCTTGATCTCCTTGCTGGTGCGCGGCCCGCGGTCCACGACCTCACCGCAGAACTCGTGGCCGAAGACGACGGAGTCACCGGAGCGCATGAACCCGTCGTACCCGCTGGTGGCGGCCGCATCGGCCATGTCGTCGGCGTGGGTGCGGGCGTGCAGGTCCGAGCCGCAGATGCCGCAGTGGTGCACGTCGAGCAACAAGTGGCCGCGACCCGGCTCGGGAGTCGGGACGTCGGTGACCTCGAGCTTGGTGTCGTGACAGACGACGGCCTTCATGGGCTTCTCCTGGGTTCTTGAACGGTGGTGCCGTGACCAACGCCAGTCAGGCGTACAGGTAGTCGTTCAGGTCGTAGCGTGCAGCCTCCCACTTGGTCTCCGCCGTCAGGGCGGGGCGAAGTGGTACGTCGCCGTGGGCGTCGAAGTAGTAGCTGTTGGCTGTGGCACAAGCATCGCGGAAGAACACCTGTTGCGGGCGTCGGCCCAGCATCCGCTGGAAGTAGGCGTCGTTGGCCTCGGCGCTCACCTCGACACGGGTCGAGCTGCGGCGGCGCGCCTCGCGCAGCGCGCGGACGATGTGACGGCTCTGCGCCTCGATCAGGTTGAAGTACGACGACCCGTTGAAGCCGTAGGGCCCGAGCATCATGAAGAGGTTGGGGAACCCCGGCATGCTGACGCCCTGGTAGGCCTGGAAACGGTTCTCGTCCCACCACGCCTCGAGGTCGATGCCGTCGGCTCCGGTGACCGGGATCGGCGGCATGTTGCCCTTCTCGAAGACCTTGAAGCCGGTCGCGAGGATCAGCACGTCGATCTCGTGCTCGACGCCGTCGGTGGTGCGGACACCGGTCGGCGTGATGGCCTCGATGCCCGTGGTCTCGAGGACCACGTTGTCGCGGTTGAAGGCCGGCAGGTACCGGTTGGAGAAGCTGGGGCGCTTGCAGCCCAGGCCGTACTTCGGCGTCAGCTTCTCGCGGATGACGGGGTCCTTGACCTGCTGGCGGAGGAACGCCTTGCCGATCCGCTCGGCGCCGTCGGCGAGCGGTACGACGCCGTAGAAGTGCGCGGCGATCGGGAAGTTCGCCTCGACGAACGCCTCACTGATGGTGCGGGTCAGGGTCTTCGCGCCGGGCAACCGCAACGCCGCACGCAACGGCCAGGCGAGCCGTGCATCGGGCTTCGGCAGGCACCAGATCGGGGTGCGCTGGAAGACGGTGAGCTGCTCGACCTCGGGTGCGATGGTGGGAATCACCTGCACAGCGGAGGCGCCGGTGCCGATGATCGCGACCCGCTTGCCGGCGAGGTCGACGTCGTGGTCCCAGCGCGCGGTGTGCAGGGTGGTGCCGGCAAACGACTCGACGCCGGCGATGTCGGGCAGCTTCGGCTGGGTCAGCGCTCCGGTCGCGACCACGACGTTGCGCGTCACGATCTCGTCACCGTCGGCAGTGTCGAGCGTCCACTCGTGGGTGTCGTCGTCGAACCGGGCGCTGGTGACGCGGGTGTTGAAGCGGGTGCGCTCGCGCAGCCCGTACTTGTCCGTGCAGTGCTCGGCGTAGGCCTTGAGCTCGGCTCCTGGCGCGTAGACGCGCGACCACGTGTTCCGCTGTTCGAAGGAGAACTGGTAGCTGAACGACGGGATGTCGACACCGACGCCCGGGTAGGTGTTCCAGTGCCAGGCACCGCCGACCCCGTCGCCGTCCTCGAGGATGAGGAAGTCGTCGAAGCCGGCC
>JAKFEI010000540.1:0-17976 GCA_036675765.1 Nocardioides sp. | reverse complement strand
TCGTCGGAGTAGCCGAGGTAGGCGCGCTGCACCTTGCCGTCGGACCGGATGTCGGAGGGTGCACCCGAGGCGATGATCTCGCCGAAGTCGAGCACGTGGATCTCGTCGCACACGGTCATCACCAGGTCCATGTCGTGCTCGACCATCAAGATGGCGACACCTTCGCCGGCAAGCTCCTTCAGCAGCGCACCGAAGGAGTCGGTCTCCGTCTCGTCGAGACCCGAGGACGGCTCGTCCAGCAGGAGGAGCATCGGGTCGCAGGCCAGCGCCCGCGCCAGCTCGAGCAGGCGGGCGGCACCGGTCGGAATGGAGTCGGCACGCTCGTCGCCGTAGTCGCCGATCCCCACCCGGTCGAGCAGCACCTCGACCTCCAGCGCGGACCTGCCCTCCGAACGGAACCACGCCTTCGGGCCGCCATGGATCTCGCGAGCGACCCGGACGTTGTCCTTCACCGAGAGCGACCCGAAGGCCTCGAGCCGCTGGAAGGTGCGGCCGATGCCCTGGTGGGCCCGGCGATGGACCGGCCAGCCGGTGACGTCGCGGTCGCGGTACCGAACCCGGCCGCTGGTCGGCTTCTGCAGTCCGGTGATCACGTTGAAGCAGGTTGTCTTGCCGGCGCCGTTGGGACCGATCAGCCCGGTGATCCGCCCACCCTCGGCCGTGAAGGACGCGTGGTTGACGGCCGTCACCCCACCGAACCGGACGATCACGTCGTCGACTTCGAGCAGTGCCATCTCAGGCCACCCCCTGCGGCTCGTCGATCGTGGCTTCGGCGCCTGCGTCGAACGGTGCGTCGGACGGTGCGTCGACGGAGCGGGCAGGTTCGGGCCGGCCCGGCTTGAGCAGGCCGTCCAGTCGTTGGCGCAACTGTTCCTCCCAGCGTGGAAGAAGCTTGTTCGAGCCCAGGCGACCGAGCTTGAAGAGATGGTTGGCGATGCCGTTCGGGTCGCGGCCGAGCAGGACCGCACCGAAGCCCAGGATCGCGAAGAGGAGGCCGGCCAGCTCGGGAGCCGACGACTGCCACACGGGCAGCAGCATCAGCGCCGTACCACCGAGCAACGCACCGCTCACCGACGTGACGCCGAAGACCACGGCGAGGAGCAACACCAGCAGGGACTGGAAGTAGAGGAAGTCGGCAGCCCCGACGGTTCCCCGCAGGCCGGCGAACAGGGCACCCGCGACGCCTGCGATGCCCGCCGACAGCGAGAACAGTCCGACGCGGAACCAGCGCAGGTCCAGGCCGAGCGTGCCGCATCCCGAGGGGCTGTCGCGGGTCGCGATCAGGATCCTGCCCATCGCCCCGCGCCGCAGCCACAACAGGAACAGGCCCATCACCACGAACGCCAGGACCATGAACCACACGTACGCGGTGTCGCTCGCGATCTGCACGCCGAAAACGGACAGACGCTCGGTCGCCAGCGTGCCGTTGAACTTGAAGGCGTACTCGGCCTGGAAGATCATCTTGTCCATCAACACGGCGAAGGCCATCGTCGACAGCGCCAGGTAGAGACCGGTCAGCCGCAGTACGGGCAGTGCGACGAGCGCGCCCACCCCCGCCGCGATCGCCGCCGCCAGCAGCAGCCCGAGCAGGTTGGGCTGGTCGAGCTTGGCGTAGGCGAGCGCACCGACGCCGGCGAAGGTGAACTGTGCCAGGGAGACGTGGCCGCCGTACCCGGTGAGCAGGACCAACGAGAGCATGACCATCGCGTACGTCGCCGCGACACCGATCAGGAGCACGTCGGATCGCGACACGATCCCGATCAGGACGAAGGCGACGGCGAGCAGCACGCCACCTGCGCCGAGGCTCTTGCGCAAGGTGGGTACGGGTGCGGCCACGATGCCCTTGACCTGGCCGATCCGCAGCTGGGTCTGGGGCATCGCGACGACCACCACGAACAGGAAGATCGCCGGGATGACCGGACGGATGGTCGACCAGAAACCGTCGGTGGGCAGGTACGCGACGGCCCAGGACTCCAGGATGCCGAGGCCCATCGCGCCGGCGAAGGTGAGGGGAAGGCTCTTGAGCCGACCGAGCATCGCGGCGGCGTACGCGTTGATGACCAACAACGTCAGCGCGTAGTAGTCCAGCCCCACGACCGGCGTCAGCAGGATCCCGGCGAGCGCCGCCAGGGACATGCCGATCGCCCACGCCAGCGCAGCGACGGTGTCCGGCTTGCCACCGAAGAACTTGAGGAGCTCCGGGTTGTCGACCGACGCGCGCATGGCCGTACCGATGCGGGTCCTGTTCAGCAGCAGGTAGAGGCCGGTCGCCACGGCGATCGAGCAGATGATCGTGATGAGCTGGTGCGCCGTGACGTAGGTGTCCCCCACCTGCCATCCGGTCTCCGGGTAGAACGGGAGGAGCACCCGTGGCTCCGGTGGCCAGATCTGCTGGGCCAGGCCGATCAGACCGACCAGCAGTCCCACGGTGACGACCAGTGCCACCGAGACCGGCCCCTCCCCCAGGCCGCGCGTGACGAAGCGCTGGATGAACCAGCCGATGGCCGGCGCGACGACACCGAGCACGAGGAACAACGACAGCAAGGGAGGCAGGCCCTGGCGCTGGCTGAAGTCCCAGAAGGTGAACGCCAGCACCATGCCGAAGGCACCGTGGGCGATGTTGAACACCCGGGTCGTCGTGTAGGTGAGCACCAGCCCGCTCGCCATGATCGCGTAGGCGGCCCCGGTGAACAGCCCGAGCAACGTGAAGGCGAACAGTGAGCTCATCGGGTCAGCCTCCGATGCCGGAGTTGACCACTCGGCCGCACATGTACTTGCCCGGAGACACCTGCTGCCAGCGACCACCCTTGAACTGGGCGACCTTCAGGCACGGCGGCGTGGCCGACGTACCGATGTTCATCGGCGTGTGGGCACCGTTGCCGGTCCAGCTCGAGGTGTTGTCCAGGGCCTGGACGAGGGAGGCCCGGGTCAGCTTGCCACCGAGTGCGAGCGACTTCTCGACGAACAGGCGGGCGGCCGACCACGCGTAGAGGCCGTAGTAGTTCGGGATCGCACCGGGCTTCACCTGCTGGAGGTAGGACAGGTAGAGCTGGATCTCGGCGTTGTTCCTGTTCTCGAACAGGTCGTTGGCCGAGTAGATGTACGCGCCCTCGGCGAGGCTGCCGGCCTGCTCGATGTAGCGCTTGTCGTAGATCGTCGGGTCCTGGAGGAAGAAGTCCGGCTTGAAGCCCTGCTGCTGCATGGCCTGCTGGAGCTTCACGCTGTTCTGGTACGGCCCCTGGTAGGCGACCGCCTTCACCCCCTTGTCCTTCATCTGCTGCACGTACGGCGCGAAGTTGAACTCCGCGACGTCGATCCCCTGGAGGTAGGTGACCTTCCAGCCGGCGCCCTTCTCGTAGCCGGCGGCCATGCTCTTGGAGTTGACCGGAGCGGCACCGGCGTTGATGTACAGGACAGCGGCGTTCTTCACCGAGTTGGGGAACTTCTGGGCGAACCACTTCGACGCGGAGTCCGGGATCAGGTTCGCCCGGATCGCGTACGCGGCGAAGCAGGACTTGCAGGCCGCTCGCTCCGGGTTGACGGAGACCGCACGGATGTCAGGAATGCCGCAGCTCGTGGCCGTGGCCGCGCCGCCGCTGTCGAAGGCGGACATCGAACCGACCGCAGCGAAGGCCTGGTCGCAGGCCTTCACGTAGCCCTGCTGGTCGGCACCGGCGTCGGCACGACTGTCGAGGTTGACCAGCTCGAGCTTGCGCCCGCACAGCGTGTTCCGGGAGTTGAAGTACTCGATGTAGGCGCGCGTGGCCTGCTGGGCGGACTCGAAGATGCCGGGGACCGGTCCGGAGATGTCGGAGATGTTGGCCAGCGTGATCGTCTTGTCCGTGATGCCCTTCTGGTTCTTGAAGCCGGCACAGGACGCTGCCTTCACACCGCCGGTCGCCGATCCCTTGTCGCCACCCCCGCCGGAGCCGCTCGAGCCTCCGGATCCGCCTGCACCCCCGGTGCCGGCCCCGGGGTCGGTTCCCCCGCTCGCCGCGGCGCCCGGGTCGGCGGCCGCAGGATCGGTGGCCGCGCCGTCGACGGGGCCAGCAGCGCCGCCGTCAGCATTGGCTGCTCCGGCCTCGCCCTGGGCTCCGGTGCCGTTGACATCGGCCACCGTCCCCGGATCGAGACGGGAGCCGCAAGCAGCAAGCAGCAGGACCACGAGTACAGCGCCCATCAGGCGGACAACACGTAAGGCAGACAACGACGGCTCCTCCAAGGGATGACCGGGCTCCAGCGAGACCTTCACGGGAGCAACGACACGATGTGACCCACGTCATGCGTCTGGCAGGAAAAACTAGAACAAGTTTCATTTAATGGCAATCATCGGCCGTTCGAGGGAACCGTGGAGTCACCCGGGACGTCGCATGCATCATGAGGCTCATGCACATCACCCACGGCTCGCAGCTGACCCTCGTACGCCTCGGCGCTGCCGCCGCCATGACGACTGCTCTCGCCCTCGGTGCGGCCGGCTGCAAGCACGAGAACGACGCGGCGACCGACGACGCGAAGGCGGAGGGCGAACCGTCGGTCAGCCAGAACCCGCCCTCAGCCGTGCGCGACTACCCCGACTTCGAGCCGGCGAACTACTCCTACCGCCTCGAGGTGCTCTGCTACTGCCCGCAGGTCGGCGCGGTCCGGGTCACCGTCAAGGACGGCAAGGTCACCGAAGCGATCTCGACCACCGGCGAGGCCAGGGGCCAGGCTGCCCCGGAGTTCGCCCGCCTGTCGATCAACGACATCATCGCGCGGGCCAACGACCCGCAGGTCGACGAGGCCGAGGTGACCTGGCCGACCGGCCAGGACCACCCCTCGGTCGTGATCCTCGACCAGCTCAGGATGGCCACCGACGACGAGGTCACCTACACGATCAAGGATGTCCGGATCCGGTAGAACATTCCGCCGAGGGAACGGGGTCCCCGTTAAGTTGTTCGGAGGAGCGAAGCGGGGGAGAAGAACTTCACGGGGTGTTCGGAGTGAGTGCCCAGTAGTCGAGGTCGAGCAGCACGCCCGCGGCGTACTTCCCGGTCTCGGCGTCGCGCAGGGTCATCGACTCGTCGCGGTCCTTGGTGGCCACCAGGCGCAGGCGCAGCGCACCGACGCTCGGCACCGACGTCTCGGCCTTCTCGAGCACCTCGGACCACGCGTAGATGGTGTCGCCACCGAACGCGGGAGCCGTGTGGGCGCCGGCATTGATCGCGGCGACCAGCTGGGCGTTCGCGAGTCCGTTGAACGACAGCGCGCGGGCCAGCGAGATCACGTGGCCGCCGTAGACGAGGCGGTTGCCGTCGGGACGCGCCTGGACGTTGAAGTGCACCTTGGCGGTGTTCTGCCACAGGCGGGTCGCCTGCTGGTGCTCGGAGTCGGTGAGCGTCACGCCGTCGACGTGATCGATCTTCTCGCCCACCTCGTAGTCGCCGAACCGGTGCGGTTCACCGGCTGCGGCGAAGTCGTACGACGAGAAGTCCAGCCCGGCCGGGAGCACGAGGTCCGCGGCAGCAACCGCCGGCGCCAGGTCGGGTACGACGGCCTCGGGGGCCGGCGCGTCGACGTCACGCTTGTGCACCATGACCCACCGCGCCCAGTCGAGGGCGACCTCGCCACGCTGGTTGGTGGCGGTCGAGCGCACGTAGACCACGCCGCTCTTGCCGTTGGAGTTCTGCTTGAGACCGATGACCTCGGACGTGGTGCTCAACGTGTCGCCCGGGACCACCGGCTGGTGGAAGCGGCACTCGGCGTAGCCGAGGTTCGCGACAGCGTTGAGCGAGATGTCCGGGACGGTCTTGCCGAACGCGATGTGGAAGGCGATCAGCTCCTCGACCGGGTGCGGGTCGAGGCCGACCGATGCCGCGAAGGCAGCAGAGGACGGTACGGCGAACCGGGTCGGGTAGAGCGAGCCGTAGACGGCGCGGTCACCTTCGGTGACGGTCCGCGGCGTGGCGTGCTGGAGCACCTGCCCGACGGTGAAGTCCTCGAAGAAGTTGCCCGGGTTCGTCTTGCCGTCGGTCGCTTCGCTCCCCGGCTGCTTCGCATTCGACCCTGTCGTGCTGGTCACTTGAGCTTGTAGTCCTTCAGCAGCGAACGGCCGATGATCATCTTCTGGATGTCGGAGGTGCCCTCACCGATGAGCATGAACTTGACCTCGCGCATCAGGCGCTCGATCTCGTACTCCTTGGAGTAGCCGTAGCCACCGTGGATCCGGAAGGAGTCCTCGACGACCTCGTTGGCCAGCTCGGCGGCAACCATCTTGGCCATGCCGGCCTCGACGTCCATCCGCTGTCCGGTGTCCTTCAGGCGCGCGGCGCGGACCATCATCGTGTGGGCGGTCTCGACCTTGGTCGCCATGTCGGCGATCCGGAACAGCACCGCCTGGTGCTCGGCGATGATCTTGCCGAAGGTCTTGCGCTGCTGGGCGTAGGCGATGCCGAGCTCGAAGCCGCGCCAGGCCAGGCCACACGCACGGGCAGCGACGTTGACGCGGCCGACCTCGACGCCGTCCATCATCTGGAAGAAGCCCTTGCCCGGCTCGCCACCGAGGATCTGGTCGGCGCTGATCTTGTGGCCCTCGAGGATGAGCTCGGTCGTCTCGACGCCCTTGTAGCCCATCTTGTCGATCTTGCCGGGAACGGTGACGCCCTGGGCGGTCTCGCCGAAGCCCGGCTCCTTCTCGACGAGGAAGGTGGTCATGTTCTTGTAGACGCTCTCGGCGCCCTCGTCGGTCTTGACCAGCAGGGCGACCAGGGTGGAGGTGCCACCGTTGGTCAGCCACATCTTCTGGCCGGTGATCGAGTAGGACCCGTCCTCCTGCTTGGTGGCCTTCGTGGAGACAGCCGACACGTCGGAGCCCAGGCCGGGCTCGGACATCGAGAACGCGCCGCGGACCTCGCCGGTCGCCATCTTCGGGAGGTACTTGGCCTTCTGCTCGTCCGTGCCGTGCTGCATCAGCAGGTACGCGACGATGAAGTGGGTGTTGATGACACCGGAAACGCTCATCCAGCCGCGGGCGATCTCCTCGACCACCAGCGCGTACGTCAGCAGCGACTCACCCAGCCCACCGAACTCCTCGGGGATGGTGAGGCCGAAGACGCCGAGCTCCTTGAGGCCCTCGATGATGTCGGTCGGGTACTCGTCGGCGTGCTCGAGCTCCTGGGCGACCGGGATGATCTGCTCGTCCACGAAGACACGCACGGCCTTCAGGATCTCGACCTGGTCCTCGTTGAGTCCCTCGGTCTGGCAAAGCTTCGGCATCAAAGTTCCCTTTCGCTGGTACGACCGACGGCACTGTACCCGTCGGTAGGGACCTCAGCCGCCCGCTGAGATCCCCACGTGAACAACGTCACTCAGGCGTCGCCGGGCATGCACTCCCGGACATCGGGGTCATCTAGCATGCGCGCCATGACCACCTCGTACGACGCCTCGCCCACGCCCGACGCGACCAGCGCCCAGCTGACGGAGCTCACCGCGGCGCTGCAGCAGCTCTCGAAGACCATCGAGGGCTTCCACCACGCGGTCATCGACTTCAACACCGTCATCGAGCGCGCCGACGCCCTCGTTGCGCGCGCGGAGGTGGCGCTGGCGCCGCTCGCCGCCACCCAGCAGGTCGGCGACCAGATCAAGGTCGCCAGCCAGCTCGCCGGCCAGGTGGCGAGTGCGGCGGTCAAGCGCGGCGTCGCGGCCGGCAAGGGCCTGGCGCAGCGCACCTGATCACCGGAGGATCACTGGAAGATCACCGGAGGATCACTGGAAGCCGAACTCCACGGCCAGCGGCACGGCCAGCTGCTCGGCGTACTCGAAGGTGATGTGTTCGCGGTCGCGCAGGGGTACGACGTCGCCGATCACCGGCGGGCACTGGCCCTCGGCGCAGAACCACTTCTGGACGTCGATGAACTCGACGCCGGACTCCTTCGCGACGTCGCGGAACACGTGCTGGCCGCGCACCGTCACCGGGCTCGGCGGGAACATGCAGTCACCGAGGTCCACGTCGCGCCGTGACAGGCAGACGCCGGGCGAGCGCTGGACCTTGGGCACGTTGCCGAGCATCACGACCCGGTCCGAGGACTTCTCGAGAATCCTGAACTCCTCGGCAAGCCCGCGTTCCTGACGGCCACCGGCCATCGTCGGGACCCGGTAGAAGTTGTTGGCGACGACGGTCAGGTCAGGCTGGAGGTCGGCGACCTGCTGCTCGGCCCACTCCTTGAACGCGGCGCACTCGGGCCAGGGGCGATCACCCTTCTGGTCGCGGGTGACGGTGTTGGCCGGGCAGCCGCTGAAGACCAGCTGGTAGACGGCGTACCCGTACTTCTTGCCGATCACGTTGAGGGCGGGGCCCCACATCCGGCCGTGCGAGTCACCCACGACCACGATCGAGCGCTTCGCGTCGACGTCACCGAACGGGCACAGCTTGGTGACCTCGAGGGTGTAGTCGCAGTCACCCAGCGGCGCCACCGATTCCCGGAGCCGGCCCAGGTCGGGCTTCAGCCCGCCGGGGACGGGCTTGCCGTCCTTCGCCGCCAGGACGGACGCCTGCACCAGCGCGACCGTCGGGTCATCGCTGAGACCCTCGCCCTGGTAGTCGCTCGTGGAGATGTCGGGGTTGTCGGAGAGCCCGGCGATCTGGTGGTCCACCCACGCCCGCGCACCAAAGGCGGAGCCGATGACCAGCGCGAGGCTGATCGGGTACAGGCCGACGGCACGCATCCGCGGCTTCCAGCGCACGCCACGCCGGAACGGCTCCTCGACCAGGTGGTACGACGCAGCGCTCAGCGCGAGGATCAGCACCAGCGCGAGCGCGAGGTGCGGGCGACTCAGCCGCGGCTCCTCCCAGTGCGCCTGGGCGATCAGCAGCACCGGGAAGTGCCAGAGGTACAGCGAGTAGGACCAGTCACCCAGCACCCGGATCGGCTGGAGCGAGAACAGTCGGAACCAGTACGTCGACGGCGCACTCGTGCTCGCCCCCGCCGCGAGCAGCAGGCCGCTGCCTCCCACGGGAACCAGCGCGGCGATGCCGGGCATCGGCGTCGCGGAGCTGAAGGTCAGCGTGGCGTACGCGATCAGGGCCAGTCCGGCGACGCCCGCCAGCTCGGTCAGCCAGCGCGGCGCGGCCGGCCGACGTCCCCACAGCAGGGTGGCCAGGAGTCCGCCGATGCCCAGTTCCCACGCGCGTGCCGGCGTCGAGAAGTAGGCGGCCGTGGGGTTCGCCTCGGTCACCCACACGGAGTACGCGAGGGACCCGAGGGTCACCGCCCCGAGCACCGCCACGACCGCGCGACGCAACGACCGGTTGGCGTGCTCCGGCAGGACGTGGCCCCACCTGCGCAGGGCGACAGCGATGAGGAGCAGCAGGACCGGGATGACGACGTAGAACTGTTCCTCGACCGCCAGGGACCAGTAGTGCTGCACGGGCGACGGCGGCTCCCCCTCGGCGAAGTAGTCCGTCTCGACCAGGGAGAAGCGGATGTTGGCGCCGAAGAACGCCGCCCAGACCGTGTCCTTGATGACCTCGATGCTGCGCACGAGGGGCAGGAAGTACGCCGCCGCGAACGCCGTCACGGCCAGCACCACGGTGGCGGCCGGGATCACCCGGCGTGCCCGACGCGCATAGAAGTCGACGATCGAGATCCGCCGGCTCTCGCCCGCCTCGCGCACGAGCAGGCCCACGATCAGGAAACCGGAGATCACGAAGAAGACGTCGACACCCACGAAACCGCCCGCCGCCGTACGGAATCCGGCGTGGGCGAGGATCACCAGGCCGACGGCCAGGGCACGAAGGCCCTGGATGTCGGAGCGGAAGGACCGCGCCTCGGTCACTGCGGTTCTCCTCGGATGGCGTCGGACTGACTCGGTCGGGTCATGGGCAAGCGGCCACCGACGCCTGCGAGGAGGCCAGTTCGGAGCGAAGCCTCAGGTACGATACCCGCTATGCCCGATGACTCCGGGAAGCACCGGCACTCACGACGGGCAGATCTCCTGCCTGTCGTTGCCGTCGTGCTCCTGGGAGCGCTGATGCTCGGCATCGCGACGCTCTGGGACGGCGGGCTGCCCGACGCGGCGAGCGACGACTCCGCCAGGGATCCGGCGGCGGCTGCAGCGATCGACCCGGAAGTGACGAACGGGACCCGGCCCCGCAACGACCGCGAGGAACGAGCCACCGACGGCAGCATCATCGAGGGCGTGGAGGACTCCGCCCTCCTCGAGGACGTCAAGGCCGCCGAGGCACAGGTCAAGAAGGTCCGCATGGAGTCGGCGACCTTCAAGATCGCGACCTTCAACCTGCTGGGCAACAACTACACCGCCCCCGGCGGCTCGCGGGCCAGCTGGCCCGACGCCGGTCCCCGCGCGTCCATGTCGGTCGGCCTGATCCGCGCCCACGGCGCGGACATCGTCGGCGTACAGGAGGCGAGGGCGCCGCAGTACGCCGCCGTCAAGGGCGGGCTCGGCTGGGACGCCTATTCCAAGCCCGGCGACACCGACAACGGCATCATGTGGAATCCGGCTGTCTTCGAGCTCGTCGCTGCCGACAACTTCCAGATCCCCTACAACGGGGGTCACCGGGCCCAGAGCATCGTGCGGTTGCGCCACAAGGACAGTCGCCGCGAGTTCTACGTCCTCAACATGCACACCACGTCGGGCCGCAGTGGGTCCCGCACCGCCAGCCGCAACGCCGGCCTCCGGATCGCGGCCGACTACGTGAACTCGTTGAAGTCGGAGAAGGTGCCGATCTTCCTGATCGGCGACATGAACGACCGCGGCAACTTCTACTGCCAGGTGATTCCGAGGACCGGGCTGGTCGCTGCCCAGGGCGGCGGCGGGACCTGCGGTTCAGCGCCCCGGATGCGGCCCGTGGACTGGATCACTGCCTACGGCGGCGTGACCTTCAGCGGGTACGTCGACGACTTCTCCGCCGAGCACCGCCGCATCAGCGACCACCCCATCGTCGTCGCCAGCGCGACGCTCGTCGGCGCCAAGAACTGACCGGTCGAGCGCCTGGCCCAGCGCACTGCCCAGCGCGTTGCGCAGGGTGCGGACCTCGTCGAGCAACGCCGCGGCCAGTTCGGTCGCCGTCGCGGCCACCTCGGCGTCGGTGACCGAGTCGGGGGTGCGTCGGGCCGGCAGGGCGTCGGGCACGCGCAGCGCCTCGATGTCACCGACCACGTCGATCGCGTGGGTCCGCAGCCAGGCGATGGCGTCATCACCCCGAGCCCGGCATTCCGCGATGCGTTCGGCAGAGGGCCAGAACCGCGCTCCCCCGCGCGGCACGAGCAGTTCGTCGGCGAGGAAGGTGCGCAGGTACACGCCGCGGTCGAAGGCATTGCTGAAGGAGTCCAGGTGGGCGTTCACCCGGCGCAGCGTCTCCGCCTCGACCACGCCCATGGACTCGTTGGGGAACGAGTCGCCGAGGTCATAGGCATCCGGCGTCAGCTGGAGCAGGCCCGCGAACCGGTGCCAGATGTCGTCGCGGGGGGCGGACGTGTCGAGCGGGAGCACGTGGATGTTCGCGAACGGCACGGCCTGGGACCACCGCTCGAGGACCAGCCGCAGGTCCAGCGTGCGCCAGTTCCAGATGTCGGTCGTCCGCGAGGACTCGGTGCGGGAGTAGTCCTCGATCGAGGCGACCGCCTTGTTCTTCAGGCTCTCCTGCCACGACGCGGCGAAGAGGCCGAGGGGCTCGCGGGCGGTCACGACGAGGTCCACCTGCGCCGGCGCGAGCTGCTCGACCATGCGCCGGGCCTGCTCGGCACTGGCGGCCGCGAAGAACTCGTGGCTGATCAGCGCGACGCCCGGCCACGCGGCGATCTCCGCACGCAGCCGGTCCCAGGAGCTGCGTTCGTCGTCGGCGCGACGTGGGTGCCGCCCGAGGTGGGGGTCCTCGCACACGACCCGGGACGACCACAGGTGGTCGCGACGCTCGGCGCCGGGAAGCAGGACACCGTCGTGGGCCAGCTGGTCACGCGAGCGCCAGAGGATGTTCTGGAGGTAGGTGGTCGCCGTCTTCGGCAGGCCCGGGTGGACGTAGACGCGTTCGGCCATCAGGCACCGGTCACTGAGCGCGCTGGAACTTCTCGATGGCCTCGGCGATGCGGGTCTCGTCGCGACTCGCCATCGGGATGAGCAGTTCCTGGACGACATCGGCGAGCTCGGCCAGGCGCAGGTGGTGGCGCCTCAGCTCCGCGATCTCGCTCTCCAGGCCCGCCACGCGCGCCTGCAGCTGCTCGACTTCGTCCCGCTTGCTCATGCCCACTCCGCCACCAGTCGTCCGATTGCACGGGGCCGGTCGGCGCCCGCGTCGTACTCCGTGGTCGACACCACGGTCCCACCCTGTGCCTCGACCAGCGCGACGAGACGGTCCAGCGCGAACGGGCGGATCCCGAAGTCGGGCTCGCCTCCCCCGGTCCAGACGTCAGCATAGAGTCGGCCGCCGCCACGCAGGGCGCCCGCCGCGAACCTCGCGAGCGCTTCGCGACCGACGTTGTTGGTGGCGTCGAAGACGTGCCGGGCCAGGATCGCGCGCGGCTCGGCGATCCGCGAGATCCGGGCGACCTCCGCGAGGGACGAGCGCCACTCCGTCAGGTTGAGGGTGCGGACCTCCAGGGGCAGGCCCTCGGTCCTGGCCACCTTCATGGCCCCGCGCGCACCCTGGGGCACGAAGTCGTAGGCGGTGGTGGGGAAGCCCTGCCGCGCGAGCCACAGCGCGTCGCCGGCTTCGCCCGCGCCGACATCGAGGACCCGGGTGCCCGCGGCAACCTCGGCGGCCACCCGTTCGGCGAGGTCGGACGGTGTCGCACCGGGCGGGCGACCGCCCTTGGCGTTCAGCTCGCGCTGCCATGGGCGGCGCAATGCCGACGTACCGCGGAACCAGGTGTTGAAGCGGTCGACCACCGGTTGCGGGGTCTCGAACTTGTACGCCGGGTCCGGCACCTTCCAGTTCGGGCCGTACATCGCCTCGAGGAGCTTCTCGGGACGGGCGGGACAGCTGAACTCCCGACCCATCAGGGAGCAGGTGCCGAACGGGTACAGCCACTCCTCCTCGAACGGCGTGCCCACCTCGCCGAGGAGATAGAGCGTCCCGTGGTCGAGGAAGCCGCCGAACAGGTCGAGGCCGCGCACCGAGCCGTCGGACTCGCGGACGTCGATCCGGAACGCCCCGCCGCTGTAGCGGTGAGTGGCGAACCCGCGCTCGACCACCGCGCGCTGCAGGGCGAACGACTCCCGGATCACGTCGACCGGGGTGGAGTACGACGACACGTACCCCAGGTCGGCATCGGAGTCGTGTCCCAGGAAGGTGCCCTCGCGGACCGCTCCCAGCAGGGTCCCGTAGGCCGGGAACGCGTTGATCCCGATGTCCTTCAGCATCTCGGTGACCTGCTCGATCGCATCGAGCAGCGGCAGCAGCTGCTCCGGGCTGCGCACCGAGAACGTCGGGCTGAACCGGCCGGACTTGTCGAGGCTGATCTCCAGCCCGGCGGCATTGACGAAGGCGATCCTGGCCTCGGAGTCGCCGAACGTGCGTTCGTCGTCGAACAGGACCTGGTCGCTGACGTGCTCGCGCACGGTGATCCGGCTGCGGCCCTTGAGGAAACGGCGCATCCGGTCGGGCCACGCGGCCTGCCGCAGCCCGTTGGGCAACCGCACCGTGTCGCGCACCAGCCAGAAGGACCAGATCCGGCGGTCGTCGAACAGGACGTCGACCACGCGGTCCTCGCCTCGCGCGGCGAGCACCAGGCCGGCGTCGTCGACAGCGGTGACACGGGTGCCACGGGCGGAGGCGACGAGGCCACGGAATCCGGCGGCACCCTGCGCGACCCTGCGACGCACGTGGCGCTCCCTCCCCGTCGATGGCCTTTCCCGGTGGCCCTGTCGGGCGTGCGCAAACGATAACGGACGGCCTCGGACGGTAGCGTTCGGTCCGTGAGCACCACCCCGTCCCGCGTGTTCGCGGCCAGGCTGGTCGGACTCCCGATCTTTGACCCCCAGGGTGACCAGGTCGGGAAGGTCCGCGACCTGGTCGTCACGATGCGCACCGAAGGCACCCAGCCCCGCGTCCTCGGCATCGTTGCCGAGGTCTTCGGTCGGCGACGGATCTTCGTGCCGATGACGCGGGTCACCAACATCGACAGCGAGCACGTCTACACGACCGGACTGCTCAACATGCGGCGCTTCGAGCAGCGCTCCACCGAGACCCTGGTCATGGGCCAGATGCTCGACCGCACCGTCACCATCACCAGCACGGGCGTCGCCGGCACCGTGTACGACGTCGCGATGGAGCCAGCGCGCACCCGCGACTGGGTGCTCAGCCGGGTCGCCGTCCGCGAACCGTCGAAGGGATTCCGGCGCCGCGGGCAGACCCATGTCGTCGAGTGGCGTGACGTCGTCGGGCTCACCAGGTCCGACGAGCGCCAGGGAGCGACCCATCTGGTCGCCGCGCTGAACGAGATGCGACCCGCCGACGCGGCGAGCATCCTGCACGACCTGCCCGCCGATCGTCGTACGGCCGTGGCACTGGCGCTCGACGACGAGCGCCTCGCCGACATCCTCGAGGAGATGCCCGACACCGACCAGGTCGAGATCCTCAAGGGCCTCGAGGCGGAGCGGGCCGCCGACATCCTCGAGGAGATGTCGCCCGACGACGCCGCCGACCTCGTGCGCGACCTGCCGCCCGAGACCGCCGAGATCCTCCTCCAGCTGATGGAGCCGGAGGAGGCCGAGGACGTCCGGCGGCTGATGAAGTACGTCGAGAACACCGCCGGCGCCATGATGACGCCGGAGCCGGTCATCCTGGGTCCGGACGCCACCATCGCCGACGCACTCGCGCACGTGCGCAATCCCGAGCTCACGCCGGCCCTCGCGGCGCTCGTCTACGTCTGCCGTCCGCCGCTGGAGGCGCCGACCGGCAAGCTGCTGGGTGTAGCGCACATCCAGCGCCTGCTGCGCGAACCGCCGTCCACCCTCGTCGCCGGCGCCCTGGACGACTCGATGCAGTGGCTCAGCCCCGAGGCGACCATCGACGAGGTCGCGGCCCACCTGGCGACCTACAACCTGGTGGCGGCGCCAGTGACCGACGAGAACGGGCGGTTGATCGGCGCGGTCACGGTGGACGACCTGCTCGACCACATGCTTCCCACGAACTGGCGTGACCGGGCGCCCCGCCCCGGAGGCACGGGTCGATGAGCGACGCGCGCCGCACCCGGGACCGGCTGGACACCCCCCGCGAGGAGCGCCGGCAGTTCGTCAAGAAGCCCAGCTTCAACAGGGACGCCTTCGGCGTCTTCGCCGAGCAGTTCGCCCGGTTCATGGGGACCGCGACCTTCCTGATCTACATGACGCTGTTCGTCCTCGTGTGGGTCGGCTGGAACCTGCTCGCCCCGGACGACTGGCGCTGGGACAACTACCCGTTCATCTTCCTGACCCTGATGCTGAGCCTGCAGGCGTCGTACGCCGCCCCGCTGATCCTGCTCGCACAGAACCGCCAGGAGGCGCGCGACCGGGTGATCGCCGAGCAGGACCGGCAGGCCGATGCCCGCGCCCACGCCGACATGGAGTTCCTCGCCCGCGAGGTCGCGTCGCTGCGGATGTCGGTGGGCGAGGTGGCGACTCGCGACTTCCTGCGTTCGGAGTTGCGGACGCTGCTCGCCGACCTCGACGAGCGCGCCGACGAACGTGCCGAGTCTCACGAGGACGGCGGCGACGGAGCCCAACCCGGCACTGCCTAGACTCGGATCTTGTGAGCACCACGCAGCAGTCCCCGTCCGTCGAGCAGGTCATGACCGCGCTGAGCACGGTCAACGACCCGGAGATCAAGAAGCCGATCACCGAACTCGGCATGGTCGAGAGTGTCGACATCGCTCCTGGCGACGGCGGATCCGTCGTGACGGTCAACGCCCTGCTCACCGTGGCGGGATGCCCGCTCAAGGACACCATCACCCGTGACGTGACGGCCGCGGTCACCGCACTGGCCGGCGTCACCGGCGTCCAGGTCAACCTCGGCGTGATGTCGTCCGAGCAGCGGACGGGCCTGCACGCGACGCTCCGCGGCGGCGCGGCCGCACGCGAGATCACCTTCGCGCAGCCGGGCTCGCTCACCAAGGTGTTCGCCATCGCGTCCGGCAAGGGCGGCGTCGGCAAGTCCTCGGTGACCGTCAACCTCGCCCTGGCGCTCGCGAAGGCCGGTCGCAAGGTCGGCGTCGTCGACGCCGACATCTACGGCCACTCGATCCCGGCGATGCTCGGTGTCGCGGACTCGCGCCCGACCCAGGTCGACGACCTGATCATGCCGGTGCCGACTCCCTCGGGCGTCTCGGTGATCTCGATCGGCATGCTCAAGCCGAAGCGTGACCAGGTCGTGGCCTGGCGTGGACCGATGCTCGACCGGGCCCTGGTCCAGATGCTCGCCGACGTCTACTGGGGCGACCTCGACGTCCTGCTGCTCGACCTGCCCCCGGGCACCGGCGACGTGGCGATCTCGCTGGGCCAGCACCTGCCCGGTGCCGAGGTCGTCGTCGTGACCACGCCGCAGGAGGCCGCCGCCGAGGTCGCCGAGCGCGCCGGAACGATGGCCTCGATGATGCACCAGCGCGTCGTCGGCGTCGTGGAGAACATGAGCTACCTCCCCTGCCCGCACTGCACGCCCGAGGGCAAGGACCACCGCCTCGAGATCTTCGGATCCGGTGGCGGCGACCGCGTGGCCGACACGCTCTCGAAGCGCTTCGGGTACGACGTCCCGGTGCTGGGCCGGATCCCCCTCGACATCACGCTGCGCGAGGGCGGTGATGCCGGCAAGCCGATCGTCGATTCGAACCCGACGGCCCCGGCCGCGCAGGCCCTCAACGACATCGCCGACCGCCTCGACGGCCGTGGCCGCGGGTTGGCCGGCATGCAGCTGGGCCTCACGCCGAGCAACAAGTTCTGACCCCGGCCACGGTTACCTGAGCACGGACTGAGGGGGCGGCTGAGTGTTCGGCATCGGATTCGGCGAACTCGTCGTGATCGCGGTCCTCGCCGTCCTGGTCTTCGGCCCGGACCGGCTGCCCGAGCTCGCCCAGCAGGCGGGCCGCTTCATCCGTCAGCTCCGCAAGTTCGCGAACAACGCGCGCGACGAACTGCGCACCGAGCTCGGCCCCGAGTTCGCCGACCTCGAGCTCACCGACCTGGACCCGCGGGCGATCGTGCGCAAGCACATTGCCGAGGCGATGGCCGAGCTCGATGACCTCGAGGACGCCATCCGCAGCGACGACGAGGCGCCGAAGCAGGTACCCCTCGATCTCGGCGAACGACCGCCGTACGACGTCGACGCCACCTGACCCGGGATCCTTCGAGGCACGAGAAGGGCCCCGGCCCAGGCAGGTGGATCGAGTAGCGCCACGGCCGAGGAACGAGGCCGTGACGCGCGTATCGAGATCGATTCAGGCGCGCAACAGGTTCACGCCCTGGACTGGGCCGCCGCCAGGGCCTCGAACGCCACCAGCAGGGTACGACGGTCCTCGCCCTCGACGAGCTCGCAGAAGTCGCCGCCGACGCGGCGCAGGACGCCGTCGTGGCGACTGCCGTCACGCAGGTGCAGCACACAGGCCTCCCCCGCCTCGGCGATCCGGCGCAGGGCTGACCCGAGTCCCAGGCGGGTGAGCGGCGACCAGGCGACGTCGGGTACCGAGCGCACCGAAGCCCCCTCGACGGTGCCGACCGCACGCAGGTCGATGACCCAGTCGCGGTCGCCCGAGGCGACGAGCAGCCAGGTCTCGGCGACCCGCTCGATGATCCCGGTGACGGGACCGACGCCACTCACACCGAGCGTCACCGTCGTACCGACCGTCGCCATCAGCCGGCTCGCGAGCGAGACCTGCTGGTACTCCGACCGGCTGCGGTCGGCGACGTGCGCCGTGCGTTCGGCCGCGTGGAGCGCGCTCGCCTGATCCTCGAGATCGTCGAACAGCGCGAACAGATCGTCCTCCCAGCCCATGGCACCCAGACTCCCACGCCCGC
>JAKFEI010000327.1:0-2731 GCA_036675765.1 Nocardioides sp. | reverse complement strand
GACAGGGCCGACGTGCTGTCCTGGCCGGTGAGGGCCACCACGGTGTTCGCATCGTCGGCCCACTCGGCGCCCATCAGGTAGCCGCCCGGGTCGAACTCGTGCAGCAGGTTGCCGGTCGTCGAGTCGACGACCTCCAGCTTCGACGGCGAGGGCCCGTCGCCGGTGGCGACGCCGAGGAGGAGCTGCTCCCCGTCGCTGGAGTACGGCGCCGCCGAGGCCGCGCGGCGCTCGCACTGGTCCCACCACTGCTCGACCGCGTCCAGCCGGCCGCCGGTCACGCAGCCGCCCACCGGGTTCTCGGGTGCGTAGTCGGGGTTGGGGGTGCTGCCGACGGCGTACTTCCCGTCGCCGGAGGTCTGCGGGACGTCGATGTCGCGCGGCAGGACGAGCAGCTCGTGCGACCAGCGGTCGGTGTCGGTCTCCACGACCAGGTGCTCCTTGCCGACCTCCCACCCGGTCAGCACGCCCTTCGCGGTGAGGGCGATACCGGGGATGCTGAGCGAGGTGGTCATGAAGTCGAGCTCCTCGCCGGGGCCGTCGATGACGTCGAGCGGCGTCGCCCTCCGGGTCGCGAACTCGGCGGACTTCCAGGTCACGCCGTTGCCGTAGACCACCCGGTCCCGCTCGGCCGAGACGTCCCACGGACCGCGCCACTCACCGATGCGCCAGCTCCTGCCGTCGGCGCCGATGAACGTGCCGATCCGCAGCGGGTCGCCGCTGCCGTCCTCGGCACCCTCGATGAAGAGCCACCCGCCCTTGACCCGCTGGAGCGCGACGACCTCGCCGGTTCCGACGCCGGTGGGTACGGCGACGTCCTGGTCGCCGTCGTGGATCGCGCCGTCGGCGTAGTAGAAGAGATCTCCGTCGTTCAGCCCGTCCGTCGGGCTGTCCGTGGCCCTGCTGCCCGTGTCCTTCCCCGTCGACTGCGACGAGGTGTCGCGCCCGGTGCTGTCGTCGTCACCCCCGCTGGCCACGGCGAGGGTGACCCCGCCCGCCGATCCGAGGACGGCAGCGGCCGTGAGGGAGACGATGGTGAGGCGGTTCATGGCAGGTCCTTCATCACTGGGGATTGTGTCTGGTCTGATGCCGGATCCGGTGATTTGGTTGCCGAACTGCGGGCCTCAGCGCCAGGGACGCAGGAATCGCGGAGCGAGGTCGACGCTCACGCCCGCGAGGTGCTCGACGAGGGCGTCGGTGTCCACGGTGATCAGGCCGGACCGCCAGGCCAGGATCGTCTCCACGAATCCGCCGATGCCGATCAGGACGTTCACCCGGAACGCGATCTCGTCGACATCGGCCCGCAGATAGGGACGCGCGAGGTCGATGACCAGGTCGACGGCCATCTGGATCGTGTCGCGTCGGCGTTGCTCGAGGACGGCGCTCCCGGAGTGGTCGCCGAAGATGATCTGCGCACGGCGCGGCTCGTCGCCGACGTGGTGGACGATGGCGACCAGCGCGGCATGCAGTTGCTCGACCGGGTCGTCGTCGGCGTACGGCGTGATGGCCCCGAGCAGCATCGTCAGGGTCTCGTCGCGCATCTGGTCCCAGATCGCGGCCAGGAGCGCGTCGCGGTCGGTGAAGCTCTCGTAGAAGTACCGGTCGGTCAACCCGGCCCGCGCGCAGACGCCGCGCATCGTCACCGCCGCCCAGCCGCTCTCCTGCCAGATCTCCAGTGCGGCAGCGAGCACGGCCTCGCGTCGCTCGGCGCGGCGCTGGTCGGCCGACTTGCCGCCGTAGCTCCGGCGCGGGGCAGGTGAACTTTGCACACGAGCATCTTGACGGCAGGTGCCCTCAGAATGCAATCTGACGGCATGCGCCTTCAGATTGAGCCTCGACGACGCGGCTCGCTTCGCAGCAGGATGACGGCCGACCTGACGGCCATGACCCTGCGGCCGCTCACCCTCGCGATCCCGCTGAACACCTCCGGCATCCGGTTCACCCGCGGCCTCGTTGCGACCTTCATGGCCGCCGTCGGGCCACCGATTCGCGGGAGCAGGATCAGCCGGGTCGCCAAGCCGGTGGCCACTGGGCCCAGTCCGCGCGGCGAGTGGGTGCGGGCACCCGGCGCCGACCGCGAGGACGCCGCGATCCTCTACATCCACGGCAGCGCCTACACGATCTGCTCGGCCCGGACCCACCGCGGCATCACCACGCGGATGTCAGCGAAGACCGGGCTCCCGGTGTTCGCCTGCGACTACCGGCTCGCTCCCTCCCACCGCTTCCCCAGCGCCGCGGACGACGTCCGGGCGGCGTACGACTGGCTTCTCGGCGAAGGCCACCCGGCCGACCGGATCGTGCTGGCCGGCGACTCGGCCGGCGGCCACCTCGCGGTCGACCTCGCGCTCGAGCTGATCCGCGAAGGCCGGACACCACCGGCCGCGCTCGTCGCCTTCTCGCCGGTCCTCGACCTGAGCATGGCGCTGGCCGCGTCGCGCGAACGGATGCGGCGCGACCCGATGACCTCGGCATCCAGGGCAGCAAGCCTGGTCGACCTGTACGTCGCCGGCGAGACGCACCCACGCCTGCGCCTGACCTTCGACGGGGCCGACCGGTTCCCGCCCACGTTGATCCAGGCCGGGGGCCGGGAGATGCTCGCCGCGGACGCGATCGAGCTCGCCCGCTGCCTGGAATCGGCAGGCGCCCAGTGCCAGCTGGAGGTGTGGCCCGAGCAGATGCACGTCTTCCAGGCCCTGACCCGCCTGGTCCCCGAGGCCGATCAGGCCCTCACGCG
>JAKFEI010000443.1:0-18025 GCA_036675765.1 Nocardioides sp. | reverse complement strand
CTTCTTCGGGATCAGGCCAGACGTGGTGATGAAGTCGGGAGCGCTCGTGTGGGGCGCTCTCGGCGATCCGAATGCGTCGATCCCGACACCCCAGCCGGTCCTGATGCGCCCGACCCTCGTGGACGACGGCAGCGCCTTCGGAGTCAGCTTCGTGTCTCCGGCAGCGCTGGCCGACGGGTTGGCGGACCGGCTGGGGTTGCGGCGCCGACTGGCCGCCGTACAACCGACCCGGGAGGTGTCGAAGGCGTCGATGGTCAACAACGCCGCGCTGCCGCGGATCGACATCGACCCGGAGACCTTCGCCATCGACGTGGACGGCCAGCGTGTCGTGCCGGCCCCGGCCGAGGAGCTGCCGCTGGCGCAGCTCTACTCGATGTTCTGAGCCGCCGATGCCGCACCCCGAGCTCTTGATGCTGCTGTTGGCTGACGCCCGCCTGCCCGTGGCCGGGCACACGCAGTCGGGCACGCTCGAGGGCGCGCTGGCCAACGGCCTGGACCCGTCCGACGTGCCCGGCTACCTGCGCAGCCGGTTGCTCGGCGTGACCCGGGTCGAGGCGGGTACCGCCCTCGCCGCGCGACATGCCGTCCGCACCGGCTCCGACGTCGCGGTCGTCGACGGAGCGTGGGCTGCCCGCACTGTCTCCCCCGCCCTTCGGGACGCGGCCCGGCTGCAGGGTCAGGCGTTGCTCCGTCTGGCAGCACGGGTCTGGCCGGAGTCGAGTCCCTCCGTCGGGAGCGTCCCGCGCCCGGGACGGTCGACCGTGCTGGGCTCGCTGGCGGCCCATCTCGACATCGGAGCGGCGTCGCTCGCGCGACTGGTCGCGTACGACGACGTGCAGACGGTCTGCGCGGCCGCACTGAAGCTCGTGCCGCTCGACCCGGTGGTCGTGACGGGTTGGGCCCACGACGCGCTGGTCGGTGTCGACGACGTGGTCGATGCCGTTGTCGACGTCCGCACCCCCGACCAGATCCCCGCAGTTGCGTCACCCCAGATCGAGGCGTGGGCACAGGCCCATGCCGGTTCCTCAAGGAGGTTGTTCCGTGCCTGAACTCGCCGCTCTCCCCCATCCGGCCCATCCGGCCCGGCCATTGCGGCTCGGCGTCTGCGGTCCCGTGGGCACCGGCAAGAGCTCATTGATCGCGTTGCTCTGCAGGGAGCTGGCCGAGCGGCTCGAGCTCGCCGTGGTCACGAACGACATCTACACCGACGAGGATGCCCGCTTCCTGCGGTCGGCCGGGGTCCTCGCTGCGGACCGGATCCGTGCGGTGGAGACCGGCGCCTGCCCGCACACGGCCATCCGCGATGACATCAGCGCGAACCTGATGATGGTCGAGGACCTGGAGTTCGACTACCCGGAGCTGGACGTGGTGCTGATCGAGTCCGGCGGCGACAACCTGACGGCGACCTTCTCGCCCGCCCTGGTGGACGTGCAGATCTTCGTGCTCGACGTCGCCGGTGGGGGCGACGTGGCGCGCAAGGGCGGTCCCGGCATCGAGCGCGCGGACCTGCTGGTGGTGAACAAGACCGACCTGGCGCCGTACGTCGGGGTCGACGTGGTGCAGATGCTGGCCGATGCGACCGTCGCTCGTGAGGAGCGCCCCGTCATCGGCTTGTCGCGCACCGACCGGATCAGCATCGATGCACTCGTGGCGTGGCTGGACGGCGTCCGCGCCCATCACCTGTCCGGCGCCCTGGTGCCGATCGACCCGGGCCCGATGGCGGCACACTCCCACGGGCACTCCCACGCACCTGCGCACGGGCATGCTCACGAGCACTGAGCGATCGGCGCGAACCCGCATCCGCGTCAGTCGCGGGGAGGGACTCGCACGCTGCCGGGTGCGCAGCGCGGTGACCCTCTCCGATCCCACCGCCGCATCGATCCGGCCGATGCTCGTCGACCACGACCGGTCCGGCGCCCGGGTCTCACTGGTGCCGGAGGGCGCGCTGCTGCTGGCAGGTGACGCCATCGAGATCGACGTGACGGTCGACGCAGGCGCTCGCCTGGACCTGATCGAGCCCGGCGGGACCGTTGCCTTCGACATGCGCGGTGGTGCGGCGTCGTGGTCGGTGCTGATCACCCTCGGCCCGGGCGCAACGCTGACCTGGGCGGGCGAGCCGTTGGTGGTGTCGGCCGGGGCGGAGGTGCAGCGGCGCACCGTCGCGCGCCTGGCGCCGGGCGCCACGATGCTGATGCGGGAGTCCCTGGTCCTCGGGCGGTACGGCGAAGCCCCGGGCACCATCCGCCAGCGGACCGACGTCACCCTCGACCGGATCCCGCTGCTCGTCGAGGACCTGCCCCTCGACGCCACCACGACGCCGGCGCTGCTGGGTGGCCACCGGGTGATCTCCTCGGTGCTCGCTGTGGGCGGCCCGGGCCCTGCGGACGGACCCGCCGCGGACAGGTTCGACCTCGACCAGGGCGGCACGCTCTGGCGGCGCCTGGGCGTCCATGCCCACGAGGCCGGTCTGGCCGCAGCATGGGCAGCGGTGTCCTAGTGGGCGCGCGCGATCTGCTGTTCGATGCGGAACCCGAGGCCGTCGGCTGCCGCGAGGTAGACGTCCTGGTCGAGCAGGTTGCCGTCGAGCCGCATCAGGCCCCGGGGGCTGGCATAGAAGTGACCGGACTCCAGGCTGGACAGGGCCCGCACGTCGAGCGAGCCGCACACCTCGCCGACGCGGGCGAGGAAGAACAACGCCTCGTAGCAGGACTCCCCCACCGCGTTCAGTGCCGGCGCCCAGCGTCCCCAGCGGGTGTAGTAGGCGTGCGCCAGTTCGGTGCTCTCCGCCGTACCGAGGCCGTCGAAGTACGCCGCCGCGGCGTAGAGCCCGTGGTGGGCGCCGGCACCACCGGCCAGCAGGGTGTTCTCCTCGACCGCCGGACTGAGCCGGGGCAGGTCCATCGACAGGCCGGACCGGGCGAACTGGCGATTGAAGTGCACCGCGTCCTGACCCATCAGCAGCATGATCACGCCGTCGATCGGCTGCCGGGACAGGTCCGACAGCACACTGCTGAAGTCGCTGGTCCCGAGCGGCACATAGGTCTCGCTGACGACCTCCGACGACGTGTCCTCGAGCGCGAGCCGGGCGGTGGTGCCGGTGACCCGCGGGAACACGTAGTCGTTGCCCACGATTGCCCAGCGGCCCACGCCGAGCTCCTCGCGCATCCAGTGGGCAGCGGGCAGCAACTGGTTGATCGGACGCTCGCCCAGCATGAAGACGCCCGGTGTGGCGTCGCCGCCCTCGTGCATGGCGGCGAACGCGTAGACCACCCGACCGCCGACACGAGCCGTGATGGCCTGGCGCACCGCCGAGATGTGCCAGCCGGCCACCGCCTGGACGCGTCCGCTGTCGACCAGGCGCCCGACCTCGTCCGCCACCAGGGCGGGCTCGCGGCCGCCGTCGACCACGACGAGCTCGACCTGGCGCCCGGTGATGCCGCGACGTGCGTTGAGCTGCTCGACCGCGAGCTCGCCGCAGGCAAGGCACGAGGGTCCGTAGATGCCCGTCGGTCCCTGGAGCGGCACGACGAAGGCGACCGACACGACGTCGACAGTCGGATCCCGGGGCTGGTCGGGCACGGGACCTCCGTGCAGGACGTGGGCTGTCCCGGCCGGCGACGTTGCGGGCACGTGGTGCAACCAGAATTGGTGTGGCAATGCCTACGATAGAGCCGACTCCGCGGCGTGGCGGCGTCGTTAACGCGATTGTCACGAACACGTCTCAAGGCACTGCCAGCCCGAAGGAGACCGCCGTGGGCCGGGTCACCACCCATCACCGGGTTTCCTCGAGCATCGCCGTGCAGGTGCGCCAGGTGGAAGCCGCCGTTCGGGACGCACTCCAACCGCTCCTCGACGAGCACGGACTGACGCTCGAGCACTGGCGGATCATTGCTGTCATCGACGACGAGCCCGGACTGGGGATGAGCGAAGTCGCCGTCGCAGCCGTCGTTCCCGCGGCCAGCCTCACCCGGCACATGGACCGCCTCGTGGAGCGCGGTCTGGTGGTCCGGCGGGCCGACCCGGAGGATGGGCGGCGGGCCGTCGTGGCGTTGTCGCCGCGAGGTCAGACCTACGCCGTCCGGTTGCGCTCCGTCGAGCAGTCCGTGACGCTGCCGGAGTCGCCGCGCGCCTGAGTCCTCGGGGGTGCTTCCGCTCAGCCGCCGGCGACGATGCCGCGGCGCAGCAACTTGACCAGGTCGCGGGCGGTGTCCCGCACCGGAGTCCCGGCCGCCGCGTTGGCGATCTGGCCGGCGAAGTCGATCAGCTGCTTCATCTGGCGCACGAAGTCGCCCGCCGTCTGGTCGTTGCGGGTGATCACCTCGTCGAGGTCCTGGCCGCCGGCCCAGCGGTAGGCGGTCCAGGCGAAGCCCGGGTCGGGCTTGCGCAGGAAGTCCAGGCGATGGGTGCGCTCGAGCTGCTCGAGGTCGGACCACAGTCGGGTCATCGCATCGATGGCCTCGGAGATGGCGCCGCCGGGCACGTTGCCGGGACCTTCCTCGGGTCGACGGGCCTCGTAGACGAGGGAGGACAGCACGGCACCGAGTTGTTGCGGCGTCAGGCCGTCCCAGAGGCCCAGGCGCAGGGATTCGGCGGCGACGAGGTCGAGGTCGGAGTAGATCCGCATCAGGGAGCGGCCACGCTCGGTGACGGCATCCTCCTCGAGGTACCCCAGTGCCGTGAGCACCTCGCAGACCCGGTCGAAGGTCCGGGCCACCGTGTTGGTGCGTCGCTCGATGCGCTCCGAGAGCATCTGCGCGTCCTTGCCGAGCTTGGCGTGGCGCTCGGCCCAGCGGGCGTGGTCCTCGCGGTCGTCGCACCCGTGGCACGGATGCGCACGGATCTGCTCGCGGATCTCGGCGATCTGACGGGCAACATCCTCATCGACCGGTCCGCGTTCGGACCGGGGGCGGGTCACGGACGCAGGGAGCGCTCGCACTGCCGCGCGCACTGCCTGCGCGATGTCCTTGCGCTGCTGGGGGTTGCGCGTGTCGACCCGTTTGGGCAGCCGGATCTTCGCGACCGGTTCGACGGGCACCGGGAAGTCGATCATCGCGAGCCGGCGGCCCTGGCGCTCGGCGGTGATGACCAGCGGGCGGTGACCCTGCTCGGACAGTCCGGGCTCCACGATCACGGCGGGCCCGGCGAACTTGCCGACGGGCACCACGATCACGTCGCCGGGGACGAGCTGCTCGAGCGAGGCAGCCGCTTCGTTGCGGCGGTCGTGTCGTCGTACCTTGCTGGACTGCTTCTCCAGCTCGGAGATCTGCTGGCGCAGGCCGGCGTACTCCATGTAGTCGCCCAGGTGGCAGTGCGCGGACTCGGCGTAGCCCTCCAGCGCGTCCTCGGCCTTGCGCAACTGGCGCGCGAGCCCGACGACGGCCCGGTCGGCCTGGAACTGTGCGAAGGACATCTCGAGGAGCTCGCGGGCACGGTGGCGGCCGAAGGCGTGCACCAGGTTCACCGCCATGTTGTACGACGGCCGGAAGGACGAACGCAGCGGATAGGTCCGCGTCGACGCCAGACCCGCCAGGTCACGGGGGTTCATGCCGGGCTGCCACAGCACGACGGCGTGGCCCTCGATGTCGAGGCCGCGGCGGCCGGCGCGGCCGGTCAGCTGGGTGTACTCCCCCGGTGTGATGTCAGCGTGGGTCTCGCCGTTCCACTTGCTCAGCTTCTCCAGGACAACGGTCCGCGCGGGCATGTTGATGCCGAGGGCGAGGGTCTCGGTCGCGAACACGATCTTGACGAGCCCGCGCAGGTAGAGCGCCTCGACGCATTCCTTGAACGCGGGCAGCATGCCGGCGTGGTGGGACGCCACGCCGCGCGACGCCGCGTCGAGGAAGTCGTCGTAGCCGAGGACCTCGAGGTCGTCGGGGGGCATCGTGCCGAGGGTGCTCTTGACGTAGGCGATCGCCTCGTCGCGCTCGGCGGCGGTGGTGAGGCGGACATTGGCGTCCAGGCACTGCTGGACGGCGGCGTCGCAGCCGGCGCGGCTGAAGATGAAGTCGATGGCGGGCAGCAGGTTCTTGCGCTGCAGCTGGTCCAGGACGTCGAGGCGACCGGGAATCCAGATCCGGCGGCCGTTGCCGACGGGTCGGCTGCCCGGACCGCCGGGCCGCCCGCCCTTGCCGCCGGACTTCGGGGTGCGGTGGCCCTTGAGGCGCGTCGAAGCCCAGTCGTCGCGGGCGAGCTTGACCAGCTCCTCGTTGACGGGCGCGCCCTCGCGCACGAAGCCGGCGGCCGCGTCGACGTCGGAGGAGGCGAAGAGGTCGTGGAGCTGCCGCCCGGCCATCACGTGCTGGAACAGGGGAACCGGGCGCCGCTCGGCCACGATGGTCCGCGTCGATCCACGGACCGTCTCCAGCCACTCGCCGAACTCCTCGGCGTTGGAGACCGTCGCGGAGAGCGACACCACCGACACCGACTCGGGAAGGTGGATGATCACCTCTTCCCAGACCGCGCCCCGGGCGCGGTCGGCGAGGTAGTGCACCTCGTCCATGACCACGAAGCCGAGGCCCACGAGGGTCCGCGAACGGGCGTAGAGCATGTTGCGCAACACCTCGGTGGTCATCACGACCACGGGCGCTTCGCCGTTGATGGAGGTGTCGCCGGTCAGCAGGCCGACCTGGTCGGCACCGTGGCGGGCGACGAGGTCGTTGTACTTCTGGTTCGACAACGCCTTGATCGGCGTCGTGTAGAAGCACTTGCGGCCGGTCTCGAGCGCGAGGTGGACCGCGAACTCGCCGACCACCGTCTTGCCGGCACCCGTCGGAGCAGCGACCAGGACGCCGTCGCCGTCCTCCACCGCCTTGCAGCCCTCGACCTGGAACTCGTCGAGCGGGAAGGGGAAGGTGCCCGAGAACTGGTCGAACACGGGATGGCTGCTCATGCCCATACCTTGACGGCTCCGGGAACGCACTCGACCGTCAGGGGTAGCGGACCGAACCGCTCGCCGTCGGCGTAGCCCACGATTCCGGCACTCGCCACGGTCACCCGGCGTACCCGATGGCGCTCGTACTGGGGGTGCGTCACGTGCGTCCCGTTGAAGAGCTTGGGAAAGGTGCGTGCCAGCTCGACGCGGCCCATCGGCTTGATCAGCACCACGTCGAGCAGGCCGTCGTCGAGGACCGCGCCGTGCGTGATCCGCAGCCCGCCGCCGTACGACGGCCCGTTCCCGACAGCGACCAGCATGGCGTCGACGCGGCGCTCCTCGCCGTCGAGGTCGAGCACGTAGTGGAGCGGCTCGAAGACGCGCAGCTCCGCCAGGGTGGCGAGGTTGTAGCGCATCTGGCCCTTCGGCCAGCGCATCCGGTTGGCCCGCTCGTTGGCCACCGAGTCGAACCCGGCGGCGAGCACACCGCCGAACCAGCGATCACCCACCCGGGCAAGGTCGATCGACCGCGGGCTGCCGTGGATGATGCGCGCGGCTGCCGCGGCGCCGTCGCGCAGCGGGATGTCGAGGGAGCGGGCGATGTCGTTGCCCGTGCCGCCCGGAAGGATGCCGATCGGGACGTCTGTGCCGGCGGCCGCCTGGAGCCCGAGGTTGACCATGCCGTCGCCTCCGCACACGACGAGTACGTCGGGCTCGTCGGCGACGGCCGCGCGGGCCAGGTCAAGGGACTCCTCGGCGTCGCGGCCGTAGAGCGCCGTCGTACGCCAGCCGGCGCCGTGGAACCTCGGCAGCGCCTCGTCCCGCAGGCGCGCACCGCGTCCCTTCCCCGACGTGGGGTTGGTGAGGACGACTGCGCGAGGCACAGGTGAAGGTTAGAGGACCACGCTCAGGGAAGCGGGCTCGGCTCGTCGGGCGACAGGCCGGCGTTGATCGCCTTCCCGGCTCGACGACGATCGTTGAACCGCGCGATCACTTCGGAGATGAGGAACAGGATCACCATCGGGATCGCCATGAAGCTCATCGTGAACGGGTCGCCGGACGGGGTCATCACCGCGGCGAAGATGAACGACCCGACGATGATCCAGGGGCGGTGCGCCCCCAGGCTCTTGCCCTTGACCACGCCGGCGAAGTTGAGCAGTACGACGAACACCGGGATCTCGAAGGCGATGCCGAAGCCGAGCAGGGTCCGGGTGAAGAAGGTCAGGTAGTCGTTGAACTCGACCAGGTTGGTGAGATCGCCGGGGGTGAACCCGATCAGGATCTCCAGGCCCTTCGGGAGCGTGAGATAGCCCAGGGTGATGCCGGCGAGGAACAGCGGGCCAGCGATGACCGCGAAGATCGCGGTCCACTTCTTCTCGTTGCGGTGCAGCCCGGGCAGGATGAACGCCCAGATCTGGTAGAGCCAGACCGGGCTGGTGCCCACCATGGCCGCGAGGCCACACAGCTTGAGGTAGAGCAGGAAGCCCCCGGCTGCGCCGCTCGTCGTCGCGACCGTGCGGTCCTCACCGAGCGCTTCACGTGCCTTCTGGTACGGCTCGTTGACGATCGCGAAGATGGGGTCGAAGAAGAACAGCGCGACGATGAAACCGGCGATGAGGACGAATGCCGCCTTCAGCAAACGGGCGCGCAACTCCCGCAGATGGTCCGAGAGGGCCATCCGGCCGTCGGCGCCGACCGGGTGGACCGGTGTGCCGACGAGCAGCTTTGCAATTCCGAGCAGGGACAACTCAGGCGTTGTTCTCGCGGCGCTCGTCGACGATCTCGCCCTCGGCGACGTCGTCGGCGGGGTTCAGTTCAGCCTTCGGCGCGGTCGGCTTCTTGTCGTCGTCGTCACGCAGGCCCTTGGTCTCGGCCTTGAAGATGCGCAGCGCCTGGCCGGTGCCGCGGGCAAGATCGGGAAGCTTGGCAGCACCGAACACAAGGATCACGATCGCCAGGATGATGAGCCATTCGGCTCCCTGGGGCATTCCGATCAGGGGGAACATTGCGGCGACCAACTCTCAGATCTCAGGCTCGGGGGACGGACACCATGCTACGCGTACCTCAACGGTAGAGGCTGAGGGTCTCCTGTGCGGTTGCAGTGAAAGACTCGGTGAACTCTTCGGGAGAAACGACCGAGGCGTGGGGGGCGAGGCGCATCAGGAGCCGGATGAGCCACCGCCGGTCGACGACGACGAGGTCCACGACAGCCGATCCGTCGGCCTGGGGCCGGACGTCGCGCATCGGGTAGTACTCGGTCGCCCAGCGGGCCTCGGCGCCGAGGTGCAGGGTCACCACGGTGCTGCCGGGCTGGTCCGTGTCGCGGAAGAGACCTTCCTGGAGGTCGCGCGGAGCCCTGCGAGGTGTGCTGATCGGGCTCTCCAGGACCTCGGCCTTCGCGATCCGGTCCAGCCGGAAGAGCCGGTCACTCGCGGCCCGGTGGCACCACGCGTCGAGATAGGCGAAGACACCGTGGGCCACCACGCCGTGCGGGTCGACGACACGTTCGGTCTCCTCGCCGCGGGACGGCACGAAGTACGCGAGTCGCACCTGCTGTCCGGCAACGGCCGCTTCGTTGAGCACCCGGGTCAGTTCGACCTGGGCGACCTGGGCGGCGTCGTGGGGCGAGGGCGTCACGTCGACGTGGTTCGCGCCCGCGGTGCTGACCGCCTTCTCGATCTTGCGGAGGACCTGCTTGACCAGCGCCCGGGTCTCCCCCGTCGACGTGTCGCGCAACATGCGCAACGCCACGATCACCGCCGACGCCTCGGTCGCGCTCAGCCGCAGCGGACGGGCGAGGTAGTCGGCGTTCTCGACCCGGATCACGCCCTCGGTGACCGGGCTGCCCTCCGACGTCTCGATCGCATCAAGGTCCACGTCGATCAGGTCGCCGGGCAGGCCGCCGGGCAAGCCGCACATGAACAACACCTTCAGGTCGCGCAGCACCTGCTCCGAGGACGTGCCGAGGAGCGCGGCGGCCTCCTCCAGGCGTACGCCGTCGCGGTGGTGCAGGAAGGGCACCAACGTCAGCAACCGGGCGACCTGGTCGCGGGCACCGGCACCCGTGGCGCGCACGCTGGTCATCGGGTGACCTGCTCGAGGCGGGCGATGACCTGCTTGCGCACGGCGAGCGGTTCGAGGAGCACGACGTCGGACCCCTGTGCGAGCACGTCGTCGGCCAGGCCTGTCGCGCGGCGGGTGATCTCGACCCGGTCCCACGCAGATTGGTGGTCGGGACCGGCGACGCCCGTCTCGATCCGGTCGGCGTTGCGCCGCAACGCGTGGCCGGCGCCGTGGCGCACGAGCAGTACCGCTCGCTCGGTGCCCGTGGGCGGAGCCAGCCGCCGGGCGATCTCGCGTACGTCGGTGTCCGGCGGGACGTCGTACGCGCCCGGAGGGCCGACGGTCCGCACGGCGCCCTGGACGCGGGACAGGCGGAAGACGCGCTCGGCACCACGATCGGCGTCGTGGCCGACGACGTACCAACGCCCGGAGTAACGCACGACGCCCCAGGGCTGGACGTGGCGGGTGAGGCTGCTGTCGGCGCCCGGACGCTTGTAGTCGAACTCGATGGCCATCCGTTCGCACACCGCGACCCAGCAGGTCTCGAAGGCCGGCTCCTCGGCGGTGAGGAGGGGCTGGGCGATCTCGAGCGCGTCGAGGTCGACGTCGATCCCGGCCGCGGAGAGCTTGCGGACGGCGTCGGTGGTGGCCTGCGCCATGGTGGCGTGCTGCCAGACCCGCGACGCGATGCCGACGACGGCAGCCTCTTCGGACGTGAGCTCGATGTCGGGCAGCGCGAAGGCCTCGGGCGGGATCCGGTAGCCGACCTCGTCCTCGAACAGCGGATCGATCGAGGCGACCTCGACGGGCACGCCGAGGCTGCGCAGCTCGTCCTTGTCGCGCTCGAACATCTTCTCAAAGGCGTCCGGGCGCGAGTCGGGGTACAGCAACTCGCGGATCCGCTCCTTGGCGATGGGTCGCCGCTGGACCAGGAGCATGATCAGCAGGTTGAGCAGGCGCTCGCTCTTCGGAGCAGGCATGGGATCGATTCTGCCCGGTAGGGCTACTCCGACGACCCGTCGGTCGGCTCGGTGGAGGCGGTCCCGGTCGCGGACCCGCTGGGCGTGGCGCTCGGGGATCCGCTCGGCGAGGCCGTTTCCGTCGGCTCGGGTGCGGGCTCCGGGTCGGCGACATCGAGGATGTCGACGATGAAGTACAGCGTGGAGTTGGCGGGGATGTCCTCGCCCTGCGCTTCCTTGCCGTAGCCGAGGCTCGGCGGGATCTGCAGCAGCACGCGGCTGCCGACCGGAAGGCCGATCAGGCCCTTCGACCAGCCCTCGACGACGGAGGCGGCGTCGCCGCCCAGGGTCGCTTCGAGGCCGCGACCGTCGGTGTAGCTCTGGTCGAAGGGCGCCTTGCCCTGGGGAATCTGGCCGAGGTAGCTGGCGAGGACCTTCTGGCCGCTCTTCACGACCGGGCCGGTGCCCTTGATGAGCGTGGCGACCTCGAGCTTGCCGGACGGTGCCGGCGCGTTCTTGAAGTCGAGGCTGGCCGGAAGGCCGTCCTTCTCGACGATGGCCGGTGCCCAGGCCGGAGCCTTCTGCTCGGTGCCCTCCGGGCCGGCGAGGGCCGTGAGGTCGGCGACGTAGAGCAGGCCGTCCTCGTTGCCGATGTCGAGGCTGGCGAACGCCGAGGCGGCCTGGGCGTTGCCGAGGTAGTCGCCGATCACGTCCTCACTGTTGATCGTGACCGCGATCCGGCTGCCGATCTTCTGGCCCGCCTTGATCTTGTCGGCAAGGCCCGCGACGAGGACGTCGGCGACGCTGGCCGGCTCCTTCTTGGCGCCGACCTTGAGCAGCGTGCCGACGGTGTAGTCGTCGTACGTGTCATAGGTGATCTTGTGCGTGTAGCCGTTGGCGAGGGTGAAGTCGATCCGCACCACGTCGTCCTTGGCGATGGCGGGACCGTCGCCCTCGGTGAGGACCTTCGTCTGGGCCTTGCCTGCAGCGAGAGTGCCCTTCCAGTCCAGCTTCGGCGTGGACCCGACGGCGCCGCTGACGGACACCGCGTCAAGGCCCTTGAGCTCGTCGCCGTCGCCTCCGCAGGCGGTCAGCGCGAGGCTCGCCGGAAGCAGGGCGGTCAGCAGCAGGGCGGTGGGACGCGCAATCACAGGGCGCAGGCGGTCGAGCACGCGCAAACCTTACCCATTCGCCCATGGCGGGACGGCACCCCCACGGCGGGTGGCGCGGTCACATGCCGTCGATGAGTCGCTGTACCCGCTCGTCGTACGCCCGGAAGGGGTCCTTGCACAGCACCGTGCGCTGCGCCTGGTCGTTCAGCTTGAGGTGGACCCAGTCGACGGTGAAGTCGCGACGGCGCTCCTGGGCGCGGCGGATGAACTCCCCGCGAAGCCGTGCCCGGGTGTTCTGCGGGGGAACCGACTTGGCTTCGAAGATCTTCAGGTCGGTGGTGACCCGGGCGACCGCGCCGCGCTTCTCCAGCAGGTAGTAGAGACCGCGGCCACGGTGGATGTCGTGGTAGGCGAGGTCCAGCTGCGCGACCCGCGGGTGGCTCATCGGCAGGCCGTGCTTGGCGCGGTAGCGATCGATCAGCTTCCACTTGATGACCCAGTCGATCTCGCGGTCGACCAGGCCCCAGTCGTCGGACTCCACGGCCTTCAGGCCGCGCTCCCACAGGTCCAGCGACCGCTCGATGATCGGCGTGCTGATCCCCCGGCGGTCGACGAAGTCGCGGGCCTTGGCGAGGTACTCGCCCTGGATGTCGAGCGCGCTGGCCTCGCGGCCGTTGGCGAGCCGGATCTTGCGGCGTCCTGTGACGTCGTGCGAGATCTCCCGAATGGCCCGGATCGGGTTCTCCATCGTGAGGTCGCGCATCACCACGCCCTCCTCGATCATCCGCAGCACCAGGTCGCACGAGGCGACCTTGAGCATCGTGGTCGTCTCGCTCATGTTGGAGTCGCCCACGATGACGTGGAGCCGGCGGTACTTCTCGGCGTCGGCATGCGGCTCGTCGCGGGTGTTGATGATCGGACGGCTCCGGGTGGTCGCGCTGGAGACGCCCTCCCAGATGTGCTCGGCTCGCTGGCTGACCGAGTACGACGTCCCGCGGGGCGTCTGCGTGACCTTCCCGGCGCCCACGATGATCTGGCGGGTCACCAGGAACGGGATCAGGATGTCGGCGAGGCGGCTGAACTCGCCGGCCCGGCCCACGAGGTAGTTCTCATGGCAGCCGTAGGAGTTGCCGGCGGAGTCGGTGTTGTTCTTGAAGAGGTAGATCTCCCCGGCGATGCCCTCGTCGTGCAACCGCTGCTCGGCGTCGAGCAGCAGGCCCTCGAGGACCCGCTCCCCCGCCTTGTCGTGCGTGACGAGCTCGCCGATGTCATCGCACTCGGGCGTGGCGTACTCCGGGTGGCTCCCGACATCGAGGTACAGCCGGGCGCCGTTGCGCAGGAACACATTGCTCGAGCGCCCCCAGCTCACGACCTTGCGGAACAGGTACCGCGCGACCTCGTCCGGACTCAGCCGGCGTTGACCCCGGAACGTGCAGGTGACGCCGTACTCGTTCTCGATACCGAAGATTCGGCGGTCCATGATGGAACCCTACGCGAGCGGAGGCGCCACCGGCGGCTCTTCCGGGCCGTCGTTTGTCGGAGTCTCGGTCGGGGTCTCGGTCGGGGTCTCGGAGGCGTGGGCTTCCGGGGCGGCCTCGGCCGGGCCGCGGTCGCCCAACAGCTCGGCGAGCTTTGCCGGAAGGATCCGGCGGAACTTGCGCGGCTGCGACCGGGTGCGGTCCAGGACGGCGACCTCGAGGTCCTCGACCGGGATCACCCGGTCCTGCACCTCGCCGCGTTCGTCGCTGGAGTGCCCCAGGGCCGCCACGGCGACTGCGAGCGCTGCATCGAGGCTCGCGCCGTCGGTGTAGTGCTCCTTGAGGTAGGCCGCCACGGTGTCGGCGTCGCCGCCCATCACCGCGTAGCCGTGCTCGTCGGCGACCCGACCCTCGTAGGTCAGGCGGTAGATCTGGTCCTCGTCCGCCGTCTTGCCGACCTCGGCCACGAAGATCTCGACCTCGTAGGGCTTCTCGCCGCCCGAGGAGAAGATCGTGCCCAGCGTCTGCGCGTAGGCGTTGGCGAGTCCGCGCCCGGTGACGTCGCGGCGGTCGTAGGCGAAGCCGCGCATGTCGGCGAGCCGGACACCCGCGATGCGCAGGTTCTCGAACTCGTTGTAGCGGCCGACGGCCGCGAAGGCGAGGCGGTCGTACAACTCGGAGACCTTGTGCAGCGCCTTGGACGGGTTCTCGGTGACCAGCAGGACGCCGTCGGCGAACTGGACGGCGGCCAGCGAACGGCCGCGTGCGATGCCCTTGCGGGCGAAGTCGGCACGGTCCTTCATCAACTGCTCGGGCGAGACGTAGAACGGGGTGCTCATCTCAGGCCTCCTGTCCGTTGTCGCCGGCACTGCCACCAGGACTGTCGCCGGGACTGCCACCCGGCAGCGGGGCGAGCGGTCCGTCAGGGCGCGTGAACCGGGCTGCGACGACTTCGTCGGCCAGCGCTCCGATGTCCTGCTGGGTCAGCTCCGCGGCACCCTCGGCGGTCACCACCCACACGATCGGGAAGATCCGGCGTGTCATGTCCGGTCCACCGGTGGCGGAGTCGTCGTCCGCGGCGTCGTACAGGGCCTGGAGGCAGACCCGGACGGTGTCCTCCTGGGTGAGGTCCTCGCGGTAGAGCTTCTTCAGCGCGCCGCGGGCGAAGAGCGATCCGGAGCCGACGGTGAAGAACGCGGCCTCTTCGTGACGGCCGCCGGTGACGTCGTACCCGAAGATCCGGCCGACACCGCTGTCGAGGTCGAAGCCCGCGAACATGGGTACGACGGCGAGGCCCTGCATGGCCATGCCCAGGTTCGCGCGGATCAGCGCGGACAGGCGGTTGGCCTTGCCGTCGAGGGAGAGGACGGTGCCCTCGATCTTCTCGTAGTGCTCGAGCTCGACCTGGAACAGCCGGACCATCTCGACAGCGAGACCGGCCGTGCCGGCGATGCCGACCACGGAGTACTCGTCGGCCGGGAAGACCTTCTGGATGTCGCGCTGGGCGATGACGTTGCCCATCGTCGCGCGCCGGTCACCGGCCATCACGACGCCTCCGGGGAAGGTCGCGGCCACGATCGTCGTGCCGTGCGGCGCGAGGTCGGCCGCGGTGCCGGCCGGCAGTGAGCGCCGGGCAGGCAGCAGGTCGGGCGCGTTCACGCCGATGAAGTCGCTGAAGGAGGACGTGCCGGGGCGCAGGAACGCAGCCGGAATCCGTGCGTCACCAGTCATGTGCGGGTTACTCCCCGCCCTTCTGGATGAACGACTTCACGAAGTCCTCGGCGTTGGACTCGAGGACCTCGTCGATCTCGTCGAGGATCGCGTCGACGTCGTCGTCCATCGCGTCCTTGCGCTCGGCAACATCGGACTCCGGAGCGACCTCAGTGGTCTCTTCGGCGTCTTCCGACTTGCGCGGTTGCTTCTGCTCCTGGGCCATGCCTCAACCCTAGCCACTCAACGGCTGAGTGCGCGGACCAATGCCTCTGCTGTCTCACAGTTGTCGATCAGTTCTCCGACGTGAGCCCTGCTGCCGCGGAGCGGATCGATGGTCGGAACCCGCTGGAGCGACTCCCGGCCGGGCAGGTCGAAGATGACCGAGTCCCACGACGCGGCCGCAATGTCGGGCGCGTACTTCTCCAGGCACCGGCCACGGAAGTAGGCCCGGGTCTCCTCGGGCGGGTTCGTCATCGCTGCATCGACCTCGGCGTCGGTGAGCAGTCGCTGGATCCGCCCGGCCTTCACGAGGCGGTGGTACAGGCCCTTGTCCGGACGGATGTCGGAGTACTGGAGGTCGATCAGCTGGAGCTTCGCGTCGTCCCAGTCGAGGCCGTCGCGCGAGCGGTACTGCTCGATCAACTTCAGCTTGGCGACCCAGTCGAGCTGGTCGGACAGGGACATCGGGTCCGTCTCGAGGCGGTTGAGCACGTCCTCCCAGCGGGCGAGGACGTCGACGGTCTGCGCATCCGCGTCGGAGCCGTAGCGGTCCTCGACGTACTTCTTGGCAAGGTCGAGGTACTCCAGCTGGAGCTGGATGCCGGTCAGGGTGCGGCCGTCGGTCAGCGTGACCTGGTGCGTGAGCCCCGGGTCGTGGGAGACGGCACGCAGGGCGGTCACCGGAGTGCGGACGGTGAGGTCGCGGGTGATGAACCGGTCCTCGATCATCGCCAGGACCAGCGAGGTCGTGCCCACCTTGAGGTACGTCGCGATCTCGGAGAGGTTCGCGTCGCCGATGATGACGTGGAGGCGGCGGTACTTCTCCGGGTCCGCGTGCGGCTCGTCGCGGGTGTTGATGATCGGGCGCTTCAGGGTGGTCTCGAGACCGACCTCGACCTCGAAGAAGTCGGCGCGCTGGGTGATCTGGAATCCGCTGCCGCGACCGTCCTGGCCGATGCCCACGCGGCCGGCGCCGCAGAACACCTGGCGGCTCACGAAGAACGGCGTGAGGTGGCGGACGATGTCGGCGAACGGCGTCGAGCGCCGCATCAGGTAGTTCTCGTGGGCGCCGTACGACGCCCCCTTGTTGTCGGTGTTGTTCTTGTAGAGCGCGATCGTCGGGCTGCCGGGCAACTGGTGGGCCAGGCGCGCGGCGTCGAGCATCACCTGCTCCCCCGCCTTGTCCCAGCGGACGATGTCGAGCGGGGTGATCACCTCGGGCGTGGAGTACTCGGGGTGGGCGTGGTCGACGTACAACCGGGCACCGTTCGTCAGGATCACGTTGGCGAGGCCCAGGTCCTCGTCGGTGAGCTGCGACGGGTCGGCGATCTGGCGCGCCATGTCGAACCCGCGGGCGTCACGCAGCGGCGACTCCTCCTCGAAGTCCCAGCGGGCGCGCCGGGCCCGCACCGTCGCTGACGCATAGGCGTTGACGATCTGGGACGACGCGACCATGGGATTGGCCGTCGGCTGTCCCTGCACCGAGATGCCGTACTCGATCTCGGTGCCCATCACGCGACGCACGCTCATACCTCCAGACTACGGCGTGACCGTCACGGGAGCGGCCGATGCGACCGGATGGACATGCCCGGTTCGGGTAACTCCGGACTGGAGGCGACATGACGACCCAGCAGGATTCGGCAGGGGCAGCCGCCCGCAGCGCCCAGGATCACCCGGCGCTCGAGTGGCCGGCACGGGCAGGCATGTTCGCCTACGGCGTGGTCTACCTGATCGTCGCGTGGCTGGGCGCCCAGATCGTCCTCGGCCAACGGTCCGGCTCAGCCTCCGGCGAAGGCGCCCTGCGCGAGCTCTCCCAACAACCGCTGGGCGCTGTCGCCCTGTGGTTCGTTGCTGTGGGCCTGGCCGCTCTCACCGTCTGGCAGGCCTGTCGAGCGGTTGGCGGGCACCGCTCCGAGGACGGTGCCCGACTTTGGTTGGCCCGCGCGGCTTCTGCGGGGCGGGGCGTCGTCTACGCCATCCTCGCGTTCCTTGCTGTCCAGACCGCCACCGGAGGCGGCGGCGGAGGTGGAGGCACCGGGGGTGTGACTGCCGACCTGATGCGACAGCCGTTCGGACAGGCACTGGTCGCGGCCGTCGGTGTCGGCATCGTCGGCCTCGGGGGCTTCTCGGTGTTCAAGGCGTTGACGGATCGGTGGCGCAAGGGTCTGGACCCGGTACCCGACACGGTCGCCCTGCTGGCGCGCGCAGGTTACATCGGCCGCGGCGCCTCGTTCTTCGTGATCGGCGGACTCTTCGTGTGGGCAGGCATCACCCACGACGCGGGCAAGTCCGGCGGTCTGGACCAGGCGATCGTCCGGTTCCGCGACGTGGCCCTCGGACCGTGGCTGATGCTCGTGGTCGTCCTCGGTCTCGCCTGCTACGGCGCGTTCCACATGGTGCGCGCCTTCTACCTCCGCGGGTCCTGAGGGCTGCGTCCTACAGGTACTGCCCCGTGTCGTTCACGGTGTCGATGGACCGGCCCGGTTCGGTGCCGTGCTTGCCGGTGATGAGCGTGCGGATGAAGACGATCCGCTCGCCCTTCTTGCCGGAGATGCGCGCCCAGTCGTCGGGGTTGGTGGTGTTGGGCAGGTCCTCGTTCTCCTTGAACTC
>JAKFEI010000123.1:0-2743 GCA_036675765.1 Nocardioides sp. | reverse complement strand
TGGTTCAGCACGCTGGACCAGCTGCGGGGGAGCCACCGCATCGTGATGCTCGACCAGCGCTGGCACGGGCGCGGCATCGTCTCGGAGCGGTTCTCGCTCGAGGAGTGCGTCGACGACGCGGCAGCAGTGCTCGACGCCCTGGAGATCCCCGCGGTCGTCGCGGTCGGCTACTCGATGGGTGGCGCCCTGGCGCAGATGTTCTGGCGCCGCCACGGCGCGCGTACGGCAGGGCTCGTGCTCGCCTCGACCTCGGCGTGCTGGAACGCCAACCGGGGTGACGCGATGTTCTACCCGGTGCTCGGTGCGGCCAACGACCGGTTCCGCGACCGCTACCGCGAGCGCGTGGGCGAGGTCCGCGCGTCCCTGTCCGAGCCGGAGCCGGCAGGGCGCGAGATGTCGACCTGGGCGTGGCGGGAGTTCCGCAGCACGAGCGCCTGGGCGCTGCCCGAGGTGCTCGGCGTGCTGGGCGGCTTCGACGCCCGCCCGTGGCTGGGGGAGATCGACGTACCGACCGCCGTCGTGGTCACCGCCCGCGACCACGCCATCCCGACCGCGCGCCAGCGCGCGCTGGCCGCAGGGATTCCGGACGCCGCGGTCTTCGAGGCGCCCGGTGGGCATGCCTCGGTGGTGTTCGACGTCGAGCGGTGGCGCCCGGTGTTCCTCGCCGCGGTCGCCGACGTGGTGGCTCGTCTCGCTGGTTGAGGTGCGAGGAGCGCCAGCGACGAGCCTCGAAACCCGGTGAGCCGGTGCTGGAAGTGAGCTGCTACCCCTGGTGGACGTAGCTGTCGAGCTGGTCCCGCTCGAACTGCAGCTGGTCGATCTTGTGCTTGACCATGTCGCCGATGCTGACGATCCCGACGACCTGGCCGTCGGAGGTGACCGGGATGTGCCGGAACCGGCCCTCGGTCATGATCTTCATGACGGCGTCGAGCTCGTCCTCGGGGGAGCAGGTCTTCACCTGCGGCGTCATGATGGACGACACCAGGGCGTTGATGACGGTGCCGTCGGTGTGGAGCGTGCGTACGACGTCCCGCTCGGACACGATGCCGTCGAGGGAGGTGCCGTCGGCACTCACCACCACGGCGCCGATGTTGTTCTCCGAGAGCGTCGCGAGCAATTCGCGTACACCCGCGTCGGGGCGGATGGAGACCACGTCACGGAGTGACTTCGACTGGAGCACGTCGCTGATGCGCATGTGACCCACGCTACTCGTCAGCGGTCGGGCTCGTCACGGTCTTCGTCAGTGAGACGGTGCCGATGTGCCCGGAGGTCGGACACGCTGCCCGGTCCGGAGCGTGGCCAGTCGGGGTCGGTGCTCTCGTCGGTCACGCTCCCGAGGAACGACAGCGCCGCCTCGTGGAGGTGTCCGTTGCTCGCCAGGGCGTTGCCGCCCCATGGTCCGTCGGCACCGTCCAGCGAGGTGAACCGGCCGCCGGCCTCGCGCACGATGATGTCGAGCGCGGCCATGTCGTAGACCTCGAGCTCGGGCTCGGCGGCGATGTCGACGGCGCCTTCGGCGAGCAGCATGTAGGACCAGAAGTCGCCGTACGCACGCGTGCGCCAGACGCGGCGCATCAGCGTGAGCAGGTCGTCGCCGATGCCGCGGTCCTCCCAGCCGGTGATCGAGGAGTACGACAGCGAGGCGTCCTCGAGGCGGCGGATGTCGGAGACGCGGCACTCGGTCGCCTTCATCAGGCCCTTGCCGGTCCACGCGCCGTTGCCGGTCGAGGCCCACCAGCGGCGCTGGAGTGCCGGCGCCGAGACGACGCCCAGGACGACCTCGTCGTCGACGACGAGCGAGATCAGGGTGGCCCAGACGGGGACGCCGCGGACGAAGTTCTTGGTGCCGTCGATCGGGTCGATGATCCAGCGCCGTTGCGAATGGCCCGAGGTGCCCTGCTCCTCGCCGGTGATGGCGTCCCGGCTGCGGGCCTTGGAGAGGGTACGGCGGATGGACTCCTCGACGGCCTGGTCGGCGTCGGTCACGGGGGTGAGGTCGGGCTTGCTCATCACGTGCAGGTCCAGTGCGCGGAACCGGGCCATGGTGAGCGAGTCCGCGTCGTCGGCGAGCAGGTGCGCCAGTCGCAGGTCGTCGGTGTAATCAGGGGCGGCCACAGGGGCACCCTACGGCGTGGGTCTGGATCCGCTCCCGTGTGGTGGTGCACTCTTCAACCATGGAGATCAACGGCGTCCCCCTGCACCCGCTCGTCGTCCATTCCGCTGTCGTGTTCACACCGCTCGCGGTGCTGGCCGCGCTGCTCTACGCGGTCCCGTCCTGGCGCGACCGCCTGCGTTGGCCGTTGGTCGCGCTGGCGGCCGTCTCGCTGGTCAGCATCTGGGTCGCCTACTTCTCCGGCGGCGACCTTCGCGACGAGCGTTTTGCTGAGGCGGTCGGCCCGTTCAAGGAGCGACTCGACGACCACGAGTCGTGGGCCGAGAAGCTCCGCATCGGCGTCACCGTGTTCGCCGTACTCGCCTTCGTGGCGGCCTGGTTCCACACCCGCACGGGTGCCGTCCGCACGGCCCTGGCCGCGTTGACGGTGCTGGCCGCACTCGCCACCGGCGTGCTGGTCTTCCTCACCGGCGACGCCGGCGCCCAGGCGACCTGGAAGATCGACGGCTAGCGCGAGTTGGGGTTTGTCACGCGCGAGTTGGGGTTTGTCACCATCGACTTGGGGTTTCTGTACGTCGACGCGGTCGACAAGTCACAACTCGGCGGTGACAAACCCCAACTCGCGCCTAG
>JAKFEI010000514.1:0-2760 GCA_036675765.1 Nocardioides sp. | reverse complement strand
GGTCGGGCAACCAGGTGATGTACGACCGGCTGGACCGGGGCCGCGAACGGTCGCAGCCCGAGGAACGGTTCGGGCCGATCAGCGGCATGATCGAGACCGCCGAGAACCTGGCGACGCACTATGACATCAGTCGTGAGGACGCCGACGCCTTCTCCGTGCGCAGTCATCGGCTTGCCGCGGCGGCGTGGGAGTCCGGGGTCTTCGCCGACGAAGTGGTCTCCGTTTCGGTTCCGCAGCGTCGTGGGGACGCTGTTGTGTTCGACCGGGACGAGGGCATTCGTCCGGAGTCGACCATGGAGACCCTCGGTCGGCTCCGGACGATCAGCCCCGGCGGCACGGTGACCGCCGGCAACGCCGCGCAGCAGAACGACGCCGCCGCAGCCTGTCTCGTCGTCGCCGAGGACAAGCTGGAGGAGCTCGACCTCGAACCGATCGCCTGGTTCGAGGGCTGGGCCGCCGCAGGCGTCGAGCCCTCGATGATGGGGATTGGCCCGGTGGCCGCCGTGCAGCGCCTGTTCGCCCGCACGGGCGTCACCTTCGACGACCTCGACCTGATCGAGGTCAATGAGGCGTTCGCCGTGCAGGTGCTGGCCGTGCTGGCCGGCTGGGGCGTGAAGCTGGACGAGGTCGACAGCCGACTCAACGTCAACGGATCCGGCATCTCGCTCGGTCACCCGATCGGCGCCACGGGGGTACGGATCCTGACGACGATGCTGCACGAGCTCGACCGCCGCCGCGGCGGACTCGCGTTGGAGACCATGTGCATCGGTGGCGGCCAGGGCATCGCCGCGCTGTTCCGCGGAGTTCACGGATGAGCGGGCCGTTGCCGGGCCTGCTCGGCTACGGCGCCTACGTGCCGTCGTACCGCCTGGGGGGCGACAGCGGCGTGCGGGGGACACGGGTGGTCGCGTCGTTCGACGAGGACGCGACGACGATGGCGGTGGAAGCCGCCCGCGGCCTCACCGGCCACGCCCCCGGATCGCTGTGGTGGGCGAGCACGTCGCCGCCGTACCTCGACAAGACGAACGCCGCTGCGGTCCATGCCGCGCTGCGCCTGCCCTCCGACGTTGCGGCAGCAGACCTGATCGGCTCCGCGCGATCGACCTTCGCCGCTGTCCGCGCTGCCGTCGCTGGCGGCGGCCTGGTGGTGGCCGCCGATGTCCGCACCGGCAAGCCCGGGTCAGCGGACGAGAAGTCCGGTGGCGACGGCGCTGCGGCCCTCCTGTTCGGCGAAGGCGACGCGGTCGCCGAGGTGCTCGGCGTCGCCAGCGAGACCGTCGAAGTGCTGGACCGCTGGCGCGACCCTCAGCGCACGACGGGGGAGCAGTGGGAGGAGCGCTTCGGCTTCGAGCAGTACGCCGACCTGGTCCGTGTCGTTGCTTCCCGACTGCTCGACGGTGCCGGTCTGGCGCAGGCCGACCACGTGGTCGTCACGAGCGGCAACTCCGGAATCACCAAGCGGGCTGGGGCTCTCGTCAGGGGCGCCCTCTCCTCCAGCGGGTCCCCGATCGGCTTCTCCGGTGCCGCGGATCCGCTGCTCGGCCTGGCTGCGGTGCTCGATGTCGCAGGGCCGGGGGAAACGGTCCTGGTGCTGTCGGCCGTCGACGGTTGTGACGGACTGCTGTTGCGGACGACCGATCGCCTGGCGAACCAGCGTGCGGCGCGATCCGTTGCCGACCAGCTCGCCGATAGCCGCGCGATTCCTTACGTCACCTACCTGTCCTGGCGAGGACTGCTCGATCGTGAGCTGCCGCGCCGTCCTGAGCCGGACCGTCCCGCCGGTCCGCCGTCGGCTCGCGCTGCAGCATGGAAGTTCGGGTTCACCGGCACCCAGTGCACCGAGTGCGGCTTCGTGCACGTCCCGCCGGTGCGGGTGTGCCGATCCTGCAGTGCCGTCGACGCGATGGAGTCCGTCTCGCTCGCCGGTCGCACCGGAACGGTGGCCACCTTCACCATCGACCGCCTGGCGTTCTCGCCGTCCCCGCCGGTGATCGACGTCGTCGTCGACTTCGAGGGCGGTGGCCGGACCACTCTCGAGGTGGCCGACGCCGATCCGGACCGCGTCGCTGTCGGCTCCGAGGTCTCGCTGGTGTTCCGCCGGCTGTTCACCGCGGGTGCCGTGCACAACTACTTCTGGAAGGCCCGGGTCAGCTGATGGCCAGCAAGGGAATCAAGGACGCCGTCGCGATCGTCGGCATGGGGTGCACCCGGTTCGGTGAGCGTTGGGAGTCCTCCACCGACGACCTCCTGCTCGAAGCCGTGGGGGAGTGCCTGACCTCGGGTGGTGTGGCACGCGACGACATCGACGCCTTCTGGTTGGGCACCCTCGGCTCCGGCCAGAGTGGTCTGACGCTCAGCCGTCCACTCGGCATCGACTACAAGCCGGTCACGCGCGTCGAGAACTACTGCGCCACGGGCTCCGAGTCGTTCCGCAACGCCTGCTACGCCGTGGCCTCGGGGGCCTACGACCGGGTGATGGCCGTCGGTGTCGAGAAGCTCAAGGACTCCGGATTCTCGGGGCTCCTGCGCGCGGACCCGCCGTCGGACGGCACCGCGGCGGAGCTCTCCTTGACCGCGCCCGCAGCGTTCTCGCTGCTCGACCCGGCCTACACCGCCAAGTACGGCGTCGACCCGGCTGCGATGCGGGAGGCCATGACGCACGTTGCGTGGAAGAACCACGTCAACGGCGCCCGCAACCCGAAGGCGCAGTTCCGCAAGGAGGTCTCCCGCGAGACGATCGAAGGAGCGCTGAAGGTCGCC
>JAKFEI010000328.1:0-2784 GCA_036675765.1 Nocardioides sp. | reverse complement strand
CGCGAGGACCTGTCGGCCCGGTACGGCGACGAGCTCGGCGAGCCGTTCCGTACGGCCGGGTGCTGCTACTACCGCGACGGACGCGACAGCGTCGCGTGGCACGGCGACACCATCGGGCGCGGCTCGACCCACGACACGATGGTCGCCATCGTGTCCGTCGGTGACCCCCGCAAGCTGCACCTGCGCCCGCGCGACCCGGAGCGCCGGAGCGAGGGCTTCGCGGTCGAGATGGGCCACGGCGACCTCGTCGTGATGGGCGGCTCGTGCCAGCGCACCTGGGAGCACGCCATCCCCAAGGTGGCGTCGGCCGGACCGCGGATCTCGGTCCAGTTCCGCCCCTTCAACGTCTTCTGAGTTGGATTGGCCGAGCGCGTCTCCGGCGCAGATGAGGGCAGCAAGCTGCCCGACGACACCTCCCGCCCGCGCTGCCGGCTTGGCTCAGCCAGCCTCTTGGGCCGCGACCTCGGCGTCCGAGCGCAGGATGCAGAACTCGTTGCCCTCGGGGTCGGCGAGGATGACCCAGCCCGAGCCCGGTCCGTGGATGCCCCGATGGTCGGCGACCTGCGTGGCGCCGTACTCCAGGAGATGCGCCAGCTCCTCGTCACGAGTGACCTCGCGCGGCCGCAGGTCGAAGTGCACGCGGTTCTTCAGCGCGGTCTTGGCGTCGGGCACCTGGAGGAAGAGGATCTGGTGGCCGGTGACCGGGTCCTGGATCACGCACTCGACGTGACCGGGCAGGTTCGGGTCGTCGGGCAGATCGGTGTAGCCGAGGACGGGCTTCCACCACTCCGAGAGCTCGTAGGCGTTGAGGCTGTCGACCGTGGTGTGCGAGATGTACGACGTCATGGCGCCACTCTCTCCAGCGACAGGCCGCGCCACAACCGGGTTTCGGTCCGCCCGGTCAGGGCGTGACCGAGGCCGTCGGATCCACGGGGTCGACGGACTCCGTCGCCGTCTCGGTCACGGTCACCGTCTCGGTCGGGGTGCCGGAGGACGTCGGCTCCGTCGCGTCGGTCGTGGTGGGCGACGTCTCCTGGGTCGGCATGGTCGAGTCGGATTCGGTCGGGCCCGTCGTGGGGTCGGTTGGGGTGACCTGCTCGGTCGGTTCATCGTCCGGCGCGGTGCGGTCCCCGAAGATCCCCGTGATCGAGGTGCGGTCGTCATCGGTGCCGCCGGTGATCGTCGAGACGCTCTTGCCGGCCAGCACCTCGACGATGCTGATCACGGCGAGCGAGAGCACGAACACGGCGACCGCGAGCAGCGCGATCCGCCGCCAGGGCAGGGCCGCCCAGCGACCCGGCTCCGCAACTGCGGGCCGTTCGACCGTGGGCGGACCGGTGTCGGGCTCGAGGGCACTGCTGGCCTCATCGAGGCGCTCGCGGGCGCGGGCGACGTCCTGCTCGGCGCGGGGCCCCGCCGGTCGCCGCTCCGCCCGTCGCAGGTCCTGGTCCGCCAGGTTCACCTTCTGCAGGGCCAGCGCCTGGACGTCGGCCATCCGGCGTCGACTGGACTGGATGCCCTGCTTGTAGAGGGCCGTGCTGACCGTGGCGACCACGCTTCCGAGAGCAGCACCGATCAGCGTGCCGGCCGCACCGAGGGTCGAGAGCAGGACTGCGACGGTGACCGCCGCGGCCGCGCCCGCGAAGGTGGCCGCCCAGTCAATGGGCGACCGGGCCTCCTCCTGCGCGACCTTCTGCTCAGCCATGGCGGGGCGTCGGATCAGTCCGTGCCGTGCGCGGCGATGAACGCGAGGATCTGCCCCGACAGCTCCGGGCGGCACACGATGACGTCGGGCAGGTAGACGTCGGCCTGGTTGTAGACCAGTTCGCTGCCGTCGACCCGCGACGTGAACAGGCCGGCAGCGCGGGCCACCGCCACCGGAGCGGCCGAGTCCCATTCGTACTGGCCGCCCGCGTGGACGTAGGCGTCCGCGACGTCGCGGACCACGGACATCATCTTCACCCCGGCCGAACCCATCGGCACCAGTTCGGCGTCGATCTCGGCGGCCAGGGCCTGCACGAAGGCGGGCGGACGGGTGCGCGAAACGGCGATCCGGGGGCGGGCCGACGTACGCACGGGGACGACGGGCGGGGCGCCGGTGTTGAAGGTCTCGCCGAGTACCGGCTGCGCAACCGCACCGGCGATCAGGGTGCCGGCCTGCCAGAGCGCGACGTGGACGGCCCAGTCGTCACGCGGGGGCTCGGAGAACTCGCGGGTGCCGTCGAGCGGGTCGACGATCCACACCTTGTCGGCCTGCAGCCGGGCGTCCTTGTCGGCGGCGTTCTCGAGCGCCTCCTCGGACAGGACGGCGTCGTCGGGGCGATACGCCGCGAGCAGGTCCATCAGCAGCACGTGGGCGGCCCGGTCACCGGCGTCCTTGAGGGCCTTGCCCTCGAGGCCCTCGGTGCGGACTTCCAGCAGGCGCTGGCCCGCGGCCTCGGCCAGCCACGCAGCGAACCGGTGGTCATCGGCAACAACATCAGCGGGGGGTACGCCGGGATCAAAGGTCACCCGCGCAGCGTAGCGATCGCCGAGTTGGGGTTTGTCACCAGCGAGTTGGGGTTTGTGTGCGCGCCGTCGTACACGAGGCACAACTCGGCGGTGACAAACCCCAAGTCGGGCGTGACAAACCCCAAGTCGCGGCTACGAGTTGAAGCGCTGCTGGGTCTTCTCGAGGCCGTCGGCGACCAGGGACTCGACGGCGTCAGCAGCGGAGTCCACCTGGAAGGGCAGTTCCTTGCGCTCGACGCCGGAGTAGTTCGACAGCACGAAGTCGGCGACGTC
>JAKFEI010000030.1:0-2790 GCA_036675765.1 Nocardioides sp. | reverse complement strand
GGCTGGTCTGTAAGCCGGGTTCTGTCCCTGTTGCCAGGGGGCGACCATCCATCTACGGCTGCCGTTGCCGACAGCCTCCAGCAACCTACCCGCACGCTCGGGCGAGCAGCCCTCAAGCGCGTGCTGTCTGGTCTTGCTCCGGGTGGGGTTTGCCTAGCTGCCCCGGTCACCCGAGGCACTGGTGGGCTCTTGCCCCACCGTTTCACCCTTACCGATTCTCCGAGGAGCGCCGGCGGTCTGTTTTCTGTGGCACTTTCCCGCGGGTCACCCCGGGTGGGTGTTACCCACCACCCTGCTCTGTGGAGCCCGGACTTTCCTCGGGACCTGTCGCCTCACGGCGGAGATCACGCGGTCGCCCGACCAGCCCGTCCGTGGGTCACCCTAGTGGTGCGGGAGCGTTCCGGGGGTTTCGAGGCTCGCTTCGCTCGCACCTCAACCACCGGCCTGGCTTCGCTTCGCTCGCACCTCAACCACCGGCCCGCGGGAACATCGGCCTCCGCCAAGGAGTTGGTACGAGCATGACCGAGTTCCGCCTCCAGGCGCCGGCGATCGTGTTCCCCGGCGCGTCCAGCGACCACGCGTCGGCGTACCGCACCGCGCACGACCTGCTCAGCCGCAACGCACCGCGTGAGGCGCTCGAAGTGCTGGAACCGGCGCTGGTCGAGGAGCCGACGAACCGTGGCCTGCGTTCGCTCCGGGCGTGGGCGTACTTCCAGCGGGCTCAGCTCCAGAAGGCCACCACCGAGCTCACCGCCCTGGTGGACGAGGACCCGACGGACACCTGGTCGCGGCACACCCTCGGTCGCACGCTCGAGCGGCAGTCGAAGCACGACGAAGCCCTCCCGCACCTGCGCCTCGCTGCGGTGATGACGGGCGACCCCGAGCACGAGTACGACGTCCTGCGCGTCGAGCGGAGCGCAGGGCGGGTCGGCTGAGGGGTCTCGATACGCCCCGTCGCTTCGTTCCTCGCGACGTGGCTATCGACCAGCTTGGCGCGACGTCAGCTGATGCGGGTGACCTCGACGAGCACGTCGAGCTTCGCCGTCTTCGCGCCCGAGTAGATCCCGCGCAGTGGCGGGACGTCGGTGTAGTCGCGGCCGTGGCCGATCGCGACGTACCGGTTGCCCGGCGCGGTGTTGGTGCCCGGGTCGAAGCCCTGCCAGCCGTCGTCCCACCACTCCACCCAGGCGTGCGAGTCGCCGGCGACGGTCTCGCCGATGACCGGGTCCTCGACGGGGTGGACGTATCCGGAGACGTAGCGCGCAGGGATGCCAAGCGTGCGCAGCGCGCCGATCGTCAGGTGGACCATGTCCTGGATGACGCCGGCGCGCTGCTTCCACGCGTCCGCTGCCGGCGACTCGACGTCGGTGGCGCCGGGCAGGAAGTCGATCTGTTCGTGCACGAGGCGGCAGACCTCGAGCGCAGCGAAACCCGGCAGCGCGGACGCCGTACCGATCGCCTCGACCTGCTGCGCGAAGTCCTCGGGCGGTGCCACGAGGTCGTTCACCACCAGGAACTCCGTCCAGCGGTCGCTCACCTCGCGTTCGGAGTACGACGACCACGGGGTCGTCGCGACGGGGGAGCCGGTGCGGTTCACCTGCACCGTCGACGTTGCCGTCACCGTCATCACGTCGTGCGGGTCGACCACCTCGAACGCCGTCACCTGGCAGCCGAAGTAGTCGGTGGACGTGGAGGTCCACGGCTTCGGCGTCACCTCGAGCCGGTTGTGCACCACGATCTGCTCGGGCGTGGTCACGGGTGTCATCCGGGCCTGGTTGTAGGAGGCGGCCGCACGGCCGTCGTACTCGTACTTCGACGTGTGCACGATCCGCAGCTGCATGCTCATACCCCGACCCCCTTCCATGCCACGGCTTCGGCGCCCGCGAAGTAGCGGTGGCTGATCGCGTCGGTGGCGGCCGCGCAGGTGCGCTGCAACCGCTCCATCTCGTCGGGTACGTCGGCGACCAGATCCGCCAGCGAGCGGTACTCGAGCTCCGCCCGGACCCGGCCGATCAGCCGGTGCGCCTCGTCCTGGAACCCGGCACGGTGCGGGTCGCCGCCGATCTTGTCCAGCGACTCCTCGGCCCGGTTGAGTGCGAACACCACCGACCGGGGGAACAGCCGGTCCAGCAGCAGGAACTCCGCCGCGGCCCGATCGGTCTCGATGCCGCGATAGGTGCGCAGGAAGGCGTCGTACGCCCCCGACGCGCGCAGCGCGGACGTCCACCGGTCAGCGGCACTCGACAGCGCGGTGGTCGCGACGAGTCGTGAGGTCATGTCGGCGCGCTCGATGCTGCGGCCGAGCATGATGAACTGCCAGCTCTCGTCGCGGGTCATCGTGGCGTCGGCGGTGCCGGTGATCAGGGCGGCGCGCTCGCGCACCCACTGGAAGACGTACGGCGGCCGGAGGGCCTCGAAGTGCCCGGTCGGGATCGGGCGCCAGGTGGTGTTGATGACCTCCCACAGCGGCACGGTCAGCGTCTCGCGAGCGCCCCGCGCCGACTCCCGTGCGGACGAGAAGATCGCGGCGATCGAGTTCGGGCACTGCGGGTCGTAGGCGAGCAGGCGCAGCACCTGCTCGATGGTGACCGGGCCGTGGACGTCGACGCCGAACTCGGCGGCGATGTCCGGCTCGACGCCCATGCACGCCAGCAGGTCGCGACAGGTCTGGGTCTCGTCGACCGATCCGTCCTCGAGCAGCAACTGCGACTGGACGTCGAGGATGCGGGCGGTGTCGTCGGCCCGTTCGATGTAGCGGCCGATCCAGAAGAGCGACTCCGCGATCCGGCT
>JAKFEI010000294.1:0-18355 GCA_036675765.1 Nocardioides sp. | reverse complement strand
GGGCCGAGCGCCTCGACAGTGGCGGGGCTCAGCTCTTCGGCGATGAGTACGACGGGACGAGAAGTCACAGCGAGGTCCTTCACAGGATCGTGCGGGTGAAAGGGTTTGCACGACGCTGTGCCAAGGCCACAATACCCGCCGGGATCATGTGTTACTAACTTGTGAACGCTATCCGGAGGAGCGGCGTAACCTCCGTCCATGGGGACTCCCGTCATGGGGTACGGGTCGCGCGCACTGCTGGCGTTCGGCGCGCTGGTCCTCGCTCTCTGCGTCCTGGTGACGGCGTCCGGCGAGGGCCTGCAATCGATCGCCCGGGACGACCGGACCGGAACCGAGCGACGTGACGACGACCCGATCTCCGGGTCCGGCGGGGACAACGAGGAAGCCGTCGACCGGGACCGGATCGAGGAGAACGACCGGGACGGGGCCGAACCCCCCTCGCTGGTGTCGGGCCGACTGGCTGCGCTGGTCCTGCTGGCTGCCCTCGTCGCCCTGGTCATCGGCCTGGTCGCCCGGTTGCGGATGTCGTTCCGGAGGCGGCGCCTCGCCGGCGACCAGCTGCGCCCCACGCTGCTCCCCTCCCCGCAGCCCGATCCCGAGGACGACACCGACGAGGTCCTGGTCGACGCGCTCGGCAGCGCGCTCGACGACCTCACCCACGGTTCGGCGCGCAACAGCATCGTGGCGGCCTGGCTGCGCCTGGAGCACGCGTCCGAGTCGGAGTGGTTCGTGCGCAATCCCGCCGACACCCCGAGCGAGTTCGTGGAGCGGGTCCTGTCGTCGTACACGCTCGACGGGGAGGCGATCGGCCGCCTCGCCGGCCTCTACCGCGAGGCCCGCTTCTCCACTCACCCGATCACCGATCGGCAACGCGACGAGGCAGCGATCTGCCTGGCCACGTTGCTCGACGGACTTCGCAGTCGAGCGCCGGGAGGCCACCGATGACCGTTGCCTGGGTGTGTGCCGCCGTCGCCGTGGGCGGGTTGCTGGTCTACGCCATCGCCATCGCGAACGATGTCGTGTCCCCCGTCTGGCCCGAGGACGAGCCGCTCCACGTGCGCGACAACCGGGCCCACGACCTCGAGCTCACCCACCTCGCGCGCCTGCTGGGTGCTCGTGACCCCGCCACCGTGCACGCCCAGCTGGTCGGCATCGTCGATCGCTTGCTGAGTACGACGGCCGTGCTCGCCGGCCCGGCCGATGTCGATCCACGCGCGGCCCTGCCCGCCGTCGTACGACGGTTCCTGGATGCGCCACCGCTCGACTCGCCCGACCGCTACCGGCGCGACCTCGCGACCACCCTCGACGCACTCGAGGCCCTGTGAGTCCGGCCGAGGCGTCGCGCCTGGCACAGCAGGTGCTCGACGAGGTCGAGACCGCCGTCGTCGGCAAGCGCGAGGCCCTCACGCTCGTGCTGGCGGGAATCGTGGCGGGTGGTCACGTGCTGCTCGAGGACTTCCCGGGACTGGGCAAGACCCTGGCCGCGCGGTCGTTCGCCCAGGCGCTCGGACTGGACTTCAAGCGCGCCCAGTTCACCCCCGACCTGTTGCCGGCCGACCTCACCGGGTCGTTCATCTACAACCAGCGCACGTCGGAGTTCGAGTTCCGCGCCGGCCCGTTGTTCACCGGCCTGCTGCTGGCCGACGAGATCAACCGCACCCCACCGAAGACCCAGGCCGCCCTGCTCGAAGCGATGCAGGAGCGACAGGTGACGGTCGAGGGCGAGACCTTCACCTTGGCGGCGCCGTTCCACGTCCTCGCGACGGCGAACCCGATCGAGTACGAAGGCACCTATCCCCTGCCCGAGGCCCAGCTCGACCGGTTCCTGCTGCGGGTCGAGTTCGGCTACCCGGAGGCCGGCGAGGAGTGGGAGGTGCTGCGCCGGCGCCTCGCCCGCGGCCAGGAGGAGCAGACCGTCCGGACCGTCACCGACGCCGAGGGCCTGCTGGCCATCCAGCGGGCGGTCGAGACCGTCACCGTCGATCCGGACGTCGGTCGCTACTGCGTCGCCCTGGCTGCTGCGACGCGGAGCCACCACCACACGCTCGTCGGGTCGTCACCCCGCGGTGGCCTCGCCCTGATGCTGGTGTCGCGCGCGTTCGCGGTGATCGCAGGGCGCGACTACGTCACGCCGGAGGACGTGAAGGCGGTCGCCGTGCCGGCCCTCGCCCACCGGATCACGATCCGCCCCGAGCTCTGGATGAGCGACGTGTCCGGGCGCTCCGTGGTCACGTCGGTCCTGGGCCACGTGGCGGCCCCGGCCGCTGCATCGAGGGAGCGGATCCGGTGAACCCCTGGCGCGCAACGCATGCCCACCTGCGCGCCGTGGTCGCGGGCTTCGGCCTGCTGGTGGCCGGACTCGTGCTCGGCCGCGTCGACGTCGTACTCCTTGCCGCACCGCTGGTGCTGGTCGCGATCGCCGGCCAGGCGGCGCGGCCGGACGAGGTCCCGGTCGGGCGCGCGACCGAAGGAGCGCTGACCGTGCACGAGAGCGAGGAGTTCGGCTGGCGAACGGTGGTGACGGGCATGCCGCCCGGCGGCACGCTCGCGGCCTTCCACCCCGGCCAGCGCTGGCTGGACGTCGAACCGGAGGACGGTCGACTCGTCGCCGCACCGGACGGCACCGCGACCACGGACATCGCCCTGCGCGCCACCCGCTGGGGACGGCGTCGGCTCGGCGGCCCCGTCGTCACGGCGTACGACGCCTGGGGGGCCTGGCGCTGGACGCCGGATCCGTTCCCGGGACTCCAGGTGACGGTGTTGCCCGCGACCGAGCCCGTCGACTCCTCGGCCCCGGCGCCGCACCCCCACGGCCTGGTCGGGATGGAGCGGGCCGGTCGACCGGGCGAGGGCACCGAGTTCGCGAAGGTGCGGGCGTTCGAACCGGGCGACCGGCTGCGGCGGATCCACTGGCCGACCTCGGCCCGCACGGGGCGCCTGCACGTCACGGCGACGTACGCCGACCAGGACGCCCATGTCGTCGTGCTCGTCGATGCGGTCAACGACGTCGGTGACAGCGAAGGAATCGACGGGGTGCACAGCAGTATGGACGTGACCGTGCGCGCAGCAGCCGTGCTCGCCGACCACTTCCTGCGGCGCGGCGACCGGGTCGGCATGCGGGTGTTCGGTGCCTGGGGGGTGAGCTTCGTGCCGTCATCGTCGGGCCGGATGCAACTGCGCCGACTGCTGGACACGATGTCGCTGATCGAACCGGGCACGGCTCGCGGCGAGGATGCGCTTGCCGCTCGGCAGGCCCTCGGCGCCGGCACCCTCGCGCTGATGCTGTCGCCCCTCATCGAGCCGGCGTCGACACGGCAGGTCGCGATGCTGACCAGCGCCGGCATCGACGTGGTCGTCATCGACACCCTGCCGCAGGAGCTCGCCGAGGGCGTCGGCCCGGGCACGACCGAGCAGGAGGCCCTCGCGTGGCGACTACGGATGCTGCAGCGTCGGCTGGAACGCGACCAGATGGCGTCCCTCGGCATCCCGGTGGTGACGTGGACCGGCCCGCACAGCCTCGACCAGGTGCTCCGCGACCTGACCCGGCGCTCCGCCGTCCCACGGCTGGGGCGCCGATGAGCACCACCAGCGGACTCAGCTTCCGCGACCGGCAGGGCCATCGCATCGGCACCCTGAGCGTGGCGAACGTGCTGGCCTGGCTGGCGATCGTGGCACCGGTCATCGTGGCCGCCGAGGTCATCCGCGTGGCCGCACCGACGTCGCCGTGGTGGCCGGCGGTGGTGCTGGTGCTGCTCGCCGTGGCTGCTGCCGACCTTCCCGACAGCATGTTCCCGCTCTCGACCGTCCTGGGCGCGGCCGGCTGGTGGATCGCGGTGGTCGAGGACGTCCGGCTGGGGCCGACCGTCGTGGTCGCGCTGGCGTTGCTGGTCTTCCACGTCGCCGCCGGACACGCCGCCCTCGGACCTCCCGGACGCGACGACGACCGAGCGGTGCTCCGTGGCGTGGTGGCCCGTCTCGCCCAGGTGGGGGCGCTGACGGTCGTCCTCGCGGCGGTCGCCGGGGCCGCGACGGGGCGGGTCGACGTACCACCGGTGGCGCTGGGACTCGCACTTCTCGCGACCGGTGCACTGCCCTGGCTGGCGGGTCGCTGGAAGCGCTCGGCCGCAGGACACTAGTGTCGGCAGTGCAGGAGTACGCCAGTCGAGAAGGAGTCAGCCATGCGGGTGTTCACGACGTTCGAAGAGGTTGCCGAAGCAGCAGGCACCGACCTCGGCACCAGCGACTGGGTGATGATCGACCAGCGCCGGGTGAACCAGTTCGCGGACGCCACCGGTGACCACCAGTGGATCCACGTCGACATGGAGCGGGCCAAGGACGGCCCGTTCGGCGGCACCATCGCCCACGGCTACCTGACCCTGTCGCTCGTCCCGTGGCTCGGCAGCCAGGTCTTCACGCTGCGCACCCCGGGCGCGAAGCTCAACTACGGCGTCAACAAGGTCCGCTTCCCCACGCCCCTGCTCGTCGGCAAGCGCATCCGCCTGCACGTCAAGATCGCGGAGGTCATCGACATCCCCGCGGGCAAGCAGCTCGTGGTGAGCCACACCGTCGAGATCGAGGGCGAGACCAAGCCGGCTTGCGTCGCCGAGACGGTCGTCCTGCTTCTTCCCTGAGTCGCTGGTCGAGGAGGTCGCTCAGCGACCGTCTCGAGACCCCCAGGCCTGCTCGAGCGCCTGCTCGAAGACCTCGGTCGGCTGCGCCCCCGAGATCCCGAACCGCCCGTCGATGACGAAGAACGGGACGCCGCTGGCGCCGTACGCCCGCGCCTGGGCGATGTCGGCCATCACCTCGTCGCGGTACTCCTTGCTGCCGAGCACCTCATCGACGCGACCGCTGTCGAGACCGGCCTTCGCGGCCGCCGCCCGCAGCACGTCGTGGTCGCCGAGCGACTCCCCGCGGGAGAAGTACGACGCCAGCAGCTCCTCGAGCAGCGCGTGCTGGAGCCCGTGGTCCTTCGCGAGGTGCAGCAGCCGGTGGGCGTTGAGCGTGCGGGTGTGCGTGGCGTCGGCGTAGTCGAACTCGAGCCCCTCGGCGGCGGCGAGGTCATCGACGTTCGCCATCATCGCCCGGGTGCCGGCCTCGTCCTTGCCGTACTTGCGGCCCAGCGCCTGCGCGATGCTCTCGGTGCCGACCTCGGGGGCGAACGGGTCGAGCTCGAAGGACCGGTAGACCAGTTCGATGTCCTCGCCGTGCTCGAAGCCGGTCTCGGCCAGATTCTTCAGCGCCTTCTCCAGCCGGCGCTTGCCGATGTAGCACCACGGACACACGACGTCAGCCCAGATCTCGATACGCACGTGGGGTCGAACAACGAGCGCGTCGGGGTTGTTCCAGCGTTGCGGACCCCGGGACCCCTGAGGGACCTCAGGGTCCGGTCAGGGGTGGTTCAAGGGATCTGCCCGACGCGGTGGACGCCCCCGGAGCGCGAGTCTTCTCGGCATGATCACAGTCGAGTCACTCTCCAAGTCCTACGGCAGCTTCAAGGCCGTCGACGACGTGTCGTTCACCGCGCAGCCGGGCCGGGTCACCGGGTTCCTCGGCCCCAACGGTGCCGGCAAGTCGACCACCATGCGCGTCATGGTCGGCCTGACCGCACCGGGCAGCGGCGACGTCCGCGTGCTCGGTCGCCGGTTCCGCGACCTGCCCGACCCGGGCCGCGAGGTCGGCGTCCTCCTGGACGCCTCCGCGCAGCACGCCGGTCGCACCGGCCGCGAGATCCTCACCATCGCCGCGCTGACGATGGGCCTGCCCCGCACCCGCGTCGACGAGATGCTCGAGCGGGTCAGCCTGACGCCGGACGAGGCCAGCCGCCGGGTCCGCAACTACTCCCTCGGCATGCGCCAGCGCCTCGGCATCGGTACCGCGCTGCTGGGCAACCCGCAGGTGCTGATCCTCGACGAGCCGGCCAACGGCCTCGACCCCGCCGGCATCCGCTGGATGCGCGACCTGCTCCGCGGCTTCGCGGACGACGGCGGCACGGTGCTGCTGTCCTCCCACCTGCTGCACGAGATCGAGGTCATCGCCGACGACATCGTCGTGATCGGCAACGGCCGGATCGTCGCCCAGGGCACCAAGGACGAACTGCTCGCCGGCGCCGGCACCCTGGTCCGTGCGACCGACGGCGTCGCCCTGGCCACCGCCCTGACCGCAGCCGGCATCACCGCCCGCCCGACCTCCGGCGGCGCCGTGCTGGCCGAGGCCGAGCTCGCCCGTGTCGGCCAGGCCGCGTTCGCTGCCGGCATCCCCGTCACCGAGCTCCGCGCCGCCGAAGGCGCCGGCCTCGAGGAGATGTTCCTCGCGCTCACGGCCGAGAGCCAGCGCGACGTCGCGAGCCACACCGACCACGAAGGAGCAGCGGCATGACCGCCACGACCCTTGCCCCGCGGGACGTCGTGGCCCCGAGCCGCACCGATGTCCGTCCCGCCCCTCCACGGATCCCGTTCAGCCGGGTGCTGAACGTCGAGCTCCGCAAGATGTTCGACACCCGTTCGGGATTCTGGCTGATGGCGAGCATCGTCATCGCGTCCGTGATCGCGACCGTGCTCACCATCGTCCTCGGCGACCGTGAGGACCTCACGTTCGACTCGTTCGCCGCCGCAGTGGGCAGCCCCATGTCGATCCTGCTGCCGATCATCGGCGTGCTCGCGGTGACCAGCGAATGGAGCCAGCGCACGGCGCTGACCACCTTCACCCTGGTGCCGAACCGTCGTACCGTCCTGGGCGCGAAGCTGCTCAACACCCTGGTCATCGGCGCCGTGTCGATGCTGGTGGCCCTCGGCGTGGGTGCCCTCGGCAACCTGGTGACCGCGGCGATCAACGGCACCGACCCGGTCTGGGACATCGCGTCGTCGACGTTCGCCCAGATCGTGCTCGCCAACGAGCTCGGCATGCTCCTCGGCTTCGCGCTCGGCCTGCTGTTCCGCAACTCGCCGGCCGCGATCGTCGGCTACTTCGTCGTCAGCCTGGTGCTTCCCGGGCTGTCCGGCGCCCTGGGCGCTGCCCAGGAGTGGTGGTACGACAACGGCGCGTGGTTCGACCTGAGCCAGACCCGCTTCCTGCTGTTCGACTCCACGCTCACCGGCCAGGAGTGGACGCAGCTCGGCTTCACGTCGCTGCTCTGGATCGCGCTGCCGCTCGCCATCGGCCTGCGCCTGGTGCTCCGCTCCGAGGTGAAGTGAGCCATGACCACCGACACCGTGGACGTCCGCACGGGCGTGGGCGAGGCACCGGCCGCCGCCGTTCCCGCCCGTGCCGTCCCCGCCGCGACGCCGTTCCGCCGCGTGCTCAACGTGGAGCTGCGCAAGATGTTCGACACCCGCTCGGGCTTCTGGCTGATGGTGAGCGTCGCAGCACTCTCGGTCATCGCGACCGTCGCCGTGATCGTGTTCGCTCCCGACGACGAGATCACCTACGAGAGCTTCGCAACGGCGATCGGCTTCCCCATGTCGATCATCCTTCCGATGATCGCGATCCTCGCCATCACGAGCGAGTGGAGCCAGCGCAGCGGCCTCACCACCTTCACCCTCGTGCCGAGCCGGGGACGGGTGATCGCGGCGAAGGCCTCCGCCACCTTCCTGGTCGGAGTCGTTTCGATGGCGGTCGCCTTCGCGGTCGGCGCCCTCGGCAACCTCGTCGGGTCCGCCGTCGTCGGCGTCGACACGGTCTGGAACATCCCCTTCGCGACCGTGCCGCAGATCGTGCTGGGCAACCTGATGGGCATGGCGATCGGCTTCACCCTCGGTGTCGTCCTGCGCAACTCCCCTGCCGCGATCGTCGGCTACTTCGTGGTGTCCCTGGTGATGCCGGGCATCCTCGTGCTGCTCGCCGAGGTGCGCGACTGGTTCTCGGACCTGCAGCCGTGGATCGACTGGAACACCAGCCAGGTGAACCTCTTCGAGGGCGCCACGGACACCGCCGAGGAATGGGCGATGCTCGGCTCCACGGCGGCCATCTGGATCGTGGTGCCGCTGATCATCGGGGTGCTCTTCCTTCGCCGCTCCGAGGTGAAGTGACCCGGAGCCGATAACGTCATACGTCCCGAGGGTGCTCGCCCTCGGGACGTATGACGTTGCGGAGGGTGACCGATGGAGCTGACCTCGACCTGGTGGTTCTGGGCGCTCCTGTCCGCCGTGTTCGCGGCGCTGACCGCGATCTTCGCGAAGGTGGGCGTCAAGGAGGTCGACTCCGACGTCGCCACCTTCATCCGCACGATCGTCATCCTGGTGACCCTCGGCCTGATCCTGGTCGCGCTGGGCAAGTTCCACTCCCCCGGCGACCTGAGCAGCAGGACGTGGATCTTCCTCGTGCTCTCCGGCCTCGCCACCGGAGCCTCGTGGATCTGCTACTTCCGCGCACTCAAGCTCGGCGACGCGTCCCTGGTCGCGCCGGTCGACAAGCTCAGCGTGGTGCTCGTGGCGATCTTCGGCGTGGCCCTGCTCGGCGAGACCCTCTCGGGACTGCAGTGGCTCGGCGTCGCGCTCGTCGGCGGCGGTGCCGTGCTGCTGGTGATCAGCGGCTGACGACCCCGGCCGCCTGGCGGGCGATCTCCAGCTCTTCGTTCGTGGGTACGACGAACACCCGCACCCGCGAGCCGGGGGTCGCGATGTCGCGCGCCGCCCGGCCCGGCGCCGCATTGGCATCGAGGTCCAGCTCGATCCCCAGCACCTCCAGCCCGGCGAGCGTCCGTGCCCGCACCGGCGCGGAGTTCTCACCCACCCCGGCGGTGAACACGACGGCGTCGACCCGACCGAGTGCGGCGGTGTAGGCGCCGACGTACTTGCGCAGGCGGTAGCAGTAGACGTCGAGCGCCTGCTCGGCCGCCACGTCACCGCCTTCGGCGGCAGCGACGAGGTCGCGCATGTCCTGACGACCCGACAGGCCCAGGACGCCCGACCGCTTGTTGAGCAGGTCGTCGATGTCGTCGATGTCCATCCCTGCGGTGCGGGCCAGGTGGAAGACGATGGCCGGGTCGACGTCACCGCTGCGGGTGCCCATCACGAGGCCCTCGAGCGGGGTCAGGCCCATCGACGTGTCGATGGACTCGCCGCCGCGGACGGCGGCCGCGGACGCCCCGTTGCCGAGGTGCAGCACGATCACGTTGGCCTCTGCGGGTGCGCGACCCAACAGGCGCGCGGCCTCCCGCGAGACGAAGGCGTGCGAGGTCCCGTGGAAGCCGTAGCGACGGACCCGGTGCTCGCGTGCCACCTCCGCGTCGATCGCGTAGGTGTAGGCGCGGGCCGGCATCGTGCTGTGGAAGGAGGTGTCGAAGACCGCGACGTGCGGCAGGTTCGGGAACTCTGCCCGGGCCACCCGGATCCCCGCCAGGTTGGCCGGGTTGTGCAGCGGCGCGAGGTCGACCAGCTCGGTCACGACCCGCACGACGTCGTCGTCGATGACGACGGGGCGGCCGTACTCCTCACCACCCTGCACCACACGGTGCCCGACCGCGATCAGGCCGACCTCGTGCAGCTGGGGCCCATGGGCACCGAACGCCTCGGTCATCAGGGCCATGGCGGCCTCGTGATCGGGTACGACGCGGTCGAGGACGAATTTCTCCCCGCGCACCTCGTGCGTGAGCACCCCACCCGTCGCACCGATGCGTTCGACCAGACCGGTCGCGAGCACGTCGCCGTCCACGGCATCGACGACCTGGTACTTCAACGACGAGGAGCCGGAGTTGATCACCAGCACCCGGGTCGTCACGACGGGCCCTGCGCCTGGATCGCGGTGATCGCGACGGTGTTGACGATGTCCTGGACGAGCGCGCCCCGCGACAGGTCGTTGACCGGCTTGCGCAGGCCCTGCAGCACCGGACCGACGGCCACCGCGCCGGCGGAGCGCTGCACGGCCTTGTAGGTGTTGTTGCCCGTGTTGAGGTCCGGGAAGATGAAGACCGTCGCCTTGCCCGCGACCTCGGAGTCCGGCAGCTTCGTCTTCGCGACCGACAGGTCGACTGCGGCGTCGTACTGGATCGGGCCGTCGACGACGAGGTGCGGTGCCCGTGCGTGCACGAGTTCGGTGGCCTTGCGGACCTTGTCGACGTCCGCACCCGAGCCGGACTCACCCGTCGAGTAGGACAGCATCGCGATCCGCGGCGTCACCCCGAACTGGGCAGCCGTCGCCGCCGAGGAGATCGCGATGTCGGCCAGCTGTTCGGCGGTCGGGTCCGGGTTGACCGCGCAGTCGCCGTAGACCAGCACCCGGTCCTCGAGGCACATGAAGAACACCGAGGACACGATCGAGACACCTTCGACGGTCTTCACGATCTCGAACGACGGCTTGATGGTGTGCGCCGTGGTGTGCCGGGCCCCCGAGACCATGCCGTCGGCCAGGCCGAGGTGCACCATCAGGGTGCCGAAGTAGGAGACGTCGGAGACGATCTCGCGAGCCCGGTCGACCGTCATCCCCTTGGCTGCCCGCAGTTCCGCGTAGACGCCGGCGAAGCGGTCGCGCAGTTCGGGGTCCAGCGGCGACAACACCGTGGCGGCCGCGAGGTCGAGGCCGAGCTCGCTGCCGCGGGCGCGGATCGCAGCCTCGTCACCGAGGATGGTCAGGTCCGCGACCTCACGGGCGAGCAGCGTGCTCGCGGCCCGCAGGATCCGGTCGTCGTCGCCCTCCGGGAGTACGACGTGGCGCCGGTCGGCGCGGGCACGTTCGATGAGGTCGTACTCGAACATCAGCGGCGTGACGACCTCCGCCCGTGGCACGTTCACCGCCGCCAGCAGGGCGGCACCGTCCACGTGCTGGGTGAAGGTCGAGCGGGCCGTGTCGAGCTTGCGCTGCGAGCCGGTCGACAGCAGCCCCTTCGTCTCGGCCACCCGGCGCGTCGCGTCGAAGGTGCCGAGCGAGGTGGTGACGATCGGCAGTCGCTGGCCCCGCCCGCCGATCAGGCGTCGTACCGGCTCCGAGGGGAGGTAGCCACCGTTGAGGATCAGGCCGGCCAGCGATGCGAAGCCCTCGGCCGCATGGGCCGCGACCATCGCGAGGACGACGTCCGAGCGGTCACCCGGGACGACCACGACCGCGCCGTCCACGAGGCGCTCGAGGACGTGCTCCATCGTCATGCCGCCGACGATGATGTGTTCGGCCTCGCGCTCGAGCAGTTCGGGGTCACCGGCGAGCAACGCGCCGTCCACGGCCTCGACGAGGTCACCGAGGGTGGGCGCCGACAGCAGGGGGACGTTCGGCATCACCCAGGTCGGGACGGTGACGCCTTCGAGCGCCGCCTTCACCGCGTCCAGGTCCGCCGGGTCGGCCCGGTTGGCGACGACGGCCACGACCTCGGCATGCCCCGCGCGGAGTTCCGCGGTCGCGATGTCGACCATCTGGCGTACGTCGCCGGCGTGACGCTCCACGGCCGAGACGACCAGCACGACGGCGGATCCGAGGTTCGCCGCGATCCGCGCGTTGTAGGCCAGTTCGGCCGGACCGGCGATGTCGGTGTAGTCGGACCCGACGATCACCACCACGTCGCAGAGGTCCTCGATACGGCGGTAACGCTCGATGATCCGCGCCAGGGCGGCCTCCGGATCCGCGTGCACGTCGTCGTACGTGACACCGATGCACTGGTCGTAGTCCAGGTCGACGCCGTCGTGGCCGAGCAGCAGGGTGAGTACCGAGTCGCTGTGTTCGTCGGCGCGGGCGATCGGGCGGAAGACACCGACCCGCACCTGGGCGGCGAAGAGCTCGACGAGTCCGAGAGCGACGGACGACTTGCCGGTGTGGCCCTCCGGGGAGGTGACGTAGACGCTACGGGCCATCAGCGATGGCCTTCGAGGACCTCTGGATCGAAGTCCGGAAGGAGATCGACCAGCGGGACCTCGAGGACCTGGCTCAGCGACAGCAACGTGTTCAGGCGCGGGTTCATCGGCGTACCGGGGCGGGACTCACCCTTCTCGAACTTCTGGTAGGTGTAACCCGCCAACCCGGCCAGGTGCGCCACGCGTTCCTGGCTCAGGTCCTTGGCCACCCGGGCCCGGTGCAGGTTGTGTCCCAGTTCGCGCGCGTAGGTCTCCCACGTGAAGTCTGTTCGCTTGGTTGCCACGCCCATCATCATTCGCACCCACCCACCTGTTTGCGACCATACGCGTATGGTTTTGATTCGGGAACTGGCGGATCTGTGGACAACGAGCGCTCCGACGGCGCCGATGTCGACGGTCTCCCGTACGTTCCAGAACTCGACGACGACTTGGGGGTGGCACGTGACGGGCAGCAGCTCACCGACCTGGCTCGACGAGCCGTGCCCGCCGTGGTGCGTGCGCGACCACGAGGAGGACGACCACCCCGAGGATCGCTACCACCAGAGCGAGCCGTCGCTGTTCGCCGCCATCGCCGGCTCCGGCGACCAGGTCCCGATGACCGCCTCGCTGGCGCCCCTGACCCTGGGCATCCACCTCGGCCGCCACGTCGGCGAGACCCGCGCCTGGGTGGTGATCGAGTCCCTCGAGACCCGTCATCCGCGGATGGTCCTCACCGAGGAGGCCGCCGTCGCGTTGCAGCAGCAACTGGAACACCAACTGGCTCGGCTGTGAACGCACGAGGCTCCGGACCAGACGGTCCGGAGCCTCGTGCGTCGTACGACGTCGGGGTCAGCGAGCTGCGGAACCCTCGGTGTAGTCGTCGTCGGTCTGCTTCCACGCGAAGTGCGAACGCAGGGCCTTGCCGGTCGCCTCGATGGAGTGAGCGGCCTCCTCCTCGCGGAGCTTGAGGAACTCGACGCCGCCGTTGTCCTGGTCGCCGATGAAGCGCTCAGCGAAGGCACCCGACTGGATGTCGCCGAGGATCGCCTTCATCGACGCCTTGACCTCGGGGGTCACGACGCGCGGGCCGGAGACGTAGTCGCCGTACTCCGCGGTGTCGGAGACCGACCAGCGCTGCTTGGCGATGCCGCCCTCCCACATGAGGTCGACGATGAGCTTGAGCTCGTGGAGCACCTCGAAGTAGGCGATCTCGGGCTGGTAGCCCGCCTCGGTGAGGGTCTCGAAGCCGGCCTGGACCAGGTGCGAGACGCCACCGCAGAGGACGGCCTGCTCACCGAACAGGTCGGTCTCGGTCTCCTCGGTGAAGGTGGTCTTGATGACGCCGGCGCGGGTGCCGCCGATGCCCTTGGCGTAGGACTTGGCCAGCTCCCAGGCGGTGCCCGAGGCGTCCTGCTCGACGGCGATGATGTCCGGGATGCCGCGGCCGGCGACGTACTCACGACGCACGGTGTGGCCCGGGGCCTTCGGGGCGACGAGGATGACGTCGACGCCGGCCGGGGGCTTGATGTAGCCGAAGCGGATGTTGAAGCCGTGACCGAAGACGAGGGTGTCGCCCTCGGCGATGTGCGGCTCGATCGACTCGGCGTAGATGTGGCGCTGGAACTGGTCGGGCGCGAGGACGACGATGACGTCGGCTTCCTCGACCGCGTCGGCGACCGACAGGACGCGCAGGCCCTGCTCCTCGGCCTTGGCGCGGCTCTTCGAGCCCTCCTTCAGGCCGACGCGGACGTCGACGCCCGAGTCGCGGAGGTTGAGCGCGTGGGCGTGGCCCTGGCTGCCGTAACCGATGACCGCGACGTGCTTGCCCTGGATCAGGGACAGGTCGGCGTCGTCGTCGTAGAAAATCTCAGCCACTGGGGGCTCTCCTTGTTTCTCGGGTGGGTGGGTTGTCAGGCGTTGGCAGCGGGCGGAACCGGTACGGCGACCGGCTTGCCACGCTCGGAGATCGACCGCGAGCCGCGGCTGATGGCCACCATGCCGGACTGCACGAGCTCGCGAATCCCGAAGGGCTCGAGCACGCGCAGCAGGTCTGCGATCTTGTCGGAGTTGCCGACGACCTGCATGGTGATCGCGTCCGAAGCGACGTCGATCACCTTGGCCTTGAACAGCTGGGTGATGTCGAGGACCTCGCCGCGGTTGTCCGCCGTGGCACCGACCTTGACCATCACGAGCTCACGGGTGACCGAGGACGCCGCATCGAGCTCGACGATCTTGATCACCTCGACCAGCTTGTTGAGCTGCTTGGTGACCTGCTCGAGCGGCGACTCGTCGACGTTGACGACGATGGTCATCCGCGAGATCTCGGCGTGCTCGGTCGGGCCGACCGCGAGCGACTCGATGTTGAAGCCGCGGCGGCTGAACAGCGCCGAGATGCGCGCGAGGACGCCCGGCTTGTTCTCGACCAGGACGGAGAGAGTGTGCTGGGCCATCAGACATCGTCCTCGTCGAACTGGGGCGCGAGGTCACGCGCGTACTGGATCTCGTCGTTGCTGGTGCCGGCGGCGACCATCGGCCACACCATGGCGTCGCGGTGCACGCGGAAGTCGACGACGACGGGGACGTCGTTGATCTCCATCGCCTTCTGGATCGTTGCGTCGACGTCAGCCGGCGAGTCGCACGACAGGCCAACGCAGCCGTAGGCATCGGCGAGCTTCACGAAGTCGGGGATCCGCTTCGAGTGCAGGTCGGTGTTGGAGTAGCGCGAGTTGTAGAACAGCGTCTGCCACTGCCGCACCATGCCGAGCGACTCGTTGTTGATGATCGCGACCTTGATCGGGATGTCGTTGATCGCGCAGGTGGCCAGTTCCTGGTTGGTCATCTGGAAGCAGCCGTCACCGTCGATCGCCCACACGGTCTGGTCGGGCATCGCGACCTTGGCGCCCATGGCACCGGGAACCGCGAAGCCCATCGTGCCGAGGCCGCCGGAGTTGATCCACGTGTTGGGGCGTTCGTACTTGACGTAGTGCGCCGCCCACATCTGGTGCTGGCCGACGCCCGCGGTGTAGATCGTGTCGGGGCCGGACAGCACGCCGAGCCGCTCGATGACGTACTGCGGCGAGAGGCCCGTCTCGGGAGTGTCGTACCCGACGGGGTACTGCTGCTTCATGCCGGCACAGAACGCGACCCAGCCCTCGTAGTCACCGGTGTTGCCGGCGTCCTGCTCGGTCCGCAGCGTGGTGACCAGGTCGATCAGGACCTCGCGGACGTCGCCCACGATCGGGACGTCGGTGAAGCGGTTCTTGCCGATCTCGGCCGGGTCGATGTCCGCGTGGATGATCTTGGCGTGCGGCGCGAAGGAATCCAGGTTGCCGGTCACCCGGTCGTCGAAGCGAGCGCCCAGGCTGATGATCAGGTCGCTCTTCTGCAGGGCACCCACGGCCGCCACGGTGCCGTGCATGCCGGGCATGCCGAGGTGCTGCGGGTGGCTGTCGGGGAACGCGCCGCGGGCCATCAGGGTCGTGACGACCGGGATGCCGGTGAGCTCGGCGAGGGCCAGCAGCTCCTTCGAGGCGCCGGAGCGGATGGTGCCGCCGCCGACGTACAGGACGGGCTTGCGCGACTCGAGCATGAGGCGCGCGGCCTCGCGGATCTGCTTGGCGTGCGGGCGGGTCACCGGGCGGTAGCCGGGCAGGTTGAGCTCGGTCGGCCACTGGTAGCTGGTGGTGGCCTGCAGGGCCGACTTCGTGACGTCGACCAGGACCGGGCCGGGACGACCGGTCGAGGCGATGTGGAACGCCTCGGCGATCTTCATCGGGATCTCGGCCGGGTCGGTCACCAGGAAGTTGTGCTTGGTGATCGGCATCGTGATGCCGCGGATGTCGGCTTCCTGGAACGCGTCGGTGCCGATCATCGCGGCGCCCACCTGGCCGGTGATCGCCACCATCGGCACGGAGTCCATGTGCGCGTCGGCGATCGGGGTGACCAGGTTGGTCGCACCCGGGCCGGAGGTCGCCATGCAGACGCCGACGCGGCCGGACGCCGAGGCGTAGCCCTGCGCAGCGTGGCCGGCGCCCTGCTCGTGGCGTACGAGGATGTGCCGGATGCTGCTGTCCATCAGGGGGTCGTACGCGGGAAGGATCGCGCCGCCGGGGATGCCGAAGATGTCAGTGACACCGGCCGCCTCCAGCGAACGGATCAGGCTCTGCGCGCCGGTGATGGTCTCGCCCGAGCCCTGCTGCTCAGTCATCCGGTTTCTTCCTGTCTGTGCTCATTTGTCTGGGGCTCAATGTCCGGGCTCATCTGCCCATCCCTGTGCCCGTGATCGTCGTACAAGCAAAAACCCCTCGGTTGCCGGGCAACGAGGGGCGGGACGCGTCACACTGACGATGTCAGGCGGCGCGTCCGGTGCGTACGAGAAGCTGTTCATGCATGCGCCCACCGTACGCCGTCGCCCATCGACCGTCGAATGAGGGTGCCCCCTCGTCTCAGGATACAAGACGTCCGTCTCACGGGACGGCCACCCCGCGGAGGTCCGCCAGGGCGCCATCGAGCCCCGCCATCGCCTCGTCCGCCAGCGTCTGCGCGCGCCCCACCACCCGGTCGTACGACGTCCGGTCGGCCATGCCTGCAACTGTGCCCGCCGCACAGTCCCGCACGTGGTCGGCCAGCAACATGGCGTCGCGATGATCGCCGAGCAGGCCCTGGATGCGCTGCCCCAGACCGCCGACGGCAGCGGCCCCGTCGAGGCCGTCGACTCCCTCGACGGCGTCGGCCGTGTGCCGCAGTCGCCGGGCCGCGCGACGCAGGGCGTGCACCGCCTCCTCGGCCTCGGCCACGTCATCGCCGCCGAGCCGGTCGGCCCGGTCGAGCACACGACGGACCTGGCGTCGTACGGCCTTGGCAGCGATCGTCGTGGCGGGGCGGTGGGCCCGGTCGGTCAGCGGCGCGTCGACGGACCAGTGGGCCAGCAGGACGTCGAGGCTCGCCGCGCCACCGGCGAGGTGCCACGCGACGAGCGCGGCGTGGGCGCGGTCGTGGTCGGCCAGCAGCGGAGCAACGACGGCGTCGTACAAGTCGCCCTGCGCCAGGTCCTCGAGGACGGCGGACGCATCGGAGGCGCGCACCTCGAGGTCGCGGCACTCCCCCAGCAGCCCGCCGTACGCGGCCAGCACGACGGCGAACTTCTCGGCCGGCTCCCGCTCGAAGCAGGGCTCGAAGGCCGCGAGCACGTTGCGCATCCGGCGGACCGAGGTCCGCAACTGGTGCACCGCGTCCGGTTCGTCGGACAGCGCCGGTCCACGGCGTTCGGTGACCATCCGGCCCAGGTCGGCAACGACAGCCGCGAGCATGTCGCCGCCCGAGATGTCCGGTTGCCCGTCCGGCAACGCGTGGGTCACGGACCCATCGTGTCACCGGACGGGCGGCACGTCAGCGGAGTGACGCGATCAGCAGCGCGATCTGGATCGGCATCGACCGGCCCCAGTCACCGTCGAGCGCGGTGATCGGGATGTCGTTGCGGGCCAGCGCAGTGGTGTCGGCGTTGCGGCGGGTCTCGGGAGCTGCGGCGCCCACGGTCAGGCGATAGGTGCCACCCGTGGCCGGCACGTCGTCGATGAAGGTCAGGCCGATGTCGTTGCTGTGGCCGACGTCGGCCTTGACCGCGCGCCCGATGGTTTCGCCGGCTCCGACGAACGGGTGGTTGACGTTGAGGACCAGGTCGCCCTTGAGGGCGTCCCACTTGACCAGGGCGCCGAGCAGGCGGACCGCGAAGTTCGCGGTGGCGACGAAGGGCACGTTCGGGATCTGGGCCAGGTCGCGCGGCACCTCGGCGCTGAAGGCGAGTGCCGGGACGCCGTACTCGTGGGCGGTGACGATCGCACCGACCGTGCCGGAGTGATTGAGGGTCGAGCCGACGTTCTGTCCGAAGTTCGTACCGGAGAGCACCACGTCAGGACCGTCCGGCCAGTAGGTGGCTGCGAACCGGCTGAGCGCGACGTTCACGGCGTCGGCCGGCGAGGCCGAGGGCGAGGTCGACGTGCACGGCGCGGCCGCGACGCACACGCCGAACACCGCGCCACCGGTCGAGGTGGCCCCACAGTCTCCGGCGTACGCCGCCGGCGGGGTGACGGCCTGCACGGTGATGCTGATCGGCGAGAAGCCGGGCGAGGTCATCCGCGCGCCGGCGCCACTCTGCTGGGCCCACGGCGCGACGACGAGGACGTCGGCACCGGCGTTGCACAGCGCGCGGCGCAGCTCGTAGAGGCCCTTGCCGTCGGTACCGAAGCCGGCGTCGAGGCCGCGGGCGCTGTCGTCGTTGGTCAGGACGACCTTCAGGCCGCCCAGGGCGGGCGGGGTCGCGGCCGCTGCCTCGACGGGCGCGGCACCGGTCAGCGGAGCCGACGCGACGGAGCCGGCGAGCGCGGCGGCGAGGGCCAGGCCGACGGCCGCGAGGCGCCGGGCGACGGGGATGCCGCGGGGGACGGAGGGAACAGGACGCATTGCTACTCCTCGATGGGGATGTGCCCGAGTGGAACAGGTTCTACATTCGGAGGCGACACGGTCGGGCGTCCAAGACCCGTTCGGCATGAGCCCAACGAATGAGCCCGCGAACGAGCCGGACGAATGAGCCGGACGAATGAGCC
>JAKFEI010000518.1:0-2810 GCA_036675765.1 Nocardioides sp. | reverse complement strand
CTCTGGCGGGGGCTTTCGTGTGTCCGGAGGACTTGACCTCAACGAAAGTTGAGGTTGGACGGTAGGTCCATGACCGCCGTCGCCAGCCCCTCCGTCGCGTCCCGCAGCGCCACCACCGTCGCCCTCACCGTCATCGCCGGGACGGTGATGATCCCGCTCGACGTCACCGTCGTGGCCGTGGCACTCGCACCCCTCGCCCGGGAGACGGGCGCGTCGCTGCCGGTGATCCAGTGGGTCAGCACCGGCTACACGCTCGCGCTGGCCAGCGTGATTCCTGCCGCCGCCTGGGCGATCAGGAGGTACGGCGCCCGCTCGGTCTTCCTGATGGCGATCGCCCTGTTCACCGCGGGTTCTGCGCTGGTCGCGACCGCATGGGACGCGCCGAGCCTGATCGCCTTCCGGGTGATCCAGGGCATCGGCGGCGGATTCGTGATGCCGGCGGCGATGACCCTCGCGCTGCGTGCCGCACCGGTCGGTGACCGCGGCCGGGTGATGGCGTTGCTCGGCCTGCCCATCCTGGTCGGGCCGGTGCTCGGGCCGCCGCTCGGCGGCTGGGTCCTGGACACCCTGTCGTGGCGGTGGATCTTCCTGGTCAACGTGCCGGTCGGGCTGGTTGCGTTGTGGCTGGGCCGTCGCAACCTTCCCGCTGTGCCGGGCGACCCGACCGTGCCCCTCGACCGGGCCGGCCTGTTCCTGCTGGCTCCGGCGATGGCGCTGCTGGTGGTGGGGACGTCACTGTCCGAGGGCAGCCTCTCGGACCTCAGGTCAGTGCTGCCGATCGGGCTGGGACTGGTGCTGCTCGCCGGGTTCGTACGGCATGCGTTGAGCGCCGCCGTACCCCTGCTGAAGGTGCGCCTGCTCGGAGTGCGGGCCACGGGCGGCGGAGCCCTGTTGCTCGTGCTCTTCGCCGGCGGCTACTTCTCGACCCTGATCCTGGTGCCGCTCTACTTCCAGGTCGCGCGCGGCGAAACGGCCACCACGGCCGGGCTGCTGATGGTTCCCCAGGCGATCGTCGCCGGGATCTCGATCCAGGTCTCGGGCCGGCTGATCGACCGGGTGCCACCCGTCCGGGTGATCTCGACCGGGATCGCGATGGCGGTCATCGGCTACGGCGGCTTCACGTTGCAACTGGCTGCCGACGCGTCGTACTGGTCCCTGGTGCCGTTCCTGATGCTCGGCACGACCGGGGCAGGAGCGACCATGTTGCCGACGATCACGCTGGCCACCCGGGACCTGGCCGACGACGACATCCCGTCCGGCAGCACGATGATCAACGTCCTCAACCAGCTCGCCACCTCGGTCACCACCGCCGCTGTGGCGGTCCTGCTCGCGGGCCAGCTGTCGACGCGGCTGCCCCAGTTGGGCGACGACGGGATCGGCGACCTGCAAGGACTCTCCACCGCCGAACGGCTCGCCCTCGCGCCCGACGTCAGCGCGGCGGTGCAGTCGGCCTTCTGGCTGCCCGTGGCCATGATGGCCGGAGCGCTGGTCGTTGCCCTGGTGGTGCTCGGTCCCCGTACGACGTCGGCTGATCGCGCAGCCACCTGACCGGAGGTGCACGGGATTCCTTCAGGAACCCCACAGGTTCGTCCGCCAGCATCTAGATGAAGGTTCAACCACCTGAACCGCTCATCAACGACGCCCACTCGGAGGCACCATGCACGCCCTGCTCGGATTCAGCACGCCCGCTCCCCTGCGCGACCTCGTCCTGCTCGTCGCCCGCGTGGGCCTCGGCATCGTCCTGCTCACCCACGGTCTCGACAAGCTCGAGTCCGGCTTCGGCCCCACCGCCGACGGCTTCGCCGCCATGGGGATCCCGTTGCCGGAGGTCGCCGCCGGCTACGCGCTGGTGGCCGAGATCGGCGGTGGAGCCCTTCTCATCGCCGGACTGCTGACGCCCGTGGCCGGGCTGCTGGTCGTGGGCCAGATGGCCGGCGCGTACTGGTACGCCCACCGCGGCACCGAGGTGCTCTCCTCGGCCGGTGGCTGGGAGCTGGTGGGCTTGATCGGGTTCCTCGCCCTCGTCCTGGCCGGCACCGGGGCCGGGCGGATCTCCCTCGACCGGCTGATCGCCGGTCGCGCCGAGCCCACGCCGATCACCAGCTGACCCCTGGTCGGATCCGCCGGGGTCCGGTGGGAGGCTGGATCCATGCACGACGAGTCCCACGCCTGCCGGTCGACCGCTTCGGGATCGTCCGAGGTCGGTACGCAGTTGGCGGCCTGGCTCGAGGAGCTCGACCTCGCCCAGCACCTGGGCGAGGCAGGACTTCCGACCTTCGAGCGCGACTCCGACGGGGAGGCCCGGTGGCGCGATCCCGCGACCGGGTTGCCGATGAACGCGGACCAGATCCAGGCCCTGGACCAGATGCTGCACCAGGACGGGGACGACCCGGCCCACGCGGTCCCGCTGGCGCTGGTGCAGCTACGGCGACAGGCGCAGGTCCGCACCGCCCTGCTCGCCACGGCGTCACACAGCTACGCGAGCCTCGCCGAGATCCGCGGTACGTCGGAGAACGCGACGCGGTTCGCCGTCCACAAGGCCGCGGAGCGGCGGGCCCTGCTGGTCGTGCCGCACGACGGCGGCACCCTCATCCCCGCCTTCCAGGTGGACGAGGCCGGTGAGCTGCGCGCCGAGCTCGGGCCGGTGCTCGAGCCGCTGCTCGCCTCGACGATGGATCCGTGGCAGGTGTGGGCGTGGCTCACCCAGCCCGCCGGCCTGCTGGGTGGTGCGGTCCCGCACGAGGCCGCGCGTGACAGTGAGGAAGTCGCGATCGTCCAGCATGCCGCCGTACGACTGGCGGAGCGGGCAG
>JAKFEI010000124.1:0-2813 GCA_036675765.1 Nocardioides sp. | reverse complement strand
TCTATCGGCCTGATCGGCTCGTCGGCGAAGTGGGTGCGGTTCCAGTCGAAGCTGGCCGACCTGGGTCACTCGCCGGAGGTGATCGGAAGGATCCGCACGCCCATCGGCGATCCTGCGTCGACGGGCATCCACAGCAAGAAGCCGGCCGCGATTGCGCTGGGTGTGGCGGTCGAGTTGTTGGCCGAGGTGGAGGCAGGTCACTCGGTCAGACAGGAATGACCTGGAGCAGGTCGAGGTCAGCGAGGACTTCGAAATCTGTGTCCTGGGTGACGACGGGGAGGTCGTGGGCAAGGGCGGTTGCGGCGATCCAGAGGTCGTTCACCTTCATGGAGCGGGATGCGTTGCGAAGCTCGATCCGCAGTTTGGCCCACTCCCGTGCGACCGCGGCATCGACGGGCAGCAACGCGTACGACGCCGCAAACTCGACCGTCTCGAGTCGTGCGCTTCTCGTCTGCACGTCCGTGGCTGCCAGGACGCCGGCTTGGAGTTCGGCGTAGGTGATCGCCGACAGATGACCACGATCGGGAAGCGAGTGGGCATCGATCGCACGACCGGACTCGAGCGCGACGAAGACACTGGTGTCCAGGACGGCTGCAGTCACCGCAGCGGCTCCAGGTCGTCGGTGGTGTCAGCGCTGATCTCGTCGAGCAGCGACGACAGTGCGGGATCGGGTCGACGTCGCTGGAGGAACGCGACCAGCTCAGTCCTGGTCACGTAGTCCGGCCGGAGCCGCTGGGGAGGGTGGATCTCGGCAACGATCTCGCCGTGGACGGTGACGGCAACGGGTGCACCGGCGGCCACGTCGGCGAGGACGGTTGCGGTGTGGTTGCGCAGCTCACGCGATGCAACGGTCTTCATGTGCGCAAGTGTAGCAACCTGCGCACATCTGGAACCGGCTGTCAGTACGCAGTCCGCTTCTCGTGAGCGAGCCACGCATCGAACGGTGCCGAGGCGTTGTCCGGGCGCAGGTTGTCGATGTCCATCGACCACTCCGACCTCGGTCGGTCGAACAGCTCGTAGAACTCGCTGTCGTCGAACCCGCCGCGCGCCGCGTCCTCGCGGTCCGCTGCGTAGACGACGCGGTCCAGCCGGGCCCACAACGATGCTGAAAGGCACAGTGGACACGGTTCGCACGAGGTGTAGAGCGAGCAGCCGGCGAGGCTGAACGAGCCGATCGCCGTACACGCGGCGCGGATCGCCATCACCTCCGCGTGGGCGGTCGGGTCGAGGTCGCGGGTGACCCGGTTCTGGCCGAAGGCGATCAGCTTGCCGTCCTGGACGATGACCGCGCCGAAGGGCCCGCCACCGTCGTCGACGTTGGCGGTCGCGAGCTCGACCGCGCGGGCCAGCCATGCTGCGTCACTGGTCCGGTCATGGTTCGGGTCGCTGGTCACTGGTCGCCTCTCATTCCACTTCACCGAGTTGTTCGTAAGTCTCGCTGATCCGGCGCACGCGGGCGCTTCCGGTACGACGACACGCGGCGAGCACCCCGTCCGCCAGCACGCTGACCATCGCCATCGGTGCGGCGTAGCTGTCGAACGCCAGCGCGTGCTGCAGCGGGCATTCCAGCCAGATGCTCGCGTGGGAGGCGTGCGCCACCGCCGTCGGGTCGCCGAGGAGTACGACGGTCGCGCTGGTGGCGTGCGCGGTCGTGAGGAAGGTGGCGAAGTGCTGCGGCCGACGACGGAAGCCAACGACCACGATCACGTCGCCGGACCCGAGTCCGACCAGTTCCTCGCCGGTCGTCTGGCCCGGCACGGGCGCGATCCGGACGTCGTCGCGGGCCTGCGCCAGCTGTTCACGCAGGTGCAGGGCGACGGGGTAGCTGTTGCGCCAGCCGACCACCAGCACCCGCTCGGCAAGGGCGATCAGGCCAGCGACCTCGGGCAGCCGGGGATGCCCGACGGCGCGCAGGATCGCGGCCTGCTCGGCTGCTGCCAGGGTCTCGGGGTCGGGGGCGCCGTCGATCCGGCGGGGTTCGCCGGTCGCCCGCAGCCCGCGCAGGTGCTCGCGCACCTCGTCGAAGTCCGCGAACCCCAGGCTGCGGAACAACCGGCTCATCGTCGCCCGCGACACCCCGGCGAGCTCGGCCAGCTCGGCGGCGCGGTACGTCGCCAGGTCGTCGAGGTGCTCGAGCAGGGTGCCGGCGGCCCGGCGCTCCTGGGGGCTCAGGGCGTCGTGGCGCTCGGCGATCCGCTCGTCGATCCGCTGGCCGGCTTGCTGGTCTGCCCGCTGGTCCGTCCGCTGGTCAGCCACCATGGTCGGCCTTCCACGTCGCAGCCACTTCGAGCACCGCCTGCTCGAACGCATCGATCCCACGCGCGACGTCGATCTCGCGCACGCCCTCGTCAGGATGGTGGCTGATGCCGTCGTGGCACCGGACGAACAGCATGCCGATGTCGGCGATGGCCGCGATCGCCATCGCGTCGTGCCCGGCCCGGCTCCACAGGCCCATCGGGTTCGGGTCACCGGTGCCACGAATGCCCGCAATCACGGCGTTCTTCAGCCAACCAGCGCAAGGGGCGGCCGGTGCCTCATGGTTCAGGACGACGTCGAGGCGGAGGTCGCGCGCCGTACAGATCCGCTCGAGCTCTGCTTCGATCTGCGCCCAGGACGCGTCGCGTTCCTCGTCGGTGGCGGCGCGCAGGTCGAGGCTCAGGTCGGCGCGTCCGGCGATCACGTTGACCGCGCCGGGGAGCACCTCGATCCGCCCGACGGTCGCGATCGTCCCGGCCGCCCTGGCCAGTCGCTCCACGGCCACGATCATCTCGCTGGCGCCGACCAGCGCGTCCCTCCTGCGTTCGTACGGCGTC
>JAKFEI010000551.1:0-18436 GCA_036675765.1 Nocardioides sp. | reverse complement strand
TGCCAGCGACGACTACGTCGCGGTGCAGTCCCTCGTCGCAGCCGGCATGGGCGTCACCGTGCTGCCCGGACTCGCGTTGCGCGCCCACCAGCACCCTGACGTCGTACGACGTCCGCTGGCGGCACAACGACGCGTCCAGCTGTCGTCGTACGGCGCCCCGCCCCGACCTGCCGCCGTGGATGCGGTCGCGGCCGCACTGGCCGAGGTGGCCGAACCGCTCAGGGAATGAGCCGCGCGGCGTCGATCTCCAGGCGCTTGGCAAGGCGGTGCGCGCGGCGGATGCCGGCCTCGCGCATCCGGCGGCGGTCCTCGTCGCTCTCGGGCTCCAGGGAGGGCACCGGCCGCGCTGCTCCGGCACCGTCGATGGCGACGAAGACGAAGTAGGCGGACCCCACGTGGCGCCACTCGGTCGCTGCATCCCACGGCTGGGTCTCGACCCGGACCCCGATCTCCATCGAGGACGAGCCCACCCAGTTGATCTGCGCGAAGGTCCGCACGATGTCGCCGACCCGGACCGGCTCCAGGAAGGCCATTTCGTCGAGTGCCGCGGTCACGGCCGGACCGCCGCTGTGCCGCTGGGCGACGACCCCTGCCGCGGAGTCGGCGAGCTTCACCACTTCACCGCCGTGGATGTTGCCCAGCAGGTTCGCCTGGGCGCGCGAGGTGACGGTCGCCAGCTCGATGCGGGAGTACGACGGCGTGCGTGCCGCAACGATTTCGCTCACGGCCTGACGGTAGCGTCCTTCTCATGGCAGGGCGCGGCAACCACAACGGCGACGACGGCGACGGTTCGAACGGCGACGGATTCGACTGGATCTACGGCGCGCCCGGGGCCGGATCCGGGTCCGAGACCGGGACCGGATCGCAGCCGGGACGCGACGCCGACCCGACGCGACGGCTCCCCGTCCAGCCGCGCCCCGGGGTCTCCCCTCCGCGGCAGACCAACCGGATGCCACCGATCGAGCAGTACGGCGCCACGCCGGAGCCGCCGCGCAGCCCCCGACCGAACTGGGCACCGCGCCGCAGCCCGTGGTCGCGGCCGCGGACCTACGTCCGTCTGTTCTTCGCGCTGCTCGCGCTGTGGCTGGTCTTCCTCGTCGCGGTTCCGATCGTGAGCTGGAACAAGGTCGACAAGGTCGACTTCGAGCCGTCCGCTGACCGCCCGGGCGACCAGCCCGGGACGACGTACCTCCTGGTCGGCAGCGATTCGCGCGCCGGGCTGACCAAGGAGGAGCGGAAGAAGCTCCACACGGGCAACGAGAAGAGCGAGCTCACCGACACGATCCTGCTGCTGCACACCGGCGACGGGCCGACCACGCTGGTCTCGATCCCGCGCGACTCCCCGCTCAAGATCCCCGGCTTCGGGACCGGCAAGGTGAACTCGGCCTACGCCAAGGGCGGCACTCCCCTCCTGGTCCAGACGCTCGAGAACGCCACGGGCATCCGGATCGACCACTACGTCGAGATCGGCTTCGGCGGGCTCGTCGGCGTCGTCGACGCGGTCGGCGGCATCGAGATCTGTCCCAAGAAGGCGATCCGCGACAAGCCGTCCGGGCTCAACGTGAAGAAGGGCTGCCAGGACGTCGACGGCGCGACGGCACTTGCCTACTCGCGGGCCCGCAAGCACAGCCCCATCTCGGACCTGGCCCGCGTGCAACAGCAACGTGAGGTCGTGGCCGCGGTGGGCACGAAGGTGCTCTCGCCGTGGTCCGTCGTGAACCCGCTGCGCTGGTGGAAGCTCAACGCCGCGGTGCCGGACTTCTTCCGCTTCGGCGAGGGCATGGGCCCGGTTGCTGCCGGGCAGTGGGCCCTGGCCATGACCGACACGGGCGAGTCGTGCACCGTCCCCCTCGCCAGCGCCGACGCCACGTGGGACAGGAAGCGGGCGAACAAGCTCTTTGCGACCATCATCGAGGACCGCACCGACGACATCACCCCCGACCTGTGCACCGCCACCGGCCTCGCCGACTGACCTGGCCGACTGACCTGGCCGACTGACGACCACCCGAAGGAACACCCGTGTACGAGACCCTGACCTGGGACGTCGACGCCGACGGCATCGCGACCCTCACGCTCCACCGCCCCGACGCGCTCAACGCGTTCAACCTGACGATGGCGCGCGAACTCGAGCAGGTCTTCCTGACCGATGCCCGCGACGACGCCGTTCGCGCCGTGGTCGTGACCGGTTCGGGTCGGGCCTTCTGTGCGGGGATGGACCTGTCGGCCGAGGGCAACGTCTTCGGGCTCGACGAGTCGCTCTCCCCCACCGCCGCGGACTTCCGGGCGTCGTACGACGAAGCGCCGTACGACACCGGCATCCGCGACACCGGCGGCAAGGTGACGCTCGCCATCCACTCCCTGCCGAAGCCCGTGATCGCCGCGATCAACGGCCCGGCTGTCGGGATCGGCGCGACGATGACGCTCGGCATGGACATCCGACTCGCCTCGGAGAAGGCGCGGATCGGCTTCGTCTTCGGCCGGCTCGGCATTGTTCCCGAGGCCTGTTCCAGCTGGTTCCTGCCGCGGATCGTCGGCATCCAGCAGGCCCTCGAGTGGGTCTACTCCGCCGACATCCTGACCGCCGAGCAGGCCCTCGCCGGCCGCCTGGTCCGCAGCGTCCACGCACCCGACGACCTGCTGCCGGCGGCGTACGACCTGGCCCGCAGCTTCGTGGTGGGCCGTTCGCCCGTGGCGCTGGGCCTGGCGAAGCGACTGCTCTACCGCAACGTCGCTGCCGCCGACCCGCTCGAGGCGCACCTCACCGACTCGCTGGCGATGTACTGGGCCTCCATCGGTGACGGCAAGGAAGGCGTGGCCGCGTTCCTCGAGAAGCGCGCGCCGCAGTTCACCGGCAAGGCGTCGGAGCTCCCCGCGATCGAGTGAACGAAGCGACGTTGGTCGAGGAGGGCCGTCTGACGGCCCGTCTCGAGAAGCGTAGCGACGTTGGTCGAGGAGGGCCGTCTGACGGCCCGTCTCGAGACCTACATCGCCATCATCAGGATCTCGTCACGGGAGTACTCCCGACCGGGGTGCTCGGCCGCGAGGTGCTCCTGCACCTTCTCGACCAGCTCGTCGTCGGTGTCGCCCCGCAGGGTGACGGCACAGGGGCAGCGCAGCGACGGCATCAGGACCTCCAGGAACGAGAACAGGTACCGGTCAGCGTAGCGGGAAAAGCAATCCCGGCCGCCCCCTGGGGGACGGCCGGGATGGATGCTGTGCTGGTGCGGTCAGGCTGCGGCGGTCTGACGGCGACGGCCGTAGCCCACGCCACCGGCGCCGGTGGCCACGAGGCCCGTGCCGAGGATCAGCCACATGACGTTGGGACCGCCCGTGTCCGGGAGTCCACCTTCTTCTTCGCCACCGGTCTCGCCCGCGACGCCGATGCGGAAGGCGTCGGTGTCATCGGAGGGGAGGAACAGGTCGGAGTCGTCAGGCGTCAGCGCCGCGGTGCCGAGGTAACTGCCCTTCGGCAGGCCCGGTCCCTCGATGGTGATCGGTTCGTCGACGAAGTGGACGGTGGTGGTGAAGAGCGGCGCAGCCACCACGGACTGAGCACCGCGTGCGGCACTCGAACTCGCGGAGATCGCCACCGCGATGTCACCCTCGGGGGGCGTCTGGTAGTTGGCGCTGGCACTCACGACGATCGAGATCGGATCGCCGGGCCCGGTGCTCGTCACCTCGATGAGGGTTTCCGTCGGGATCTTGTCGCATGCGTACGAGCACGGTTCAGCGACTGCCGACGTACCGGGTGCCACGACGAACGCTGCTGCCAGCGCCGCGAGCGCAAATGTCTTCCTGAGCAAGACGACCTCCTTGAACAACCCCATGCAACGGCCCGGGCCACCCTGGGGTGACGTGACGGGACGCTCGAATGGAGTCACAGTAGCGTCATCGCGCCACTCTGGGCGAGCCGGGTGCCGAAAGTGGTTCAAGTCTCATTCCACAGTGGGCGCGGTCTCGATCAAGTGCCCGAACAGCACCGACCGGTTGTCGGTGTGGAAGATCTCCGAGCAGGTGAGCAGGGTGATCAGGTATTCGCCCACGTCGGCCGGTGGCTGGGTACCGCCGGACTTCGGGTTGACCGGCGACGACGCCAGGACCCAGCCCGCCGTGAACGGGACGATGAGGTCCTCCCCGCCCGTGTCGAGCTCATAGGTGTACGTCGCCACGCGGGTCTCGACGTAGACCTTGTCGCCCGCCTGAAGTTCGGGCAGGTCGGCGAACGGCTCGCCGTGCGTGACCCGGTGTCCGGCGAGCACGTAGTTGCCCTTCGCGCCTGCGGCCGCCGTGTCCTCCATGTGCCCGACGCCGGCCGCGAGGACCTCGTCGGTCGAGCCTTCGAGCACGGGGACGGCGTAGTCCTTGCCGAACCGCGGGATGTGCAGGATCGCGCTCGCGTTGCCGAACTTCGTGCGGACCACGTCCTGACCGTCGCCCCAACCGTCGTGGAGCGCCTCGCGGACGTCCCCCTGGCGCTGCTGGGACTGCCAGTTGGTGCCCCAGAACTGCCAGGCCACCCACCCGAGCACGGAGAGTCCGGCCGCGATCAGGCCGCAACCGAGCCAGAACGAGATCTTCTTGCGCGCCGACGCCGGCGGCTTGCCATCGCCCTGCGCCGCGTCGCTGGGGCGCGAGCGCCGACGGCGCACGCGCGTGGTGCCACTGTCGACGGCGTCGTCCGTCGACTCCGCGGCCTCGTTGTCCGACTGCGTCATGCGGGTTCCCCTCCTCGGGCGACCGTCGCTCGGGTCACCCACTCATCCAACGCTACGCGGTGGAGGGGGTCACGCGCGGGAGCGGCGGCTCGCTGCGACCCGTTCGGCACCGGCCAGCACCAGGACCGCGCCCGCGATGAGCAGCAAGAAGTGGGGACCGCCCGTCTCGGGCAAGTCACCTTCGCCCCCGACGTCGCCGTCGTCACGGATGCCACCGACGTCGAACGGGGCCATGTCATCGCAACCGATGAAGGTGTTGGCGTCCGGAGTGAAACGGACGCTGGCGATGTGGTCGCCCCGGGACAGTCGTGGCCCCACGACGCGCAAGGGCGAGTCCTCGTAGCGGACCGTCTTCGTCCACACCGTGACCGGTGCAACCCGCGCGGTCCGGGCAGTGGCCGTGCCCTTCGTGATCTTGATGTCGACCGATCCGGTCACGGGCAGGTTGGTGGACGCCGAGACGACGACCCGCAGGACGACCCGCTGGCCGGCGACGGCGGTGGGCACGCTGACGTTGCAACTCGTCGGTATGTCGACCTGGGGGTAAGGCTCCGGTTCGCCAGCGTGCGCCGAGACGGGGGCGGCAAGGAACGCCAGTGCCGCGAACGCAGTGACCATGAACTGTCGCATTTGACCTCATCACCTCGTTGCACAGGACGTCCGACGCGGTCACCCACGGTGGCCCGATATGCCTTCAACCTGCGAACGTGATTTTTGTTACGCACCAATCCGCACTCTTTTTACTCTTCTTCGTCCAGTTGCGCGCGAAGGACACCCTGCGGTCGGCGAAACGAGGCGAAACGAACCCCCGTGACGCCGATCAGATGTCGCTCTGCACGCCCGCCAGCAGCTGCCGCGCCATGACGATCCGCTGCACCTGGTTGGTGCCTTCGTAGATCTGGGTGATCTTGGCGTCGCGCATCATCCGCTCGACCGGGTAGTCGCGGGTGTAGCCGTAGCCACCGAGCACCTGGACGGCGTTGGTGGTGACCTCCATGGCCACGTCGGACGCGAAGCACTTCGCAGCGGCACCGAAGAAGGTGAGGTCCTTGTCGCCGCGCTCGGAGCGGCCGGCGGCGGCGTAGGTCATCTGGCGTGCGGCCTCGACCTTCATGCCCATGTCGGCGAGCAGGAACTGCAGGCCCTGCTGCTCCGCGATCGGCTTGCCGAACTGGATGCGGCCCTTGGCGTACTCCAGCGCGTAGTCGAGCGCACCCTGCGCGACGCCGACGGCCTGGGCGGCGATCGTGACGCGGGTGTGGTCGAGGGTGCGCATGGCGATGTCGAAGCCCTCGCCCTCCTCGCCGATGATCCGGTCGGCCGGGATGCGCACGTTGTCGAAGTAGACCTCGCGGGTCGGCGAACCCTTGATGCCGAGCTTCTTCTCCGGAGCGCCGAACGAGACGCCCTCGTCGGACTTCTCGACGACGAAGGCGGTGATGCCGCGGGTGCGCTTGGAGGCGTCGGTCATCGCGAGGACCGTGTAGTACTCCGAGACCCCGGCGTTGGTGATCCAGCGCTTCACGCCGTTGAGCACCCAGAAGTCACCGTCACGCACGGCCGTCGTCTTCTGGTTGGCGGCATCGGAGCCGGCGTCCGGCTCGGACAGGCAGTAGGAGAAACCGCCTTCGCCAGCAGCCAGCTTGGAGAGGTACTTCTTCTTGATCTCCTCGCCCCCGCCGAGCTGGACGGGGAGCGAGCCGAGCTTGTTCACGGCGGGAATCAGCGACGACGAGACGCAGGCGCGGGCGACTTCCTCGATCACGATGACGGTGGCGAGCGCGTCGGCGCCGGCGCCGCCGTACTCCTCGGGGACGTGCGGCGCGTGGAAGTCCGAGGCCACCAGGGCGTCGTGCGCTTCCTGGGGGTAGCGCGCTTCCTCGTCGACGATGGCCGCGAAGGGAGCCACCTTGGCGTCGCAGATCGCGCGAACGGCCTCGCGGATGGCCTGGTGCTCCTCGGTGAGGGCATACGTCGGGAAGTCAGCGTTGGTCATGGGAATAATAGTAGGACGTCCTAGCATTGCCTCCTCATGGCCGCCGAGGAGACTGTGACCGAGATCGCATCGATCGACCCAGCCGCAGTCGACTTCATGCTCGACGACTGCGAGACGTGGGCCGTGGTGGGACTGTCCGGCAATCCCGGTCGTACGGCGTACTCGATCGCCCGCTTGCTCCAGGAACGGGGCAAGCGGATCGTCCCGATCCACCCGTCCGCACCCGTGGTGCTGGGCGAGCAGGGCTACGCGACGCTCGCCGACGTGCCGTTCCCGATCGACGTCGTCGACGTCTTCCGCCGGTCCGAGGAGGCCGGTCGGTTCGCTGACCAGGCGGTTGCCGTCGGCGCGAAGGCCGTGTGGTTCCAGCTCGGTGTGATCGACCGGGCCGCACTGGAGCGCACCCGTGCCGCCGGCGTCCCGATGGTCATGGACACGTGCCCGGCCATCGAATGGAGCAAGCGAACCTAGTCGCTCCGCCGGATCCAGCGGCCCGGCCAGCCCACGATCGTCTCGAGTGGCCCCCGGCGCCCCGCCAGCGCGAAGGCGGCGCCGAGCCCGAGGACGATGGCGACGTACCAACCGAAGTTGTCGGGTTGCTCGGCCGGCCACACCTGCTCGGTCTTCGTGACCACGTGCACCGTGTAGGCGGTGAGCGGGATGGCGCCGGCTCCGGCCATCACCGCGAGCGCGGCCTTGCCGTGGCGCGGGACCACGTCGACCAGGACGAGCGCCAGCCCCAGGACGACCAGGGCGCTGCCGATCGTCTGTGCCAGGTCGAACGGCGTTGCCGAGTGTGGCGAGACCACCAGCAGCCACTGCCAGGCTCCCCCGGTGGGTGGCGATCCGTGGAGGCTGTCCTGGAGGACCCGCAGCGCCTGCTCGTGGGTGAGCACGCGGTGCGGGAACAGTGCGCCACGAATCCCCGGATCCGCAGTGCACAGTCGCGACACAGCGGTCGCCATCACCGCGAGACCGGCGCCCCAGCCGGCCAGCCGCAGGGGCGTGCGCCACCCGCGCAGGTCCGTGCGGCCGAGCGCCATGCCGGCCAGCAGGTATGCCAGCCAGGGCACGGCCGGGTAGGTGCCCGTGAACAGCAGGTGGGCGAGCAGCTGGCCGGGGTCGCCGAGCGAGGCGAAGTCGGGACTCCCGGGGAGTCGGTCCGGGAGCTCGGGCCGCACGACGTGGAACACCACGGGCGCGACCACCAGCCACACACCGGCCAGCACCGCCAGCGGCAGCGCACGCAGGCCGAGGAACGGCAGGCCCAGCAGGAACAGCACTCCGTAGTAGGTCAGGATGATCGCGAGACCGGTCTCCAGCCCACCGAGGGCGAGTCCGATCAGCGCGATCAGCACTGCACGGGCCGCGATCCCGGCCGCGGACCGACCGAGGTCGCGTCCCGCCTGCGGCGTGGTCCCGCCGGTGATCAGTGCGAGGCTGACGCCGGCCAGCACGGCGAAGAGTGCCGAGGCACGCCCGCCTGCCAGCCACTGGACCGTGGTCAGGTCCCCGCTGGCCGTGTGGCCCTCGAGCACATGGGTCGCCACCATCCCGAGCAGGGCGATGGTGCGCGCGAGGTCGACGCCGACCAGTCGCCCGGGGCGCAGGATCATCCCTGGCGCCGTACCACCGCACCCTTGGCCTGGGCGGCGGCCTTGAGCTCGGCCTGGAACTCGGTCATCTTCTGCTGGAGGGTGGCGTCACTCGCCGCGAGGATGCGTACGGCGAGCAGGCCGGCGTTGCGTGCACCACCGACCGCGACGGTGGCGACCGGGACCCCGGCCGGCATCTGCACGATGGAGAGCAGCGAGTCCATGCCGTCGAGGTACTTCAGCGGGACCGGAACACCGATGACCGGCAACGGAGTGACCGAAGCGAGCATGCCCGGCAGGTGGGCGGCACCGCCGGCACCGGCGATGATCACCGACAGGCCGCGGCCCGCGGCATCCTTGCCGTACTGCAGCATCTCCTCCGGCATCCGGTGGGCGGAGACGACGTCCGCTTCGAACGGGATGTCGAACTCGGCCAGCGCCTCGGCCGCAGCCTGCATCACCGGCCAGTCGGAGTCGGAGCCCATCACGATGCCTACACGCGCACTCATGGGCGCGAGCCTAGAGGTTGCCGCGGCCGACTGAATGTCTGGCCAGCTCACTCGCTCTCGTTGCCGAGGTCCCCACGGAACCAGTCGGCGGCGTGCCGGGCGCGCTCGAGGCAGTCCTCGAGGTCGTCGCCGTAGACATTGACGTGCCCGACCTTGCGGCCCGGACGGAGGTCCTTGCCGTAGAGGTGCACCCGCAGGTGCGGGTCGCGCGCGAAGGCGTGGGGGTAGCCGTCGTACAGGCGTCCGACCTGGTGGCCGTCCTCCTGGTCGCCGCCGAGGATGTTGACCATCACGGTCCAGCGGGCGCGCGGCTCGGGTGAGCCGAGGGGCAGGTCGAGAGCGGCGCGCAGGTGGTTCTCGAACTGGCTGGTGACCGCGCCGTCCTGGGTCCAGTGGCCGGTGTTGTGCGGTCGCATGGCGAGCTCGTTGACCAGGACCTGCACGCGCCCTTCGGCGTCGAGGGCCTCGAAGAGTTCGACGGCGAGGATGCCGGTGACGCCGAGCTCGCCCGCGATCCGGAGGGCGAGCTGCTGGGCGGAGGTGGCGAGGGCCGGGTCGAGGTCGGGCGCCGGCGCGATCACTTCCCGGCAGACGCCGTCGACCTGCAGGGTCGCCACGACCGGGTACGCAGCAGCCTGGCCGCTGGGCGCCCGAGCCACCAGCGCGGACAGCTCGCGACGGAAGTCCACGAACTCCTCGGCGAGCACCCGCACACCAGCCGACGCAGCGACGGCCAGCGCCTCGGTCGCGTCGTCAGGAGTACGGACGACCCAGACCCCCTTGCCGTCGTACCCTCCGCGACTGACCTTGAGGACACAGGGGAGGCCGAACGCCTCGACGTCGGCAGCCGAGCCGACCACTGCCCAGCGCGGTTGGGGCGCACCGAGGCGGGCCATCGCCTCGCGCATCACGATCTTGTCCTGGGCGTGCACCAGGGCCTCGGGGCCCGGGTGGGCGATGACGCCGTCGGCCGCCAGCGCCCGCAGGTGCTCGGTCGGGACGTGCTCGTGGTCGAAGGTCACGACCGAGCAGCCCTCGGTGACCGCACGGAGGTCGGCGAGGTCGCGGTAGTCCCCCACCCGGTGGTCCGGGATCACCTGGGCTGCGGAGACACCCTCGGCCTCGGCCAGCAGCCGCAGCGGTACACCGAGCGCGATGGCCGGCTGGGCCATCATCCGGGCGAGCTGCCCGCCACCGATGACAGCAATACGGGGCGCAGCGGAATCGGTCGTGGACACGGCCGAACCCTACGCAATGATGACGTGTCAGGCGGAACCGGTGAGGTCAGCGCTGACAGTGGTCTCGAATCGCAGGCCCTGACCACGGATCGTGGTGATCAACTGCGGCTGGCGGGTGTCGTCACCGAGCTTGCGTCGTACCCAGCCGAGGTGGACGTCGATGGTCTTGGACGACGTCCAGAAGGTGACTCCCCAGACGTCCCGCATGAGTTCCTCGCGGGTCACCACGGAGCCGGCGCGGGCGATCAGGGCGTGCACCAGGTCGAATTCCTTGCGCGACAGGAGTACCTCGCGGTCCCCACGCCACGTCCTGCGGGTTGACGGATCAACCCGCACGTCCTGCACCTCGATCACAGGGTTCAAGGTAAGGATCGCGCCGGGATCTCGCGGGGAAACGGCAAGAATTTTGCCGTCCCATGTCGTTGGGGCCGGTGGCGTCAGGCGCGGCGTACGGCGACCGGCTCGACGACGCCGAAGCCGCGGACTGGTCGCGGGGGCAGCGGACGGGTCTCGATCTGGTCCGCCGGAAGCAGGTCGGCTGTCGCCTGGTCGACGATGATCCGGTTGCGCCGGGCGACCTGGGTGAGGCGCGCAGCGAGGTTCACCGGAGGTCCGAAGACGTCGCCCAGCCGCAGCACCACACCACCGGTGGCGAGGCCCACACGCACGTCCGGCATCCGCGGATCGCGGCCGATCACGTTGATGATTCCCTCGGCCGTGGCGAAGGCGGCCATCGGATCGTCGTTCACGAAGAGCACGGCGTCCCCCATGCTCTTGATCATCCGGCCCTTCTCGCGGTTGATGACGTCACCGCAGCGGGCCTCGAAGATGTCGACGAGTTCGCCGATCCGTTCGCGCGTCACCTCGTTGGACAGGGCCGTGAAGCCGACGATGTCGGCGAAACCGACACAGAGGTCGGTGGTGTGCGGATCGGCGTCGATGGCACGCACGGACTGCATGCGCACCACGGCCGCGGCCACGTGCCGCCGCCACGCATAGACGAGGAGCTCCTCGAACCGGGTGCCGAAGCGGTCGATCACCCACGACGTGGGATCGCCACTCTCGTCGCCGTTCTGCTCAACGAAGGCGTCGTTGACGTGGTGGACGAGCTCGCCCACCTCCCAGTCGGCGAGCCGGGCCATGGTCAAGCCGACCCCGCGGGCGACGTTGAGCGCGATGTCGAAGTCGATGACTCCCTCACCGACGAGGTCGACCATCAGGCCCAGGGCAGCGACGTCCGCATGGGTGTAGGCGCGCTCGTCACCGTGCTCGGGGAAGCCGAGCGTGCGCCACAGCCGCCGGGCCTTCTCGAGGGGCAGACCGGCGAGCTCGGCGACGTCCGCAGCCGTGAGCTGGGGCTCCTCGCCGAGGAGCTTCCGCTCGGGATCGCTGTCAGACACCTTCGTCCCGGCGGACCTCCGGTGCACGGTGCAAGCCGTGGAGGAGTTCGTTGAGCTGGCGCTGCGCGGCCTCGACGTGCGGGATGTCGTTGAGCCGGACCAGCCCGTTGGTCGACGCGTCCGCGATCAACAGGCTGCCACAACCGAACGGGCGGTCGATGAGGTTGATCTCGATGGAGATGTCGCTGACCCGGGCCAACGGGATGTCGTGGCCACGACGCGTCAGGATCCCGTTGCGCGTGATCAGTCGCCGGTCGGTGAAGGCGTGGACCGTGGTCAGCCAGACGAAGAAGGGCCGGACCGTGAACCACAGGATGCCGAGCAGGGCGAGCACCCACACGATGTAGGTCAGCGTCTGCTGGAACCCGTCGTTCTCGAGCTTCACCTGCGCGACGACCGCGATGGCCAGGAACAGCACCAGCAGCAGGATCGGCACGAACAGCGCCTTGGGGTGCTGACGGGTGCTGATGATGAGTCGCTCGCCGGGGTTCAGCAACTTCTTCGAGATGGCCACGTGGAGATCATCCCACCCCGGCCCCGATCCGCCAGCCCCGATCGGGACAAGTCGAGGTGCGCTCAGTGGGCGGCGTCGGCGCTCCGGACGTGGACGACGTCGCCCGCGCCGACCAGTTCCCTGTTTCCGTCCGGCTTCTCGACGACCAGGCGACCGTGTTCGTCGACGTCGACGGCGCGACCGAGCAGCTCGCCACCGCCGGGCAGCTCGACGCGCACGTCGCGGCCGAGCGTCACGCAGTGGGAGCGGTACGACGTCGACAGGCGCGCCGTGCCCAGGTCGCCGCCGGCCTGCCAGACGTCGTACCCCTCACGGATGGCGGCCACCACTTCGAGCAGCACCTGGGTGCGGTCGGGGGCGCCGGGTGCGGCGATCGCGAGGCTCGTCGCCGTCGGCACCGGAAGCTCGTCGGCGGTGGTGTCGACGTTGATCCCGACACCGACCACGGCAGCCGGACCGTCGGGCGTCTCGATCCGCTCGACGAGGATTCCGGCCACCTTGCGGTCGCCGTCGAGGAGTACGTCGTTGGGCCACTTCACCCGGGCGTCGTACCCCCGGGAGGTGATCGCCTTGGCCACGTTGTGGCCGACCAGGAGCGGCAGCCACGGCCAGACGGCGGCAGGAACGGTCGGGCGAAGGACGATGGAGAAGGTCACCGACGTGCCAGGGGGCGTGTCCCAGGTGCGGTCGAGCCTGCCGCGACCGGCGACCTGGTGGTCGGCGACGACGACGAGTCCCTCCGGGGCACCCGCACGGGCGCGCTCGGCAGCAACCTGGTTGGTCGATGGCGCCTCGGCCAGGAGTTCCAGGCTGAGGTCGGGGTGGAGCGCGAAGGCATCCGACAGCCGTTGGGCGTCGAGTGGTCCACGAGCAGGGCGCTGGGTCGGGCTGGCCGTCACGGGCACTACCCTTGCGCAGCAGACGCCCTGAGGAAACCCCCGGGGTGTTCCGAAGGAGGAGGCCACCGTGACCGCGCAGCCCGAGCCGGCAGAGATCGACATCCACACCACCGCCGGCAAGCTCGCCGATCTGGAGCGTCGTACCGACGAGGCCGTGCACGCACCGGCCGCCAAGGCGCAGGAGAAGCAGCACGCCAAGGGTCGCAAGACGGCCCGCGAGCGGATCGCGATGCTCTTCGACGAAGGCTCCTTCGTCGAGCTCGACGAATACGCCCGGCACCGGTCGACCGCCTTCGGGCTCGAGAAGACCCGTCCGTACGGCGACGGCGTCATCACCGGCTACGGCACCGTCGACGGGCGCCAGGTGTGCGTGTTCTCCCAGGACTTCACGGTCTTCGGTGGCTCGCTCGGCGAGGTCTACGGCGAGAAGATCACCAAGGTCATGGACCTGGCGATGAAGGCCGGCTGCCCGATCGTCGGCATCAACGAAGGCGCCGGCGCCCGGATCCAGGAGGGCGTCGTCTCGCTCGGCCTGTACGGCGAGATCTTCCGTCGCAACGTCCACGCGTCCGGCGTGATCCCCCAGATCTCGATGATCATGGGCAACTGCGCGGGTGGCCACGTCTACTCCCCCGCCGTCACCGACTTCACGATCATGGTCGACCAGACCTCCGCGATGTTCATCACCGGACCTGACGTCATCAAGACCGTCACCGGCGAGGACGTGACGATGGAGGACCTCGGTGGTGCGCGCACGCACAACACCAAGTCCGGCAACGCCCACTACATGGCCGCCGACGAGGAGGACGCCGTCGAGTACGTCAAGGCGCTGCTGTCCTTCCTCCCCCAGAACAACCTGGACGAGGCGCCGTCGTACGACGAGGTCGCCGACCTGGAGCCGACCGACGTCGACCGCGCGCTCGACACGTTGATCCCGGACAGCCCGAACCAGCCCTACGACATGCACGACGTCATCACCTCGATCGTCGATGACGCCGACTTCCTCGAGGTGCAGCCGCTCTTCGCCCCGAACATCATCGTCGGCTACGGCCGTGTCGAGGGACGCCCGGTCGGCGTCGTCGCGAACCAGCCGATGCAGTTCGCCGGCTGCCTCGACATCGACGCGTCGGAGAAGGCGGCCCGCTTCATCCGCACCTGCGACGCGTTCAACATCCCGGTGCTGACGTTCGTCGACGTGCCCGGCTTCCTGCCCGGCACCGACCAGGAGTGGACCGGCATCATCCGCCGCGGCGCGAAGCTGATCTACGCCTACGCCGAGGCGACCGTCCCGCTCGTCACCGTGATCACCCGCAAGGCCTACGGCGGCGCGTACGACGTGATGGGCTCCAAGCACCTCGGTGCCGACATCAACCTGTCGTGGCCCACCGGCCAGATCGCGGTCATGGGCGCCCAGGGCGCGGCCAACATCATCCACCGCCGCGAACTGGCTGACCTGGCCGCTGCCGGCGGTGACGTGGAAGCGCGTCGCGCCGAGCTGATCGACGAGTACGAGACCACCCTCGCCAACCCGTTCATCGCGGCCGAGCGCGGCTACATCGACGGCGTGATCATGCCGCACGAGACCCGCGCCGAGGTCATCAAGGCGCTGCGCCTGCTCCGCACGAAGCGGGAGACGCTGCCGCCCAAGAAGCACGGGAACATCCCGCTCTAGCCGACTCGGTCGCCCCGCGACGCAGGAGCGTGGCGACCGAACTGAGGCAGGATTGAGCAAGGCCCGCGGCGGCGAGCGAAGCGAGCAGCCGCGACGGCCGCGTCGAAATCAGAGGACCGAGATGACGAACGAGACCAACCCCGAGGCAGTCGCGGCTCCTGCCGCGCCTCTCCTCCGGATCATCACGCCGTCGACCACCCCGGAGGAGGTCGCCGCGATCGTCGCGGTGTTCTCCGCCCTGGGCGGCGGCGAACCGGCCGAGGAGGCGGTGAAGTCGGAGTGGGCCTCGCCTGCGCGCAAGCTGCGTACCTACCCCGGTCGCACGCCCGCGCACGGTCGGGGCGCCTGGCGCGCCAGCGCGCTGCCGCGCTGACCGTCAGACGCTGAGTTCGAGGACCCTCAATCCGTCGAACTTGCGGAAGTCGCGGTCGAAGGTGACCACGGTCCCGCCATACGCCGCAGCGCATCCTGCGATGTAAGCGTCGGTGACCAGGTTCCCCGACGCCCTGACGCTGGCGCCCTGCATCGCGAACTCTGCGAGAGCGCGAGGGTGGCTCACATAGGTGCGGTAGCCGGGCTTCTCGACCACCGCCTGCAGGAAGCTCCATGCCTGCTCGAACGTGGCCGGCACGGCGAACACGCGCGGGTTGGTCACCGTTCTCACGAATCCCACCCACACCAGGTCAGGGACGGTGAGGGTCTCGCCTCGGCCGACCGCGGCCCGAAGCCAGTCCGAGGACACGGTGTGGTGCGGATGGTCGGCCTGGAAGAGGCTGACGACGACGTTCACGTCGAGGACGTTCACGCCTTGAACTGCCGCGCGTACTCGGCGTCCTCTTCGGCGTACATCACTGCGTCGAGGCCGGCGTTCGTCGTCAGGTCGACCCCGGGCAGCGGCGGGCCACCGTGAAAGACGGGCAGCGGGGGTCCGAACTCCCCGTTGTGCGGTGGCAACGCGAGGTATTGCTGCAGGGCCTGCTCCACCAGGTCACCGAGCGTGCAGCCATTTTCTGCGGCGCGGGCCTTCGAGGTCTCGAGGAGACCGTCCGCGATGCTGATCGTCGTCCGCATCTGATGACACTAGCATCAGATTGGCTGCATCAGGTGCATCACCGTCGTCCGATGACCTCCGAGGTCATGGTGCGCTGACGATCGACGCGGGACGATGACGGCATGAACCCCCTCATTGCTCTCGGCGCCGCGGGCTACGCCGGCCTCGGCATCGCCTCCTTCTTCAAGCCCTCCGTGGTGCCTGCCACCACTGGCCTCACGGCCCCGAATGCGGACTCGCGCACCGAAATCCGCGCCGTGTACGGCGGCCTGCCCCTTGGTCTGGCTGCGGCGCTGGTCGCCAACCCGACCTCTGCGACCGCGGTCGGGATCGCCACCGCCGGCATGGCGGCCGGCCGCGCAGCGTCGTCTGCCTTCGAGGGCCGGCCGAGCCCGACGATGGCCGGCTTCATCGCCCTCGAGGCCGTCGCGGCCGCCGCACTGCTGCTCGGCGCACGCCGGAGCGCCCGGTCAGCCTGAGGCCGACCGGGCGCTGGGAGAGAGCGGCGCTCAGGCGAAGAACACCTGGAGATCCCTGACCACGTCCTGCGGCACCTCCATCGCGGCGAAGTGGCCGCCCGCGGCGAACTCCGACCAGTGCTGGATGTTCGCGTTGTCGCGCTCGGCGAGCGAGCGGATGGTCTGGAAGTCGTCCTTGAAGACCGCGACACCGATCCGGCCCTCGCTGACGACCGGCTCGGCGCCCGAGTGCCCCTCCTCGTAGTGGTAGCGCGCGGCCGATCCGTAGGTGTTCGTCAACCAGTAGAGCGTCGCCTGGGCGAGCACCTGCTCGGGCTTCACGAGGCTGGTGCCGTTGCCGAAGTTCTCGAAGAGCTCGCTGTAGGCCAGCACCGCGACCGGGGAGTCAGCCAGGCCGGCAGCGACCGTCTGGGGCCGGGTGCCGTTCATCGAGTTGTAGCCACCGACGGACTGGAACCACTGCATGTGCTCGAGGGCGGCGTACTCCTTGGGACCGAAGCTCTCGAACTCCGACGGGTCACCGGACGGGAACGAGAACAGGTGCAGGACGTGAGCGCCCAGGAAGCCCTCGGGGTTCAGCACGGCCAGCTCGCGCCCGACCATCGCACCGCCGTCGCTGCCGTGCACGCCGTAGGCGTCGTAGCCCAGGCGGCGCATCAGGACGTCGTACGCCGCCGCGACCCGCTTCATCGTCCAGCCGGTGTCGGCCACCGGGGTGGACCAGCCGAACCCGGGCATCGACGGTACGACGACGTGGAACGCGTCCTCGGCCTTGCCGCCGTGTGCCTCGGGGTTCACCAGCGGGTCGATCATGTCGAGGAAGTCGAGCACCGAACCGGGGTAGGTGTGGGCCAGCAGGAGGGGCGTCGCCCCCTCGACCGCGGAACGCACGTGCAGGAAGTGGATCCGCTGGCCGTCGATCTCGGTCACGTAGCCGGCGTGCTCGTTGAGGCGGGCCTCGACGCTGCGCCAGTCGAAGGACTTCCACTGCTCCACCATGTCGCGCAGGTAGGACTCCGGGGTGCCGTAGTCCCACGAGTCGCCGGGCACGGCCGGGGCGAAGCGGGTGCGCTCCAGCCGGGCCTGCAGGTCGTCGAGGTCGGCCTGGGGGACGTCGATCTTGAAGGGGGTGATCTGCTCGGTCATCGTCGTGCCTCTCGGTTGGGGTGGGCCTGGTCGGTGGGTGGCCCTTCCTCTTGAACACGACGTTATGAGGCAATCCGGAACCGTTCGTTCCTGTTAGAACAGCCCTGTGAAGAAAACTTCAGGACGGGTCCTGGAACTGCTCGGGCTGCTCCAGACGCGTGCCGAATGGACCGCTCCGGAGATCGCCGCACGGCTCGGGGTGACCGACCGGACGGTGCGCAACGACATCGGTCGGCTGCGCGAGCTGGGCTATCCGATCGAGGCCGAGCGAGGCCCGGCCGGTCACTACCGGCTGGGTGTCGGAGCGAAGCTGCCGCCCCTGCTGCTCGACGACGAGGAAGCCGTGGCGGTGGCCGTGGGGCTACGCACGGTCACCGGCGTCGCGGGCTTCGAGGACAGCGGTGCTCGAGCACTGACCAAGCTGGAGCACGTCCTGCCCGACCGGCTCCGGCGGCACATCGCCAGCCTCCGCGACGCCACCGCGGCCGGTCCGGCCAACACCGACTCCAACGTCGAGGACCCCGAGGTCGACCCCGGTGTGCTCACCGAGATCGCGGCGGCGATCCGCGACCATCGCGGCCTGCGTGTCTTCTATCGGCGCGACGACGTGGACGAGCGGATCGAGTTCGAGCCGTACCGGATGGTGGCGTGGCAGCGGCGGTGGTTCGTCGTCGGCCGCGATCCGTCCACGGGCGACTGGTCGCCGTACCGGGTCGACTGGCTGACGCTCCGCCTCCCGGGCGGGCGTGGCTTCACGCCTGCTCCCCTGCCGGGTGACCTGACCGAGCTCGTCGTGCGCGAGGTGGCCCGGACCGGCTGGGCCGTGCACGCCCGGCTCGTGATCGACGCACCCGCCGACGAGGTCCTGGCCCGGATCAATCCGGCGGTCGGTGTGGTCGAGGCACGCGAGGACGGACGCTGTGTCCTGGTCACGGGTGGCGACAGCCTGGAGATCGTCGCCGTCTGGATCGGCATGCTCGGCCTGGACTTCACCGTCGAGTCCCCGGCGGCGCTGGTCGATCACCTGCAGGTCCTGGCCGACCGATATGCAGGTGCCGTGGTCGGCAGCCCCCTCTAGGGTTCCCCGCATGACGCGACTCGTGGATGCCCGCACCGACCAGTTCGTCGAGGACGTGGCCGCCCTCGACCCCCTGACCGCGACGTACGCCGGCATCCCCGGCCACGAGCACGAGCTGCCGGACTTCTCCCCCGACGGCTTCGC
>JAKFEI010000323.1:0-2844 GCA_036675765.1 Nocardioides sp. | reverse complement strand
GTGCTGGTAGGTGCCGCTGGCTACCGGCGCGTCATTGGCGCCCGTGATCCCCACCACCAGCGACTGGTCGTCCTGCAGGCCGCCGCCGTCGGTCACCGTCACCGCGAACGTGGCGCTGGGCGTCTGCCCGTCGGCCACCGCGTTCACGGCCGCCGCGTTCGCCTCGAAGCGGTACGCACCCGTCGTCCGGTTCAGGTACAGCGTGCCATACGTGCTGGCCGCGGTGCGGTCATAGACCTGAACCCCGGCCGGCGCCGACGCGTCCACCCGCAGCGTGATCGTGCTGGAAGTGACCACCGCGTTGCCGGCATCGAGCACCTCCACCACCACCGCATAGGTGCCCTGAGCCAGTTCCGATCCCGACGGCACCTGCAGCGTCCAGTTGGCGCCGTCGTAGGCGAGCGCAGAGCCCATGCCGCCCACTGTGTACGTTGCGCCGTCCAGCCGCACCTGCAGTTGCTCGCCCGCACCCAGTGTGACCGCTCCCGTCAGCGTGGGAAGCGGGTTGGCCGTCACCCGGTAGTCGAGCGGCGACTGCCCGCCGACCGAGTAGGTCGCCGTGTCGAGCGCATCCCGGTCCGTGGCCGTCAGCGTGCCCAAGGTTGCCGGGAAGGCCGTGTCCGGCGCCGTGGTGTCGACAAGCGCAATGGCGGGCGGCGTATTCAGGACCGGCGTGTCGTTGGCCCCGAGGAGATCGACCGTGAGGGTGCTGGTCGCCGACAGCGTGCCGTCGCTGACGGTCACCGTGAACGAGTCGCTGTCGTTGGCCTGCAGCCCTTCGATCGCGCCGTCGATCGGCGTGTACGTGTACGCGCCGGTCGCGGTGTTCACGCTGAGCGTGCCGTAGGCGCTCGCCAGCGTCGAGAAGCCGCCGGCCACGATGCCGCCCTGGATCCCGTACATCAGCGAGGCGCCTTCAGCATCGGTGGCGCTCAGGGTACCGGCCAGGGCGCCGAAGGTATCGTCCGCGCTCGAGTCCGTCAGCACCCCTGCCGAAGCCGGCGCAAGCGTGGGGGTGTCATTGGCGCCGGTGATGGCGATCGTCAGCGTATCCGTGGCGATCGCGCCGGTTCCGTCGGTCACCCGGAAGGTGAACACCCGGTCGGGCGCATTCGCGGCCAGCGCGTTGATGGCCGCGGCATCCGCGACGAAGCGGTAGTCGCGGGTCGCCTGGTTGAACCACAGCGTGCCGTACGCGTCCGCCACCTTGTGCGTGTAGGCGGCGCCCGAAATTGTCTGGGCATCGGCGACCGCCGTGTCCACGGTGAAGGCCAGCGACTCGGGATTGTCCCGGTCGGCGCCACTCACGGTACCGACGATGTCCGCGAAGGTATCCGCCGCTGCCGTATCGGCCAGCGCGGCGGTCCTGACGCTCGCCGCGAGCGTGGGCGTGTCGTTGGCGCCGACGATACCGACGGTCAGCGTGTTCGTCGTGGTGATCGCGCCATCGCTGGCCGTGATGGTGAACACGTCGCTGTCGTTCGCCTTGCGCGCCTCGATCGCGGCGTCATCGGGCGTGTACGTGTACGCGCCCGTGTCCACGTTCACGCTCAGGGTTCCGTACAGGCCCGCACGCGTGGAAAGATTGCCGACGAGCGTGCCGCCCTGGATGCCATAGGAAACCGCCGTCTCCGCGTCATCGGCACTCAAGGTGCCCGTCAGGTTGGCAAACGTGTCGTCCGTGGCCGTATCCGTGTACGTGCCGGCCGTCACCGCGTCGAGTGTCGGCGCGTCGTTGGTGCCCGTGATCGACATCGTGAGCGTCGCGTCGGCAGTCGCGCCGCCGTCGTCCGTCACGCGGAAGGTGAACTCCTGGGGCAGGACGTTGGTCGACAACCCGTTGAGCGCCGCTGCGTTGGCCACGAACCGGTACGCGCGCGTGGTCTCGTTGAACCACAGCACCCCGAACGGGTTGGTGATCTTGTGCGTGTAGGAGTCCCCGCCGACCACCTGCGCATCGGCCGAGCCACCCACCAGGCTGTACGCCAGGTTCTCGGGGTTGTCCCGGTCCGACCCGCTGAGGGTGCCGACGATGTCCGGGAAGCTGTCCGGCGCCCCCGTGTCGGCCAGCGTGGCTGCAGTGACGCTGGCAGTGAGGACGGGCGTGTCGTTGGCACCGACGATGTTGACCGTCAGCGTGTTGGTTGCGGACAGGGTGCCGTCGCTCACGGTCACCGTGAAGAGATCGGTAACGTTGGCCTTAAGGCCTTCGATGGCGGCATCGGTTGGCGTGTACGTGTACGCGCCTGTCGCGGTGTTGACCGTGAGCGTACCGTACGCCGTCGCAAGTGTCGAAACGCCAGTGGCCACCGTGCCGCCCTGGATGCCGTACGTCAGCGTCGTGCCGGCGTCGGGGTCGGTGGCGGTGAGGGCGCCGGAGAGGGGAGCGAAGTTGTCGTCGGCGGGGGTGTCGGTGAGGGGGGCGGTGAGTTCCGGGGGCAAAGTGGGGGGGGTGTTGACCCCCGCGTTCACGGTGATGTTCACCGTCGCCATCGCCGTGCCGCCGCTGCCGTCACTGATCGTGTACGTGAAGCTGTCCGCTCCGAAGTAGCCTGCATTCGGCGTGTACGTGTAGCTGCCGTCCGCATTCACCACCACCGCGCCGTTGCTCGGGCCGCTCGCCTTTGCATACGTCACCGCATCACCGTCCGGGTCCGTCGCCGGTGGCAGAGTCCCGCTCAACGACGTGTTCTCCGCCGTCGTCACGCTCGCGTCTGCAGCCACCGCCGCATCGTTCGTGCCGGTGATCGTCACCGTCACCACCTGCGTCGCCCCATCGGCCGTGGCCACCGTGAAGCTGTCCGTCACCACCTGGCCATCGGTCAGGTTGTCCAGCGCGCTGTT
>JAKFEI010000301.1:0-2853 GCA_036675765.1 Nocardioides sp. | reverse complement strand
AGGTCAGTCGGCCAGGTCGACGATGACCGGGGCGTGGTCGCTGGGGGAGCCCGTGTTCTGGGCAGGGTCGCGCTCGTCGCGGTCGATGAACGCACCCGTCACCCGCGCGGCGAAGCCGGGGGAGCCGACGACGAAGTCGATCTTCAGGCCGCGGTCGCGCTCGAACCTCTGGCGGTAGTAGTCCCAGTACGTGTAGCCGGGCGCGTGTTCGCGGGTCACCTCGGCCCAACCGCTGTCGAGGAAGCCCTGGAAGGCGGCGCGCTCGGCGGGCGTCACGTGGGTCGAGTTGCGGAACTGGGCGACGTCGAAGACGTCGTCGTCGGTCGGGCAGATGTTCCAGTCGCCGACCAGGGCGGTGGGTACGTCGAGCCAGGGGGCGGCCGCGGTGTGCAGGCCTGCGAGCCAGTCGAGCTTGTAGGCGTAGTGCGGGTCGTCCGGCTTGCGGCCGTTGGGGATGTAGAGGCTCCAGATCCGTACGCCGCCGCAGGTCGCGCCGATCGCCCGCGCCTCCACGACGGGCGGCTCGCCCCACCCGGGCTGGCCCGGGAAGCCGATCGTCACGTCCTCGAGGCCGACCCGGCTGATCAGGGCCACGCCATTCCACTGGTCCAGCCCGTGGGCCGCGACGTCGTACCCACGGGCCTGGAGGCCCATCAGCGGGACCTGGTCCTCACGGGCCTTGATCTCCTGGAGCGCGAGCACGTCGATGTCGTGGCGCTCGAGGAAGGCCTCGACACGGTCGATGCGCGAGCGAAGGGAGTTGACGTTCCAGGTGGCGATCCGCACGGTGCGAATGTATCCGTGGCTCAGATCAGTGCAGCGACGGGGCCTGCCGATTTCTGAACCGGACGATCTCTTGTCGTCCGGGGCAATGACGGGCTTCGATGAACCAGATGTCCTCTCTTGGGAAAGGTTCTTTGATGCAGTCATCGCGAGTCAGCAGAATTTCCGTCGGCATGGCCTGTTTGGTGGCCGCGTTCGCGGGTGCCACGGTCCCGTCCTCCTCCGGCGCGGACGCGGGAGACCCGGTACCCACGTACAAGGAGTTCGAGTCCTCGACATACGTCGACGTCGACGGAGCCTTCGTCGTCAACGGTGACGAGGTCATCTCGACCAAGGGCGACCTCAAGAAGTTCTACGAGAGCATGGTCGCTCCCACCGAGACCCAGCACGACGGGCTGATCGTGAACACGGTCGGCGGTGCCGATGACAAGTGGAGCGCCTCGCAGGCGGCGAACCTGACCTACTGCGTCAGCACCAAGTTCGGCACCCGCCAGGCGGACGTCATCAACGCGATGGCCGGTGGCGCTGGCCTGTGGGAGGCAGCCTCGTCGAAGGTGAACTTCGTCTACGTCCCCGCGCAGAACAGCAGCTGCACCACCCGCAACAAGAATGTGCTCTTCTCGGTCGAGCCGGTCAGCACCTCGCAGTACATCGCCCGGGCGTTCTTCCCGAGCACGTCGAAGCGGTCGCGCAACGTGCTGATCGACGACTCGATCTGGTCCTCGGGCAACTGGGAGCCGATCGACATCCTGGCGCACGAGCTCGGCCACGCCCTCGGGTTCCGCCACGAGCACACCCGGCCCGAGGCTGGCACCTGCTTCGAGGACAACAACTGGCGCCCGCTGACGCCGTACGACTCGTCCTCGATCATGCACTACCCGCAGTGCAACGGCGGTTCGAGCGACCTGGAGTTCCAGGCGTCCGACGCTGCTGGTGTGAGGGCCCTGTACGGCTCCTGACACCTGCTCCGCTGCCGACGGCCCTCCCCGCCTCCCGGGGAGGGCCGTCGCTGTGTCTGTCGCTGATTCGGGCCGGCCGTCGTACGGCCATAGACTCAGCGCCCGTGGCACTCACCATCGGCATCGTCGGTCTCCCGAACGCAGGCAAGTCAACGCTCTTCAACGCGCTGACCAAGAACGACGTCCTCGCGGCGAACTACCCGTTCGCCACCATCGAGCCCAATGTGGGCGTGGTGGGCGTGCCCGACGCGCGGCTCCCGAAGCTCGCCGAGATCTATGGTTCCGAGCGGATCCTCCCGGCGACGGTGGAGTTCGTCGACATCGCCGGCATCGTCCGCGGCGCCTCGCAGGGTGAGGGCCTGGGCAACAAGTTCCTCTCCCACATCCGTGAGTCCGCAGCCATCTGCCAGGTGACCCGGGTGTTCCGCGACGAGGACGTCACCCACGTCGACGGTGAGGTCAACCCCGCCAACGACATCTCCACCATCCAGACCGAGCTGATCTTCGCCGACCTCGAGACGGTCGAGAAGTCGATCGTCCGGCTGGAGAAGGAGTCGCGGAAGGTCAAGGACCTGGTCGCGAACCTGGACGCCGTCAAGGAGGCGAAGGAAGCCCTCGAGTCCGGTACGCCGATCATCGCGACGAAGATCGACCGCGAGCTGCTCCGTGAGCTGTCGCTGCTCACCGCCAAGCCGTTCATCTTCGTCTTCAACTGCGACGCCGACGAGCTCGCCGACGAGGACCTCAAGGCGAAGATGCGCGAGATCGTCGCACCCGCCGAGGCGATCTTCCTGGACGCCAAGTTCGAGTCCGAGCTCGTCGAGCTCGACGACGAGGAAGCCGCCGAGTTCCTGGCCGAGGCCGGCGTCACCGAGCCCGGCCTCGAGACCCTTGCCCGCGTCGGCTTCGAGACCCTGGGTCTCCAGACCTACCTGACGGCCGGGCCCAAGGAAACGCGTGCCTGGACGATCCGCAAGGGCGACACCGCCCCCGAGGCCGCCGGCGTGATCCACACCGACTTCCAGAAGGGCTTCATCAAGGCCGAGGTCGTCTCCTTCGACGACCTGACCGCGCTGGGCTCGATGGCCAAGGCCAAGGAAGCCGGCAAGGT
>JAKFEI010000348.1:0-2854 GCA_036675765.1 Nocardioides sp. | reverse complement strand
GTCCTTCACAGCCTGCTCCGCGCCATGGTCCATGCGGCCATCCTCACAGGAGGGTGTCGGCGGCGGCGTACGGGTCGGTCTCGCCGGCCACCACTGCCCTCGCGAGCTCGTCGAGCCGGTCACCCTCGCCGACCGTTCCCCAGCGTCGACGCAGGGCGGTCAGGGCAAGGGTCTCGATCTCGTTGCGGGCGCGTCGTACGCGACGGCGCTGGAGCTCGCCGCTCTCGCGCAGCCAGTTGCCGTGTTCCTCGATGGCGTCGACCACCTCCACGACACCATCGCCGTTCGAGGCCGTGGTCTTCAGGACCGGGGGCTGCCAGGCGCCGTCTCGGCGCTCGGCGAGGCCGAGCATGGAGCGCAGGTCGCGGCGTACCTTCTCGGCACCCTCGCGGTCGGCCTTGTTGACGACGTACAGGTCACCGATCTCCAGGATCCCGGCCTTCGCCGCCTGGATGCCGTCGCCCATGCCGGGAGCGAGCAGCACGATCGTGGTGTCGGCCTGGCCGGCCACCTCGACCTCGCTCTGCCCGACGCCGACGGTCTCGACCAGGACGACGTCGAAGCCCGCAGCATCCAGCACGCGCAGGGCCTGCGGGGTGGTCCACGCCAGTCCGCCGAGGTGCCCGCGGGCAGCCATGGAGCGGATGAAGACGCCGGGGTCCAGGACGTGGTCGCCCATCCGGATCCGGTCGCCCAGGAGCGCCCCGCCGGAGAACGGTGACGACGGGTCAACAGCGAGTACGGCGACCCGCTGGTCACGCTTGCGCAGCTCACCGATCAGCGCGTTGGTCGACGTCGACTTGCCGACTCCGGGCGAACCGGTGAGGCCGATGATCCGGGCGTGCCCGGCGTACGGCGACAGGACCCGGGTCAGCTCCGGCAGGAGCGGCGACTCGTCCTCGACGAGCGAGACGAGCCGACCGACCGAACGTGGATCGCCCTCGCGGGCCTTCTCCACCAATGCAGGAACGGCCGCCGCGGTGATCCCGCGGCGGCCGCCCTGAATGCCTGCGTCAGGCAAGGCGTTCCTGCTGACTCGTCAGCGTGGTCAGTTGGCGGGGACCCGGATGACGAGGGCGTCACCCTGGCCGCCGCCGCCACACAGCGCGGCAGCACCGACGCCGCCACCGCGGCGCTGGAGCTCCAGCGCGAGGTGGAGGGTGATGCGGGCACCGGAGGCGCCGAGCGGGTGACCGATGGCGATGGCGCCGCCGTTGACGTTCACCTTCTCCTCCGGGATGCCGAGGGCACGAGCGGACTCGATGCCGACCGCGGCGAACGCCTCGTTGAACTCGACCAGGTCGAGGTCGGCGACCGTGAGGCCGGCCTTGTCGAGCGCCTTCTGGGTCGCGTTGGCCGGCTGCATCTGGAGGGTGGAGTCGGGACCGGCGACCTGGCCGTGGCTGACGATCTCGGCGAGGATCGGCAGGCCGAGCTCCTCTGCCTTCTTCTTGCTCGTCACGACGACGACAGCCGCGCCGTCGGAGATCTGCGACGCCGACCCGGCGGTGATCGTGCCGGTCTTGGAGAACGCGGGACGCAGGCCCGCGAGCGACTCTGCGGTGGTGTCGCCACGGACACCCTCGTCGGCGCTGATGACGACCGGGTCGCCCTTGCGCTGCGGGATGCTCACGGGAACGATCTCTTCGTCGAAGACGCCGTTCTTCTGGGCGGCAGCAGCGAGCTGGTGCGAGCGGGCCGAGAACTCGTCCTGCTCCTCGCGGCTCAGCGGGTTCTCCCGGTCGGCGTTGACGGCCTCGGTCAGGTTGCCCATCGCCTGGGCGGTGGTCTGGTCGTAGAGGGCGTCGTAGGCCATCGAGTCGACGAGCGCGACGTCGCCGTACTTGAAGCCCTCACGGCTCTTGGGGAGCAGGTGGGGGGCGTTGGTCATCGACTCCATGCCGCCGGCGAGGACGATCTCGGCCTCACCGGAGCGGATCAGCTGGTCGGCCTGGGCGATCGCGTTGATGCCCGACAGGCAGACCTTGTTGATGGTGATCGACGGGACGTTCAGCGGGAGGCCACCGGCGATACCGGCGCTGCGCGCGGGGTTCTGGCCGGCGCCGGCCTGGAGGACCTGGCCGAGGATCAGGTAGTCGACCTGGTCCGGCGAGACGCCCGACTTCTCCAGTGCGCCCTTGATGGCGACGCCGGCGAGGTCGGCAGCAGAGAAGGACTTGAGCCCTCCGAGCAGGCGGCCGATCGGGGTACGCGCCCCGGCGACGATGACGGTGGGGTTGTCGGACATTGCTGCCTCCGTGAAAGAACCGTGTGAAAGGAACAGGGTGAGGATGCGTTCGGGGGAAACGTGCGTCCGAACCTCATCAACACTACTCGCGGGTCACCGGCGTGTGGGAGTGGTCTCAAGGCGGTCAGGCTGAGGCACTCGTCACAACCGGACAGGCAGCCAGCAGGCCTGCGGACGTGGGCACAATGGGCCCATGAGCCTTGACCTGCCGAAGCACCTGTTCATCGCGATCGACCACGTCGGCATCGCCGTGCCCGACCTGGACGTCGCCATCGCGTTCTACCGCGACAACTTCGGCATGGTCGCCGTGCACGAGGAGACCAACGAGGAGCAGGGCGTCCGCGAGGCCATGGTCGCCGTCGGCGACTCGGGCTCCTGCATCCAGCTGCTCGCTCCCCTGAACGACCAGTCGACGATCGCCAAGTTCCTCGACCGCAGCGGCCCGGGCCTGCAGCAGCTCGCGTACCGCGTCACCGACCTCGACCAGGTCTCCGCGATCCTGCGCGAGCGCGGCCTGCGCCTGCTCTACCCCGAGCCCAAGCGCGGCACCGCCAACAGCCGGATCAACTTCATCCACCCCAAGGACGCCGGCGGCGTGCTGGTGGA
>JAKFEI010000113.1:0-2868 GCA_036675765.1 Nocardioides sp. | reverse complement strand
CCGGAGGCGTCGAGTGCCACGGCAGCGGTCGTCGTACCGTCGATCAGGGCGGGCAGGAGCTCGACGGCCTGCTTGCCGCCGTCGGCCTGGATGAACGCCGAGGCCAGCACCGTCGGCACGAACGGCCCCGGGGCGGCGTGCCGACCCAGCGCCTCCAGGGCGACCGCGAGGGTCAGCAGACCTCCGCCGGAGCCACCGGACTCCTCGGCGACGTGCAGGCCGAGCAGGTCGTGGTCGACCAGCGCCGGCCAGAACGCGGGGAACTTCTCCGCGCTCCCGGCGTCGAGGTCCTTGCGGACCACCGCGGCCGGCATGACCGAGGCGGCCAGGTCGGCGACCGCACGGGCGAGGTCGACGTGCTCATCGATGAGGCCGAGGCCGAGCTCGTAGGACTGGCGTGACATGGCGTTCGTTCCTCAGAGTCGATCGGCGAGGTCGGCGATGGTCCACGGACCATCGCTCTCGATGGTGTGGACGTCGTGCCAGCCGGCGAGCTCGGAGATGCCGCCGCCCTGGACGGCGTACACCTTGCCGGTGAGCTTGCAGCCGGGCGCCGAGAGCCAGGCGACCAGCGGCGAGATGTTCGAGGGCGCGAAGGCGTCGAACTCTCCCTCGGGCACCTCGGCCGCGAACAGCGCACCCATGCCGGGGGTGGCGAGGGTCAGCCGGGTACGGGCGATCGGCGCGATCGCGTTGACCCGGACGCCGTACCGCTCGAGCTCGTCGGCCGCCACCAGGGTCAGTGCGGCGATGCCGGCCTTGGCAGCGCCGTAGTTGCCCTGTCCCGCGTTGGGCATGAACGTGCCCGATGCCGACGCGGTGTTGATGACCGCTGCGTTGACGTCGACGCCCGCCTTGCTCTGCGCCTTCCAGTACGCCGCCGCGTGGTGCAGCGGTGCGGCGTGGCCCTTGAGGTGCACGGTGATGACGGAGTCCCACTGCTCCTCGGTCATCGACGGGAGGAACGCGTCGCGCAGGATGCCGGCGTTGTTGACCAGGATGTCCAGACCGCCGAACTCGTCGATCGCCTGCTGCACCAGGGCTTCCGCGCCGGACCAGGAGGCGACGTTGTCGGTGTTGGCGACCGCGCGGCCGCCGGCCGCACGTATCTCGTCGGCAACCTCCTGGGCAGGTCCGGCGTCGGCGCCGGTGCCCTCGTTGGAGCCGCCGAGGTCGTTGACCACGACCGCCGCTCCTTCGCTGGCGAGGAGGAGGGCATGTTCGCGGCCGATGCCGCGGCCGGCGCCGGTGACGATGGCGACGCGTCCGTCAAGAGTTCCCATGGTGATTCCTTCGATGGTTGAGGTGCGAGCGCAGCGAGCCTCGAAACCCGGTGGGGTCAGTGGTCGGTGAGGACGGCGAGGCCGTCCCGGATGACCAGGTCGCTGTCGACCGTGGTCTGGAAGCCGTACGCCGTGGTGCCGGCGTCGACCGTCGGGTCGTCGAGACGCCAGAAGCTGGTGGTGATGTCCTGGCCGGGCAGCACCGGCCGGGCGAACCGGACGGCGAACCGCTTGAGGCGTCGTACGTCGCCGTCGGCGAGCTCCGTCAGCGCGGCCCAGGACGTGAACGCCATGGTGCAGAGGCCGTGGTTGATGATCCCGGGCAGGCCGGACATCTGCGCGATCTCCTCGTCGAGGTGGATCGGCATCGGGTCGCCGGACGCGGGCGAGTAGCGGAAGGTCTGGTCGTCGTCGACGTGCTGGGTGACGACGACGTCCGGGTCGGCCGTGGTGACCGACGCGTCCAGGCCGTGGCCGGGCGCCTGCTCCCCGACAGTGCTGCCCGCATCGACGCCCCGGAAGAACGCCGACAGCCACTGCTCGTTGACCAGCCTGCCGTCGGCGTCGCGGGTCTCGGCGTACACCGTGACGGTGGAGCCGGTGCTGAGCGCGGCGTAGCCGGTGGCGCGGGCGCGACACGTGAGTACGTCGCCCGGGCGGATCGGCCGGTGGAAGTGGAAGTCCTGCTCGCCGTGGACCAGCTTCATCAGCAGTTCCACCGGCGCCACGCCCAGAGCCGCCGGCGCCAGCGAGAAGAACGTCGGCACCACCGCGAACACCGGCGGGGCCAGCTCACCGCGGAGATGCGCCTCGATCGGGTCGTTGGTGGCCGCTGCGTACTCGGCGATCCGTTCGGCAGTGACCTCGAAGACCTGGTCCTCGGTCCACTCGCCCAGCCCGGAGTCCTCGAAGGTCACTGCCGTCGTCATCGCTTCGTCGTCCGATCAGGCTGCGACGAGCTCGGCGAACGTCGCCAGCGACTTCTCGAGGTCGCCCTGGGCGTTCTTGGCCACTGCCTTGCCGATCGGGCCGACGATCATCGCGCCGTTGAAGTCGGCGTCGATGGTGGCCGTCGAGCCGCTGCCGGCAGGCGCGACGGACAGGACGAACTTGATCTTCACGCCGGCCATGCCGAGCCCCTCGATGGTCACGGTGTTCGGTGCCTCGAGCTCGGTGATCGTCCACTCGATCTTGTTGGCCATGCCCATCACCGAGACGACCTCGGTCACCTGGGTGCCGACGGTGATCTGGGCGGGCAGCTCGCTCTTCCAGTTCTGGTGGATGGAGAGCCACTTCTCCCACTCGGCGAGGTTGGACAGGTTGTCCCACGCGGTCTGGGGGTCGACGGGGAGGTTCTGGGTGACGGAAACGCTGGCCATGGTTGTTCTCCTGTTGGTGGTGGTGAAGGTGGACGTTCGAGGAGTCACTGCGCCTTGCGGTACGCCGTCACGACGACGGCACCGCCCAGGCCGATGTTGTGCTGGAGGGCGACGCCGTCCTTGCCCGCAGCGGACTCGACCTGCCGGGCGTCGGCGGTGCCGCGCAGCTGCCAGGTGAGCTCGCTGCACTGGGCGAGACCGGTCGC
>JAKFEI010000559.1:0-2873 GCA_036675765.1 Nocardioides sp. | reverse complement strand
TCCTCACTCCAGTCGCGATCAAGATCGGCTCCCAGACGTGGATGCCGAAGCTGCTGCCCCAGGTCACCTGGACCGACTCCCGCCTCCAGCGGCTCACCCGCGGGCGCCTGAGCCTGCTGGACATCGCCGGGCTGCCGAACCTGATGCTGACCGTCGTGGGCCGCAAGTCAGGCATCCCGCGGTCGACACCACTGCTCTGCGTGCCCTGGCGGGGCGGCTGGCTGATCGCCGGTTCGCACTTCGGCGCACCCAAGGCGCCGGTGTGGACGCACAACCTCCGGGCCGCCGACACGGTCGAGGTCGCCTACCGGCGCCGCCAGTACACCTGCACCTGGCGCGAGCTGACCGACGCCGAGAAGGACAAGGCCTGGGCCCACATGCTGACGGTCTGGCCCAACTACGCGAAGTACACCGAGTGGACCGACCGGGTGATCCCGGTCTTCCTGCTCAGTCCCATGTGAGGACAGGCATACCCAACTGAGGCCAACCTTGCCTTACCCTTCACGGGTGGGGGAAGGCACAGCAGGCACGCAGGTCGAGCGCACGGTCCTCGCGACCGGGTTCGCCGTCGACCTCGCACGCCATGGCGACCGCCCCGCCCTGCACACCCCGGACGGCAGCATCAGCTACGCCGCACTGGCGCGCCGCGTCGCGACAGCCCGTGCCGAACTCGACGCCCTCGCCGGCCCGACCCGTCAGCTCGTCCGGTTGAGCCCAGCTCCCACGGTCGACTTCGTCGTGGCCTGGCTGGCCTCGCTGTCCGGCGGGCACGCCACCCTGCTGACGCACAACGACGGCCTGGCCCGTGCCTACACCTCCTCCATCGCGTACGACGACCGCGAGTGGCGTCCGACAGGTGCTCCGGCACCCGCACTCCACCCCGACCTGCGCCTGCTGCTCAGCACGTCCGGCTCGACCGGGTCACCCAAGCTCGTGCGCCTGTCGCAGGCCAACCTCGACGCCAACGCGAGCGCCATCGCGTCGTACCTCGGGCTGCGGAGCGACGACGTCGCGGTCACGACCCTGCCGCTCGACTACTGCTACGGCCTGTCGGTCCTGCACAGCCACCTCGCCGTCGGCGGCTCCCTGATGCTGGACGACAGGTCGGTCACCGACCCGGGACTGTGGGCCGATGCCCGCGACCGCGGCGTGACGTCCTTCGCCGGCGTCCCGTACACCTTCGACCTGCTCGGCGCGGCCGGCTGGCCCGAGCTCCCGGCGCTGCGCCAGGTCACCCAGGCCGGCGGGCGGATGGCGCCCGAGCGGGTCACCGCGCTGGCCGAGCAGGGCAGCCTCGAGGGCTGGGACCTGTTCGTGATGTACGGCCAGACCGAGGCGACCGCGCGGATGGCCTACCTGCCGCCGGCCCTCACCCTGACCCATCCGTCGGCCGTCGGCGTCGCGATCCCGGGCGGCACGTTCCGGATCGATCCGGTGGACGGCACCGAGCCCGGCGTCGGCGAACTCGTCTACTCCGGTCCGAACGTGATGATGGGCTACGCCGAGTCCCCGGCAGACCTGGCGCTGGGCCAGGGCAGCCAGGAACTGCGCACCGGCGACCTCGCCCGGATCACCGACGGAGTCGTCCAGATCGTCGGTCGTCGCTCGCGCTTCGCGAAGGTGTTCGGCGAACGCATCGACCTGGACCGGGTGCAGACCCTGCTGTGCCTCGGCGGCCACGACGTGGCCTGCGCGGAGGCCGCCGACGGCTCCGGACTGGTCGTGGCGGTGCCGGGCCCGTCCGACGCCCTCACCCTCGACGAGGTGCGCGCGGCGACGGCCGCCGACACCCGGTTGCCCGGTCACGCCATCCGCGTCGTGCCGGTCGACGACCTGCCCCGGCTGCCGAACGGCAAGGTCGACCAGCAGGCCGTCGCCCGCCTCGAGGTGCCCGAGGTCCTCGACCAGGGCACGACGGCCACGTCGATCGCCCGCCTCTACGAACGGATCCTCGGGGCCGGTCCGGTCGGACCCGACGACTCCTTCGTCGGACTCGGCGGCGACTCCCTGTCCTACGTCGAGCTCTCGCTCCGTCTCGAGCGACGGATCGGCCGACTGCCTGCCGACTGGCCGCGTCGTTCCATCGAGGACCTCGCCACCCTGCTGGGCAACGCCGACCACCCGCGTCGCCGGGGCTGGGCACGCATCGACACGACGATCGCACTGCGCGCCGCCGCCATCGTCTTCATCGTCGGCACCCACACGAACCTGTGGCTGCTGTACGGCGGCGCCCACGTGCTGCTCGCCGTCGCCGGCGCCAACTTCGCCCGCTTCCACCTCACCGACGAGAGCTCCCGCGACCGGGTGCGTCGGGTCTTCCGGGCGACCAGCCGGGTCGTCGTACCCGCCGTCGTGTGGATCGGTGCGGTGTCGCTGGTGACGGGCGACTACCCGTGGCGCAGCGTGTTCCTGCTCAACGACGTCCTCGGCGGCCGGGCGTGGTCCGAGCCGGCCTGGCACTACTGGTTCATCGAAGTCATCGTGCTCTTCGCGGTCGGCGCCGGACTGCTGATGGCGATCCCGCGCGTGATGGCGCTCGAGCGCCGGCACCGCTTCGCACTCGCCGCCGGTCTCACCGCCCTGGCGCTCGTCCCGCGCTTCTGGGCCACGGTGTCGTCGTACGACGGCGACGTGATCCACTCCTCGACGTTCGTCGCGTGGCTCTTCCTCGGCGGGTGGGCGGCGTCGGTCGCCCGGAACGCGCCCCAGCGACTCCTCGTCACCACCCTGCTGCTGGCGGGCTCCTTCGACTTCACCGGTGACGTCGCCCGCGACCTGATGATCGCCGGCGGCGTGGTCCTGCTGGTGTGGGTGCCGACGGTGCCGTGGCCGCGGATCCTGGTCGGCCTGACCGGAACGATCGCCAGCGCCTC
>JAKFEI010000173.1:0-18770 GCA_036675765.1 Nocardioides sp. | reverse complement strand
CGGTTCAAGGACTACGTCGCGATGCCGAAGTTCAACATGTACCAGTCGCTGCACACGACGGTCATCGGTCCCGCGGGCAAGCCCGTCGAGATGCAGATCCGCACGTTCGCCCAGCACCGTCGGGCCGAGTACGGCGTCGCGGCCCACTGGAAGTACAAGGAAGACGGCCGCACCGGCACGGACACCGACAAGCGCGGCGACATGGACGACATGTCCTGGGTGCGCCAGCTCCTCGACTGGCAGAGCGAGGTCGAGGACCCGGGCGAGTTCCTGGAGTCGTTGCGCTTCGAGATCAACCAGACCGAGACGTACGTCTTCACCCCGCGCGGCGACGTCATCGCGCTGCCCTCCGGAGCAACGCCCGTCGACTTCGCGTACGCCGTCCACACCGAGGTCGGCCACCGCACCATCGGCGCCCGCGTCAACGGCCGCCTGGTACCCCTCGAGTCGACCCTCGAGAACGGCGACGTGATCGAGGTCTTCACGTCCAAGGCCGAAGGTGCCGGACCGTCACGCGACTGGCTGAACTTCGTACGCTCGCCGCGCGCCCGCTCCAAGATCCGCCAGTGGTTCACCAAGGAGCGCCGCGAGGAGGCGATCGAGCGCGGCAAGGACGAGATCGGCAAGCTGATGCGCAAGGAGGGCCTGCCCCTCAAGCGCCTGCTGACGCACGACTCGCTCTCGCTGGTCGCCGATGCATTCCGCCTTGCTGACGTGACAGCGCTCTATGCCGCGGTGGGGGAGAGCAACCTCAGTGCCCAGGCCGTCGTCCGCCGCGTCATCGAACTGCATGGCGGCGACGAGGGCGCCCAGGAGGACCTCGCCGAGGCCGTCACGATCACCGGTCGCAGCCGCTCCCGCCGTCCGGCCAGCGGCGACGCCGGCGTCATGGTCACCGGAGCACCCGACGTGTGGGTGAAGCTGGCGAAGTGCTGCACCCCGGTGCCGCCCGACTCGATCCTCGGCTTCGTCACCAAGGGCGGGGGAGTCTCGGTGCACCGCAAGGACTGCACCAACGCCAGCGACCTCCTCGGCCAGCCCGAGAAGGTCGTCGAGGTCGAGTGGGCCCCGACCGGCCAGTCGACCTTCCTGGTCAACATCCAGGTCGAAGCGCTCGACCGCTCGCGCCTGCTGTCCGACATCACCATGGCGCTCTCGGACGCCCACGTGAACATCCTGTCCGCGAACCTGACCACCTCCCGCGACCGGGTCGCCAAGTCCCGCTTCACGTTCGAGATGGCCGACGCCAAGCACCTCGACACGGTCCTGAACAACGTGCGCACCGTCCCCGGTGTGTTCGACGCGTACCGCGTCACCCAGTAGGGCGTGGCGCCGCAGGAGTACCCGCTTCAGCGGGGATTCCTGCGCTTCCTGCCTGTTGCAACGGTCAAGGAGTGCCAGCAACGGTCAGGAAGAGTGACGGTGCGGGCGTTATCCACAGGCTCAATGGTGCACGCCTGATTCGGGCCGGACCCGGGAACGGTGCATCGCATGATCCTTCCGCCGGATGACCCGCGACTCGTACCCATCGGTCTACGCCGTGACCTGATCGCCCGCGGCAGCCAGTCTGACCGATCCCTGGCGCGACTGGTCCGAGCTGGCGTTCTGGAGCGGCCGCGTCGCGGGGCCTACGTTGCGGGCGAGCTTTGGCGAGCGATGACAGACGAACAGCGTTACGCGGTGAGGTGCCGAGCGGTGTACCTCCAGGCGAGGACCGGCGTGATCCTCAGCCACGTGTCTGCCGTTCCTTTTCACAACGGTCCCGTGTGGGGGTTCGACCTGAGCGAGGTGCACGTGACCCGCGAGGACGGATTCGCAGGTCGCAGGGAAGCCGGCATCCAGAGACACTGCGGCAAGCTCCTCCCGCAGGATGTGGTCGAGACGCATGGGTTACTCATCATGTCGGCTGTTCGCGCGACGCTGGAGGCGACGATCCTGGGCTGTGCGGAGGCGGGGCTTGTGGTTGCCAACCACTTCCTGCATCGAGGCGAGTTCGAGGCATCCGACCTGGTGGCCCGCTACGAGGCGTCGATGGACCGCTGGCCATACTCGCTCACGACCGACACCGTGCTTCGTCTGGCCGATCCCCGGATCGAGTCAGTCGGCGAGTCGCGCACGTCGTACTTCTTCTTCGCACGGAGTCTGCCCAAGCCGATTCCGCAGTTCGAGGTGTACGACGGCTCGGTCCTCGTCGCACGCCTCGACTTCGCGCTTCCGGATCACGGGATCTGGATCGAGTTCGACGGTCGGGTGAAGTACGAGCAGTACCTGCGCCCGGGAGAGACGCCTGCTGACGCAGTCCTGAGGGAGAAGCGCCGCGAAGAGAAGATCGCCGAACTCACCGGATGGCGCTGCCTGCGCATCACCTGGGCCGACCTCGCTGACCCCCTCGTGCTGGAGGCCCGTGTTCGGCGGCTCATCGCGTCAGTGTCGACGGCCCGTGCGCGTCGCACAGCCTCGTGATGTGCCGGGCACCGGACTCCCTGACTGTTTCTTGCGCTTCCCGCCCTTTGCAACGGCCAAGGAGCGCAGGAATACCCGCCTCAGCGGGGATTCCTGCAGCGCCCCGTCAGCGGTAGTCGGCCGAGGCCTTCTTCGCCATGTCCAGGAACGACCGGCGCCCTTCGAGGTTCTCTTCGAGGTCGCGGATCTTCTTGGCGTCACCCTTGGCGCGGGCGGCTTCGAGCTTGGCTTCGGCTTCGGCGATGGCGGCTTCGAGCTTGGACACCATGTCGTCGGCGCGGGCCGACTTCTCGGGGTCGGACTTGCGCCACTGGTCGTCCTCGGCCTTGCGGATGGTCTGCTCGACGGCGCGCATGCGGCCTTCGAGGTCCTTGATCCGGTCGCGGGGTACCTTGCCGGCCTCGTCCCAGCGGTCAGCGACGAGGCGGAAGGCGGCCTTGGCGGCCACGACGTCGCCGGTCTCGGCGAGCGGGCCGAGGACGGCCTCAGCCTCGACGATCAAGCCTTCCTTGACCTCGGCGTTGGCGGCGAACTCGGTGTCGAGGGCTTCGTTGGCGGCGTCGCGGGCACCGAAGAACGCGTCCTGCGCGCCACGGAAGCGCTGCCACAGCTTGTCGTCGACGTTCTTGGGGGCCGGGCCGGCGGCCTTCCAGTCGCGCATCAGGTCGCGGTACTTGCCCGACGTCGGGCCCCAGTCGGTGGAACCGGAAAGGGCCTCGGCCTCGGCGACCAGGCGCTCCTTGATGATGCGGGCGCCTTCGCGCTTCTCGTCCTGCTCGGCGAAGTGCCCCTTGCGTGCCTTCGTGTACGCCGACCGGGCGGTCGAGAAGCGCTTCCAGAGTGCGTCGTCGGCAGCCTTGTCGATGCGCGGGAGCTGCTTCCACTGGTCGAGCAGCTCGCGCAGCCGGTTGGCACCGTTGCGCCAGTCGCGGCCGCTCGCGATCTTCTCGGCCTCGAGGGCGAGCTTCTCCTTCTGCTCACGGGCCTCGGTGGCCTTCTGCGCCTTGGCGGCCTTGCGGGCCTCGCGTTGGATGGCGATGACCGGGCCGAGCTCGTCGAGCTTGCGCCCGAGGATGGCCAGGTCGCCCACCGCATGGATGTCGGCGAGCTGGTCGCGCACGAGCTTCACCGAGGAGACGGCCTCTTCGGGGGACAGGACCCCCGAGATCACCCTCTTGTGGAGCAGCTCCACTTCGAGCGCGATCGCGTCGTAGCGCTTCGTGTAGAAGGCCAGGGCTTCCTCGGGAGGCACGTCGGGGACCTGCCCGACCGCACGTTCGCCATCGGATGTCTTCACATAGACGGTGCCGTCGTCAGCAACGCGGCCCCAGTCGGAGGTAGTCACAGTGGGCCATGCTAGTGCCGAACCCTCAGGCCGATAGGCTGGGTCGGTGCTCATCGCTGCCTTCCCCGCTGGACCATGGGGCACCAATTGCTATGTCGCGGCCACCGGAGCGGGTTCTGAGTGCATCGTGATCGACCCCGGCAAGGACGCCGCGAGCGGTGTCGCTGAGGTGGTGCGCGAGCACCACCTCAAGCCGGTGGCGGTGCTGCTGACCCACGGCCACGTCGACCACATGTGGTCGGTCACGCCGGTCGCCGGTGCGTACGACGCGACCGCCTGGATCCACCCCGATGACCGGCACCTGTTGGCCAACCCCATGGCAGGCATGTCCCGGGAGACCGCGGCGATGATGCTGGGCGGCAAGTACGAGTTCACCGAGCCTGACCGGGTCGAGGAGCTCGCCGACGGCGCGGCCCTCGAGCTCGCTGGCCTGCAGGTCGTCGTCGACCACACGCCTGGCCACACGCCCGGTTCGGTGACCTTCCGGACACCGTACGGCGACCAGGACATCTCGGAACTGATGTTCTCCGGAGACCTGTTGTTCCAGGGCTCCATCGGTCGTACCGACCTGCCGGGCGGCGACCACTCAGCCATGCTGCGTTCGCTGACCACCAAGGTGCTGCCGCTGCCGGATGACATCGTCGTGCTGCCTGGTCACGGCGAGCAGACGACCATCGGGCGCGAGCGCGCGTCCAACCCCTTCCTGCTGGACCTGCTCGACTCGGGTTCAGCGGGCCGAGTGACCCGAGGGCTGTAATTCCATGGCAAAGCCGACCCCGCTCAGCGGGTTTCCCGAGTTCCTGCCTGCGCAGCGGCACGTCGAGCAGGCGGTCGTCGCGACGCTCGCGCGCACCTTCGAGCTGCACGGCTTCGCCAACGTCGAGACGCGCGCGGTCGAGCCCCTGGACCAGTTGCTGCGCAAGGGGGACACCTCCAAGGAGGTCTATGTCCTCAAGCGCCTGCACGACGAGTCGGGCGACGCCGGCATCGGCCTGCACTTCGACCTGACGGTGCCGTTCGCACGCTACGTGCTCGAGAACGCCGGCAAGCTGGAGTTCCCGTTCCGCCGCTACCAGATCCAGAAGGTCTGGCGCGGCGAGCGCCCCCAGGAAGGTCGTTTCCGCGAGTTCACGCAGGCCGACATCGACATCGTCGGCCGCGACGACCTGCCCTTCCACCACGACGTCGAGGTCGCCCGGGTGATGCTCGAGGCCCTCTCGCGCCTGAACTTTCTGCCCGGGTTCCGACTGCAGGTCAACAACCGCAAGCTGATCCAGGGCTTCTACGCCGGCCTCGGCATCTCCGCAGACGGGATCGACGAGGTGATGCGCCTGGTCGACAAGCTCGACAAGCTGGACCCCGCAAAGGTCCGCGAGCTGCTGCTCGCTGAAGCGGGTGTGACCGAGGAGCAGGCCGACAAGGCCCTCGCGCTCGCCACGATCCGCACCACCGACGACTCCTTCGTCGACGAGGTCCGGGCACTCGGCGTCAAGCACGAGCTCCTCGACGAGGGCCTCGACGAGCTCGCGACGCTGGTCCGGGCGTGCGCCCCACTGACGACCGCCACGGTCCGGATCGTGGCGGACCTGTCGATCGCCCGCGGCCTCGACTACTACACCGGCACGGTCTTCGAGACCCGCCTGGACGGCTACGAGTCGCTCGGCTCGATCTGCTCGGGAGGTCGGTACGACGCCCTGGCCAGCGACGGTCGTACGACGTACCCCGGCGTCGGCATCTCCCTCGGCGTCAGCCGCGTGCTGGTGCCCCTCGTGCAGCGCGGTCTGCTCACGTCGGACCGTTCGGTCCCGAGCGTCGTCCTGGTCGCCCTCGCCAACGAGGACGCCCGGGCGGACGCGGACGCCACGGCGACAGCCCTGCGTGCGCAGGGGATTCCCTGCGAGGTCGCGCCGACCGCGGCGAAGTTCGGCAAGCAGATCCGTCACGCCGAGCGGCGCGGCATCCCGTACGTCTGGTTCTCCTCGATCGCCGAGGACGGCACCGTCACGCACGAGGTCAAGGACATCCGCAACGGAAACCAGGTCGCTGCTGACCCGGCGACGTGGCAACCTCCGAGCCAGGACCTGCGACCGCAGGTCGTGGCCGTCAGTACCGACACACCCACCGAAAAGGAACTCTCGTGATCCGCACCCAGGACGCCGGCGCCCTCCGCGCCGAGCACGTCGGCCAGACCGTCACCCTTGCCGGGTGGGTGGCCAACCGGCGCGATCACGGCGGTGTGGCCTTCATCGACCTCCGCGAGTCCAGCGGCATCGTCCAGGTCGTCATCCGCGACGAGGCCGTCGCGCACAGCCTTCGCGCCGAGTTCTGCCTCAAGGTCACCGGTGAGGTCGTCGCGCGTATCGAGGGCAACGAGAACCCGAACCTGCCCACTGGTGCCATCGAGGTCGTGGCGACCGAGGTCGAGGTCCTGAACCCGGCCGCGCCGTTGCCCTTCCCGATCAGCGACCACGTCGACGTCGGCGAGGAGGTGCGCCTCAAGCACCGCTACCTCGACCTGCGCCGTAGCGGACCCGCCCACGCCCTGCGGCTGCGCAGCAAGGTCAACAAGGCCGCGCGCGACGTGCTGGACCAGCACGGCTTCGTCGAGGTCGAGACGCCCACCCTGACCCGTTCGACGCCCGAGGGCGCGCGCGACTTCCTGGTGCCTGCGCGCCTCGCTCCGGGCAGCTGGTACGCCCTGCCGCAGAGCCCGCAGCTGTTCAAGCAGCTGCTGATGGTCGGTGGCCTCGAGCGGTACTACCAGATCGCGCGCTGCTACCGCGACGAGGACTTCCGCGCCGACCGCCAGCCGGAGTTCACCCAGCTCGACATCGAGCTGAGCTTCGCCGACCAGGAGGACGTCATCGCCCTCATGGAGGACGTGCTCGCCGCGATGTGGGACCAGATCGGTTACGACATCCCGCGCCCGATCCCGCGGATGACGTACGCCGACGCGATGGCGCGGTTCGGATCCGACAAGCCGGACCTCCGCATGGGCAACGAGCTCGTGGACTGCACGGACTACTTCAAGGACACGACGTTCCGCGTCTTCCAGGCCGAGTACGTCGGCGCCGTGGTCATGCCCGGTGGCGCCAGCCAGCCGCGCAAGAAGCTCGACGCGTGGCAGGAGTGGGCCAAGCAGCGCGGCGCCAAGGGACTGGCCTACGTGCTCGTCACCGAGGACGGCTCGCTCGGCGGTCCGGTGGCCAAGAACCTCTCCGAGGCCGAGCAGGCCGGGCTCGCCGCCCACGTCGGCGCCGAGCCGGGGGACTGCATCTTCTTCGGTGCCGGTGCCACGAAGTCCAGCCGCGCCCTGCTGGGTGCTGCCCGTCTCGAGATCGGCCGCCGCTGCGACCTCATCGATGAGGACGCCTTCGCGTTCACGTGGGTGGTCGACGCCCCGATGTTCGAGCCGGCCTCCGACGCTGTCGCCTCGGGCGACGTCGCCGTCGGTGCCGGTGCCTGGACGGCCGTGCACCACGCGTTCACCGGCCCGAAGCCCGAGTTCGCCGACACCTTCGACACCGACCCCGGCAGCGCGCTGGCCTATGCCTACGACATCGTCTGCAACGGCAGCGAACTCGGCGGTGGCTCGATCCGGATCCACCGCGAGGACGTCCAGAAGCGCGTCTTCACGGTCATGGGCATCAGCGAGGAGGAGGCGCAGGAGAAGTTCGGGTTCCTGCTCGACGCCTTCAAGTTCGGCGCACCGCCGCACGGCGGCATCGCTGTGGGCATGGACCGGATCGTCGCCATGCTGGCCAAGGTGGACTCGATTCGCGAGGTGATCGCGTTCCCGAAGTCGGGTGGCGGCTACGACCCGTTGACGGCTGCTCCTGCGCCGATCACGCCCGAGCAGCGCAAGGAAGCCGGTGTGGACGCCTCTCCGGAGGACGAAACCAAGTCCTGACCGTTCGGGCCGGAAGGATTTTCCGGTAGGTCGAGACCAAACCGTTACCGCGTCGCTATCGCTTTGGCGCAACGTGAGCACCTAATGTCGCTCGCGGTGCCGACATCGGACGGCACTGAACGGGACGGCTCACAAACGTCCCGTTGGCGGCGAGCAACGGACGTAGAGGTGACATGACCACCACGGTGAGCAACCTCGAGAGCGAGAGTCTGCCCGACCCCACCGGTCATCCCGACGAGATGGATCGTGGCAAGGTCGAGGGCAAGTCACCGACACGACTCGCAATCGAGCGGTTCCGCAAGGACAAGCTCTCGATGGTGTCGTTCATCATCGTGGCGCTCTACATCATCGGCGGGATCCTGGCGCCGTTCCTGGTGAAGTTCGGTCTGCTCGACCCGACCAGCTACCACCAGGACCTGCTCAACGAGTTCACCCTTCCGGAGGGATCGCTCGGCGGCATCAGCTGGAAGCACCCGCTGGGCGTCGAGCCGGGCACCGGCCGCGACGTGATGTCGCGGGTCTGGCTCGGTACGACGCTCTCGCTGACGATCGCGATCATCGCGAGCCTGCTCGCGATGGCCATCGGGACGGTCCTCGGCATCATTGCTGGATTCACGGGCGGCCTGACCGACGGCATCATCGGCCGGCTGATCGACCTGACCCTCTCGTTCCCCTCGACGCTGATGCTGCTGGCCCTGTCGGCGCCGATGTACGCGCTGCTCACCAAGAACTTCCACGTGCCCGAGGGCGATGTCGCCTGGGCGACGTACTGCATCGTCTTCCTGGCCCTCTTCGGCTGGCCGCCGATCGCCCGGCTCATCCGGGGACAGGTCCTGTCGATTCGCGAACGCGAGTTCGTGCACGCGGCGACGCTGTTCGGTGCCTCGCGATACCGGATGTACTTCAAGGAGATCCTGCCGAACCTGTGGGCGCCCCTGCTGGTGTCGTTCACGCTGCTGCTGCCGGCCTACATCTCCGCCGAGGCCGCACTGAGCTACCTCGGCGTCAGCATCAAGCCGCCGACCCCGACCCTCGGCAACGTGCTGCGCGACTCGCTCACCTACGCAGAGTTCGACTTCGTCTACTTCTTCTCTCCCGCTTTCGTGATCGCACTGATCGTCGTGTGCTTCAACCTGATGGGCGACGGCATGCGCGACGCGCTCGACCCGAAGTCCAACCGCTAACCCAAGATCTTCGACGGCAGGTCGCCGCCGAATGTGCCGCCGCCAGGCGCGTACACACTGAAGGAGAATTCATGGCCAACACTCGAAAGCGGCTGCTCGCGGCGTCCGCTACGGCTGCCTTGGTGGTCTCTCTCGCCGCCTGTGGCGGTGGAAGCAGCGACGATGACGACTCGTCCAACCCGACTAAAGCCACGAAGGGCGGGACGCTGACCTACCTGCTCGCCAGCCCGATGGGTCACACCGACCCCCACCGGGTCTACGTCGGCCGTGACATCAGCAACCTCAGTCGCACCGTCTACCGCCAGCTCGTCACCTTCCCGACCGCGACCGACATCGAGACCGCCAACACGCCGGTCCCCGACCTCGCGACCGACACGGGCACGTCCAGCGAAGACGGCAAGGTGTGGAAGTTCACCGTCAAGGACGGCGTCACCTGGCAGGACGGCAAGGACATCACGTGTGAGGACTTCAAGTACGGAGCCTCGCGTGCCTTCGCCAACGACGTCATCACCGGTGGCCCGAACTACCTCCTGAGCTACCTCGACATCCCCACGGATGCCGATGGCGCTCCGGTCTACAAGGGCCCCTACACCGACAAGGGCCAGGCGGACTTCGACAAGGCCGTCACCTGCGACGGCAAGACCATCACGTACAACTTCAAGAAGGCGTGGCCGGACTTCCCGCTCGCCATCGCGGCGCTGCACATGCTGGACCCGTACCGCGCGGACCTCGACAAGGGTGAGGGCTCCAACTTCGAGATCTTCTCGAACGGCCCGTACATGCTCGAGGGCAAGTGGGACGAGAACAAGGGCGGCACGCTCGTCCGCAACCCGGAGTACGACGCTTCGACGGACTCCCCGGAGAACCGTCAGGCCAACCCGGACAAGATCATCTTCGACATCGGCAAGACGCCGGAGGTCATCAACCAGTTGCTGATCGAGGACAGCGCCGAGGTCCAGGCTGCCGTTACCGGTACGCGTGTCCTGCCGCAGTTCATCGCCAAGGCTGTCACCCTCAAGGACCGCTACCAGAACGTCGAGTCCCCGTACGTCGACTACCTGGTGCCGAACACCAAGCGGCTCTCGCTGGAGGTCCGTGAGGCGCTCGCAACCGCCACGAACGTCGAGGCATGGATCACCGCCGGTGGTGGCGAGAAGTTCTACAAGAAGGCCGACTCGATCGTGAACCCGGTCGTTCCGGGCTACCAGCCGGTCGAGCAGTTCAAGGACCTGGGCGCCGGTGACCCCGACGCCGCCAAGAAGATCCTTGAGGACGCCGGCGTCAAGCTGCCGTACAAGCTCAAGTTCACGTACGACGGTGCGTCGGAGACTGCCGACAAGCAGGCTGCTGCGCTCAAGGAGACGTGGGACAAGTCGGGCTTCGACGTGACGCTCAACCCGCTGACCGACGCCTACTACCCGACCATCCAGGACCCCAACGCTGACTCGGACGTCACGTGGGCCGGTTGGGGAGCGGACTGGCCGTCGGCTCTGACGGTCACCGCGCCGTTGTTCGACAGCCGCATCAACCTCACGCCGTCGTCCAACAACCAGGACTACGGCAACTACAAGAGCGACGAGTTCAACGCGCTCGTCGACGAGGCGCAGGCTGCCGGCACCCTCGAGGAGCAGACGGAAGCGCTCCAGAAGGCTGACGCCGTCCTTGGTAAGGACTACGCGTACGTCCCGCTCGAGATCGCGCTGTTCAACTGGGTGCACGGGTCGAAGGTCAACTTCGCCACCACCCCGGCCTCCAACGGGTTCGCGGACCTGGGGCTGATCAGCGTCAAGTGATTCAACCCGGTGGGTGAGGGGTCCAGGTGGCTCCTCACCCACCACCGGGTGCTCGTTCCTGAGTGCACCCACACCACCGCGCTCCGGGTGGACCCGGACTGACTCAGTCCGTGTCCATCCGGTGGCCGGAGTGGCCCAGACATCCCTCGGGGCCCTCACCGTTCCATCGCCACCGACCCCTGAGGTGATTCCCGCATGCTGGCCTACGTCATCCGCCGCGTCTTCGTCGGCGTCGCGATGCTCCTGGCGATGAGCCTGGTGACGTTCACCCTGTTCTTCGCCTCGCCCGTCGACCCGGCCCAGTTCGCCTGCGGCAAGAACTGCTCACCCGTCCAGCGTGAGCAGGCCCGCAAGGCGCTCGGCTATGACAAGTCGACGATCGAGCAGTGGTCTTCCTTCGTGAAGGGGGTCGCGGTCGGACGCCAGTTCCCCGCCGACCCCGAGCTCCGCAAGGCAGCTCCCGAGAACGTCGTCGACTGCGACGCACCCTGCTTCGGCTACTCGACCTACAGCATCAAGACCGTCAACGAGATGGTCGGCGAGGCCATGCCCGTCACCTTCTCGATCGCGCTCGCAGCGGTGATCCTCTGGATCTTCTTCGGCGTCCTGATCGGGGTCCTGGCGGCCGTGACCAAGGGATCGTTCCTCGATCGCGGCATCGTCGGCACCTCCCTGTTCCTCTATGCGTTCCCGTCGTTCTTCATCGGCACGTTCCTGCTGACGTACATCTCCATCAAGTGGGACCTCTATCCGCTGCCGTCGTACACCTCGATCGCTGAGGGCGGCGTCGGCGCCTGGGCCTCGAACCTGCTGCTCCCGGCGGTGACCCTGGCCATGCTCTACATGGCCGGCTACGTCCGGATGACGCGCGCGTTCGTCCTCGAGTCGCAGGCGGAGGACTACGTCCGCACCGCGCGGGCCAAGGGCCTCGCCACGCGGAAGGTCCTGTTCAAGCACGCGCTCCGGGCCGCGTTGACCCCACTGGTCACGATGGCCGGTCTCGACTTCGCCAGCGTCCTGGGCGGCGCGATCATCACCGAGTCGATCTTCAACTTCAACGGTCTCGGCAAGCTCGCAGTCTCAGCGAACACCAACTACGACCTGCCCGTCCTGATCGGGATCGTGCTGATCGCCGGTGCCTTCGTGATCACGGCCAACATCATCGTCGACATCCTCTATGCATTCATCGACCCGCGGGTGCGGGTCGGCTAGGAGACGCCTCCATTGAGCACCGCGCCCACGCCGTACCTCTCGGTCCAGGACCTCAAGGTCCACTTCCCGACAGCAGACGGCATCGTCAAGGCGACCGACGGCCTTTCCTTCGACCTCGAGCGGGGAAAAACTCTCGGCATCGTCGGTGAGTCGGGATCCGGCAAGTCGGTCTCCAGCTCGACGATCCTCGGCTTGCACCGGGGGAGCAGCGCCATCGTGAGCGGACACATCCTGCTCGACGGTGTCGACCTGCTGGAGCTGAGCAACGAGGACATGCGCAAGATGCGTGGCCGCGACGTGTCGATGATCTTCCAGGACCCGTTGTCCGCGATGCACCCGTACTACACGGTCGGCAACCAGCTGATCGAGGCGTACCGCGTCCACAACCAGGTCACGAAGAAGGAGGCGCGGACCCGCGCCATCGAGATGCTCGACCGGGTCGGCATCTCCAACCCGGACAAGCGGATCAGTGACTACCCGCACCAGTTCTCGGGCGGCATGCGCCAACGCGCGATGATCGCGATGGGCCTGATCAACGACCCCGGCCTGCTGATCGCCGACGAGCCGACCACCGCGCTCGACGTGACGGTGCAGGCGCAGATCCTCGACCTGCTCCAGGACCTCCAGCGCGAGTTCAACTCGGCGGTCATGATCATCACCCACGACCTGGGCGTGGTGGCCGAGATGGCCGACGACGTCCTGGTCATGTACGCCGGGCGCGCGGTCGAGCACGGTCCCTGCAAGGAGATCCTCACGCACCCGGAGATGCCGTACACGTGGGGACTGCTCTCCAGCGTGCCCGACGTGACGGGTGACACCGACGCGCGACTGGTGCCGATCCCGGGAAGTCCGCCCAGCCTGCTCAACCCGCCGACCGGCTGCGCCTTCCACCCGCGCTGCCTGCACCGCGACAAGGTGCCCGGCGACCTGTGCCGTACGGAGCTGCCGCCGCTGGTCGCCGGAACCCGTGGCGGTGCGCACCTCAAGCGGTGCCACCTGAGCGACCCGGACAGCATCTACGAGACCGAGGTGCTCCCCGAGATCGCACCGGACCTGGTGGACGACATCCTTGCTGACAGTGCAGCGGACAGTGCAGCGGACAACGCAGCGGACAATGCAGAAGGTGCCCGATGAGCTACGACGAATACACGCCCGGCGCACTGGACGACCATGAGCCGGCCGCTGTGGCCGACGTGTTGACCGCCGCGGGGCACGCGGCGGCCGTGGCGCCCGTGGGAGCTGCGCCGATCCTCGAGGTCGACAACCTGCGGATGTACTTCCCGGTCAAGTCGCCCGGACTGCTGCGGCGCACCGTCGGCCACGTGCAGGCCGTCGACGGCGTCTCGTTCCAGGTGGTGGAGGGCGGATCGCTCGGCCTGGTGGGTGAGTCCGGTTGCGGGAAGTCCACGACGGGTCGGTTGATCACCCGCCTCTACACGCCGACCTCCGGGGCGATCCGCTTCGAGGGCGAGGACATCGCGCACGCCAAGGCTCGCCAGTTGAAGCCGCTGCGTCGCGACATCCAGATGATCTTCCAGGACCCGTACACGTCGCTGAACCCGCGGCACACGGTCGGCGCGATCATCGGTGCGCCCCTGGCGATCCACAAGATCCTGCCGAAGAAGCAGATCCTTCCCCGCGTGCAGGAACTGCTAGAGATCGTCGGCCTGAACCCGGAGCACTACAACCGCTACCCGCACGAGTTCTCGGGTGGTCAGCGCCAACGCATCGGGATCGCGCGTTCCCTGACGCTCCAGCCCAAGCTGCTCGTCGCCGACGAGCCGGTGTCGGCACTCGACGTCTCGATCCAGGCGCAGGTGGTGAACCTGCTCCAGGACATCCAGCGCGAGTTCGGCGTCGCGTTCCTCTTCATCGCGCACGACCTGGCCGTGGTCCGGCACTTCTGCCCCGAGGTCGCGGTGATGTACCTGGGCAAGATCGTCGAGATCGGTGACCGCGAGTCGATCTACAACAACGCCCACCACCCGTACACGCAGGCGCTGCTCTCCGCGGTGCCGGACGTCCGGCAGGCTGCCACCGGTGGCCGACGGGAGCGGATCCGGCTCGAGGGTGACGTCCCCAGCCCGATCGATCCGCCGTCGGGCTGCCGGTTCCGTACCCGTTGTCCGATCGCCCAGGAGATCTGCGCGCGGCACGAGCCGCCGCTGCTCCAGATCGGCCAGCGGCACAAGGTGGCCTGCCACTTCCCGGGGCGCCTCGGCGAGGCACCCCGTGAACCGCTCACCTCGGGCCTGCTCGGCGTGGACCGCGAAGGCCGTCCGGACCCGGGTGCCAGCCCGAGCACCGACCTGGTCGAGCAGCCTGGCTTCGCCGACACGTGGTTCGACCTCGACAAGAAGACGATCGGACGGGTCTGAACGGCGTCGCACGGGGGCGCGAGCCCCTGTCGGTGCCGCGCCGTAGGCTGCTCATGTGAGCGAGCCGGGTCTGTTCGAAGTGCCTGGCCGCAGTACGACGTCCGGCGGGTCGCTCTCGGACGCGACCCATGCCGCGGCGCCGCTGGCGGTGCGGATGCGGCCACGCGACCTGGACGAACTGGTCGGTCAGGCGCACCTGCGCGCTCCGGGGTCGCCGCTGCGCCAACTCGTCGAGGGTGATCAGTCGCTGTCCCTGTTGCTGTGGGGACCGCCGGGCACGGGCAAGACCACCATCGCTTCGATCATCAGCCAGCAGACGGGCCGCAGGTTCGTCGAGGTCTCGGCGGTGTCGGCCGGCGTCAAGGAAGTGCGGGAGGCGATCTCGGCGGCCCGGTCGAGCCTGGTGGCGACAGGCGAGGAGACGGTCCTCTTCGTCGACGAGGTGCACCGGTTCAGCAAGGCCCAGCAGGACGCGCTGCTCCCGGGCGTCGAGAACCGCTGGGTGACCCTGGTGGCGGCGACGACGGAGAACCCGTCCTTCAGCGTGATCTCGCCGCTGCTCTCGCGCAGCCTGCTGCTGCGGCTGCAGCCCCTGACCGATGACGACATCACCGCGGTGCTCGACAGCGCAGTGAAGGACGAGCGCGGTCTCGGGGGCCGGTTCGTCCTCGATGACGACGCCCGCGCCCACATCGTGAGGTTGGCCGGCGGAGATGCACGACGGTCGTTGACGTACCTGGAGGCCGCTGCGGGTGCCGCGGTCTCGAGGCTCGCTGGCGCTCGGACCTCGACCACCGGCGACATCATCACCATCGACCTGGCCACGGCCGAGACCGCCGCCGATCAGGCGGCCGTGCGCTACGACCGCGACGGCGACCAGCACTACGACGTGATCAGCGCGTTCATCAAGTCGATTCGCGGCTCGGACGCGGACGCGGCGCTGCACTACCTCGCCCGGATGATGGAGGCGGGCGAGGACCCGCGGTTCATCGCCCGGCGGCTGATCATCCTGGCCAGCGAGGACATCGGTCTCGCGGACCCGACGGCGTTGCCCACCGCGGTGGCTGCGGCGCAGGCGGTCCAGCTGATCGGGATGCCGGAGGCGCGGCTGAACCTCGCCCAGGCGGTCATCGCGCTCGCCGTCGCTCCCAAGTCGAATGCGGTGATCGTGGCGGTCGACGAGGCGATCAGCGACGTGCGCCGAGGCAAGATCGGCGCCGTCCCGCCTCATCTTCGCGACGCCCACTACGCCGGGGCGGAGCGCCTGGGCCACGGCAAGGGCTACAAGTACAGCCACAACGCGCCGTTCGGGGTGGCCGAGCAGCAGTACGCCCCGGACGTGATCGGTGATGCGCGCTACTACCGCCCGACCGAGCTGGGAGCCGAGGCTGCCGTGAAACAACGGTGGGAGCGGGTCCGCCGGCTGATCCGCGGCAAGTAGGCTTGTCCGTCGTGACCAACGAGCTCGCCGTACCCGTCTGGCTGGCCGTGGCGACCCTTGTCGCCCTGGTGGCCCTTGGTTGGGTTGCCTGGAACCTCAACCAGTCGCTGCGCAGGGTCCGCGACGAGACCGACGAAGTGCTGGCGTCGACCGCCCGTGACGCGGACGAGCTGCGCGTCCAGCTGGGCGACCTCGACGAGGCGCTCAAGCGGCAGGCCGCCATGTCGGTCGCGGCGTCCAACCTGCCCGACCGGGTCCCGGTCGCGGTCGTCGACGACCGCGAGTACCTCATCACCGACCTGCACCGCAGCCGCGGTCCGCAGGTGCCGGCCCGGATCGTGCCGGCGCCGATGTTCGCCGACATCCTGCTGCGCGAGAGCGTCATCAAGACCGCCGCGCTGGCGTCCGGACTGCGCCGGGCCCTGTCGCCCGAGGTCCGCAACCGGATCCGCTTCGAGATGAAGCGCGAGATCAAGCGCTCGCGCAAGAGCCGCAAGCTGATGCTCAAGGCCGCCCGTCGTGACTGGGAGACCCGTCAGCGCTCCGGCGTCGAAGGCCCCTCATGAGGAGCGGCCTCTGGTTCGCCGCCGGCGCCACCGCCGGTGTCTACGGCATGGTCAAGGTACGACGCCTTGCGGAGGCGCTGACGCCCGACGGCATGCGCGACCGGGTCAACGCGGCCTTCGTCGGCGCCCGCATCTTCCGCGACGAGGTCGTGCAGGGCCAGGTCGACGCTGAAACCCAATTGCGCGAGCACTTCCGCGCTGTGGAGGCTGGGCAGCGTCGGGCTCCCCAGAACCACGAACTCCCACCCCGAACCACCACGACGGCCGTGCCGGCCGCCCACACCCTGGAAGGCCCCTCATGACGGCGACACCGGACGGTTACCTGACCAGCGCCGAGATCCGCAACCGGTTCCTCGCCCACTTCGAGGGCCGGGGACACACCGTCGTACCGTCTGCCTCGCTGCTGCTGGACGACCCGAACCTGTTGTTCGTCAACGCTGGCATGGTGCCGTTCAAGCCGTACTTCCTCGGCCAGGAGACGCCGCCGTACGCACGCGCCGCGAGCGTCCAGAAGTGCATCCGGACGCCCGACATCGAAGAGGTCGGGAAGACCACCCGGCACGGCACGTTCTTCGAGATGTGCGGCAACTTCAGCTTCGGTGACTACTTCAAGGAAGGCGCCATCGAGCTCGCCTGGGAGCTGGTCACCAAGTCCCAGGCCGACGGCGGCTTCGGGCTGGACGAGTCGCTGCTCTACCCGTCGGTGCTGGACGGCGACGACGAGGCGATCGGCCTGTGGAAGAAGATCACGGGCCTGTCGGACGACCGCATCGTCCGGTTGCCTCCCAAGGAGAACTACTGGTCGATGGGCGTCCCCGGGCCCGGTGGACCGTGCTCGGAGATCCTGATCGACCGCGGTCCCGAGTTCGGTGCCGACCGTGACTGGGACGCCGGCGACCGCTACCTCGAGTTCTGGAACCTCGTCTTCATGCAGGACGAGCTGTCCGCGGTCCGCAGCAAGTCGGACTTCGACATCGCCGGCCAGTTGCCCAACAAGAACATCGACACGGGCATGGGCCTCGAGCGGGTCGCGTACCTGCTCCAGGGCAAGAGCAACATGTACGAGATCGACGTCGTCTTCCCGGTGATCGAGAAGACGATGGCCCTCACCGGCAAGACCTACGGTGCGGCGTACGACGACGATGTCCGCTTCCGCGTCGTGGCCGACCACATCCGCTCCTCCATGATGCTGATCAGCGACGGTGTCACGCCGGGCAACGAAGGGCGCGGCTACGTGCTGCGTCGACTCCTGCGCCGCGCGGTCCGCAACGTCCGACTGCTCGGCTTCGAGGACCCGGCGCTGCCCGAGCTCCTTCCCGTGTCCCGCGACCGGATGGGGGAGAGCTACCCCGACCTGATCGCGGACTGGGGCCGGATCGCCCAGGTCGCGTTCGCCGAGGAGGAAGCGTTCCGCAAGACGCTCCAGGCGGGCACCCAGATCTTCGACCTCGCGGCCGGACAGGTGAAGGGCGCGGGCGCCACGACCATCCCGGGCGACAAGGCCTTTGCGCTGCACGACACCTATGGGTTCCCGATCGACCTCACCCTCGAGATGGCGTCCGAAGCGGGCCTGGCCGTCGACGAGGACGGCTTCCGCCAGTTGATGGCCGAGCAGCGCAACCGGGCCAAGGCGGACGCGCGGTCCAAGAAGGGCCAGCACGCCGACACCGGTGTCTACCGCGGCATCCTCGACGCCAACGGCCCCACCGAGTGGCTCGCCTACGAGACGCTCGAGACCGAGTCCCGTGCGCTCGCCGTCCTCAAGGAGGGCGCAGCGGTGAAGTCGCTCGCCGCGGGTGAGGTCGGTGAGGTCGTCCTCGACCGCACCCCCTTCTACGCCGAGTCCGGTGGTCAGGTGGCCGACGCCGGCGTCATCGAGTTCGATGGCGGCAAGCTCGAGGTGCTCGACGTCCAGCGGCCCGTGCGCGGTCTCGTGGTGCACCAGGTGCGGGTCCTCGAGGGCGAGCTGGTTTCGAGGCTCGCTGGCGCTCGCACCTCAACCAGCGATCCTGTGTTGCACGCCAAGGTCGACCCCGACTGGCGGACCGGCGCGCGGCAGGCGCACTCCGGCACCCACGTGGTCCACGCAGCGCTGCGCGAGGTGCTCGGTCCCACGGCCCTGCAGTCCGGTTCCTACAACCGCCCGGGGTACCTGCGCCTCGACTTCGGCTGGTTGAGCGCCCTGTCGCCCGACCAGGTGCAGCAGATCGAGCTCGTCTCCAACAACGCCCTGCGGGCAGACCTGCCCGTCGGCTGGGAGTACATGACCCTCGGCGAGGCGCGCGACTGGGGAGCGCTCGCGCTCTTCGGCGAGACCTACAACAACGAGAAGGTCCGCGTCGTCGAGATCGGCGGCCCGTGGTCGCGCGAGCTCTGCGGTGGCACCCACGTCGACCACTCCAGCCAGATCGGCACCATCGTCGTGACCGGTGAGGCCAGCGTCGGTTCCGGCAACCGCCGGATCGAGGCCTTCACCGG
>JAKFEI010000548.1:0-18907 GCA_036675765.1 Nocardioides sp. | reverse complement strand
GCGGAGGGCACGATCTTCCGGGTCTTCGCCTCCAAGGAGGAGCTGGTCGACGCCACGGTCGCCCGGGCCTTCGAGCCCGGCGACGTGCTGCGCCGGCTCGACGAGATCGACGTGGACCTGCCGTTGCGTGAGCGGATGCTCGCGATGACGTCGATCCTCCAGCAACGGTTCCTCGCGATCTTCGGGCTGATGCGCGCGATGGGGACCGTCGGTCCGCCGCAGCACCTGCACGACCGGCCCGAGCTCAAGAAGGGCCTGGAGGATGTGCGCGCCCGGTTGCTCGCGCTGATCGAGCCGGACGCCGACCGCCTGACCCTGCCGCCCGAGCAGGTGCTCCATGTGTGGCGCCTGCTGACCTTCGCCGGCTCCCACCAGGAGATCGCCGACAACGACCTGCTGACCCCCGCCCAGATCGTCGACACCGTGCTGAACGGTGTCGAGAGGAGGGACGCCTGATGCTTCCCCGCTTGCTCCGCGCGTACCTGTCGCCGTACAAGGGCTGGCTCACGGCGATCGTGCTGCTGCAGTTCACGGCGACCGCCGCGATGCTCTACCTGCCCAGCCTGAACGCCGACATCATCGACAAGGGCATCGCCCAGGGTGACACCGGCTACGTCCTCAGGATCGGCGCCGTCATGCTCGCCGTCTCGCTCGTCCAGGCCGCGTGCTCGATGTCGTCGGCCTGGTTCGGCGGACAGGCAGCCATGGCCTTCGGTCGCGACCTGCGCAAGGCCGTCTTCGCGCGCGTCGGCGGGTTCTCCGCCCGCGAGGTGTCCACGTTCGGCGCACCCTCGCTGATCACCCGCGCGACCAACGACGTCCAGCAGGTCCAGATGCTCGCGATGATGGTCTGCCTGATGGGCGTGATGATCCCGATCATGATGATCGGCGGGATCGTCATGGCGATGCGCGAGGACCTCGGCCTGTCCTGGCTGGTCTTCGCCGTCGTCCCGGTCCTCTTCGTCTGCATCGGGTTCGTCGTGTCCCGCATGGTGCCGGCGTTCCAGACCGTCCAGGCCCGCATCGACGACGTCAACCGGATCCTGCGCGAGCAGATCACCGGCATCCGCGTGGTCCGGGCGTTCGTCCGCGAACCGCAGGAGACCGCCCGGTTCGCACGCTCGAACGACGACCTCACCGAGGTGTCGCTCCGCGCCGGACGCTGGATGGCGCTGATGTTCCCGCTCGTCATGGGCGTCACCAACGTCGCGATGGTCGGCGTGATCTGGTTCGGTGGGCACCGCGTCGACAACGGCCAGATGGAGGTCGGTGCACTGACCGCCTTCCTGTCCTACCTGATGCAGATCCTGATGTCGGTGATGATGGGCACGTTCATGCTGATGATGATCCCGCGCGCCTCGGTCGGCGCCGTCCGGATCGCCGAAGTGCTCGACACCGACTCCAGCGTCGTCCCGGCGGCCCACCCGGTCACCTCGGTCGACGTCGCCGGTCACCTCGACGTCGAGGGCGTCGGGCTCACCTACCCCGGTGCCGAGGCACCCGTGCTGCGCGACGTGTCGTTCAGTGCGCGCCCCGGGCAGACGATCGCGCTGATCGGCTCCACCGGCGCAGGGAAGACCACGCTGGTCAACCTGGTCCCGCGACTGCTGGACGCCACCGAGGGAGTTGTCCGGGTCGACGGCGTCGACGTACGCGACCTCGACCCCGAGCTGCTCTGGTCGAAGATCGGGCTGGTGCCGCAGCGCGCCTTCCTGTTCTCCGGCACCGTCGCCTCCAACCTGCGCTACGGCCGCGAGGACGCCACCGACGACGAGCTCTGGGAGGCGCTCGAGATCGCCCAGGCCGCGGGCTTCGTCCGCGAGATGCCCGACGGTCTCGACACCGCCGTCGCACAGGGCGGTACGACGGTCTCCGGTGGCCAGCGCCAGCGGCTGGCCATCGCTCGCGCGCTGGTACGACGACCGGAGATCTATCTCTTCGACGACGCCTTCTCGGCGCTGGATGTCGCGACCGACGCCCGCTTGCGCGCAGCCCTCGGCCCGATCACCCGCGACGCCACGGTCGTGATCGTCGGGCAACGGATCGCGACGATCCGCGACGCCGACCTGATCCTCGTGCTCGAGGACGGCGAGGTCGTGGGCCGCGGCACGCACGACGAGCTGATGGCAGACGATCCGACCTATCAGGAGATCGCGGCCTCGCAAGGCATCCGTCGAGAGGAGGTCGTGGCATGAGCGACTCGAAGACCATGAAGTCCACCGAGCGGATCGTCCAGCAGGGCGGACCCGGTCGCGGCCCGATGGGCGGCATGGTCGGCCAGAAGGCCGACAACTTCCGCGCCTCGGCGAAGCGCCTGATCGGGCTGCTGCGTCCCGCGCGAGGCCGGGCGTTCGCCGTACTCCTCCTCGGCATCGGCTCGGTCGCCTCGGTCGCGATCGGTCCGTGGCTGCTGGGCAAGGCCACCGATGCGGTCTTCACCGGCTACATCGGCAAGGAGGTGGGCCGGCAGCTGCCGGAGGGCGCCACCAAGTCCGACGCCATCGCCGCGGCCGAGTCCCGCGGGGACGGCCAGTTCGCCGACTTCCTGCGCGGTCTCGACCTCATCCCGGGCCAGGGCGTCGACTTCAGCAAGGTCGGCCAGCTGCTGCTGGTCACGCTGCTGATCTACATCGGTGGCCAGGTGCTCGGCTGGCTGCAGGGTTACTACATCAACGACGTCGTGCAGGAGACCGTGCGGCAGATGCGGTCCGACGTCGAGGACAAGGTGCACCGGTTGCCCCTGTCGTACTTCGACAAGCAGCCGCGCGGCGAGCTGCTCAGCCGCGTCACCAACGACATCGACAACGTCGCACAGAACCTCCAGCAGACGATGAGCCAGTTGCTCACGTCGCTGCTGATGGTCGTCGGTGTCCTCGGCATGATGTTCTGGATCTCGCCCCTGCTGGCGCTGATCGCACTGGTGTCGGTGCCGATCGCGATGTTCGCGAGCGGCCGGATCATGAAGCGGTCCCAGAGCCAGTTCATCAACCAGTGGCGCCAGACCGGCAAGCTCAACGGCCAGGTCGAGGAGGCCATCTCCGGCCACGCGCTGGTGTCGGTGTTCGGTCGCCGCGAGAGCGTCGAGGCGGGCTTCGACGAGGCCAACGAGGCGCTGTACCAGTCGTCGTTCAAGGCACAGTTCATCAGCGGCCTCGTGATGCCGGTGATGATGCTGGTCGGCAACATCAACTACGTGATCATCGCCGTCGTCGGCGGTCTCCGGGTGACGTCGGGGTCGATGAGCATCGGAGACGTCCAGGCGTTCATCCAGTACTCACGGATGTTCTCCCAGCCGATCACCCAGATCGCATCGATGGCCAACCTGTTGCAGTCGGGGGTCGCGTCGGCGGAGCGGGTGTTCGAGCTGCTGGACGCCGAGGAGGAGGTGGACGCGTCGGCGGTCGCGACCGTCGCCGCCGCGCGGGCCTCGGACGCCGTACGCGAAGAGACAGCCGGCGAGGTGGCGTTCGAGGGCGTGTCGTTCTCCTACGACCCCGACGAGCCGCTGATCGAGGACCTGTCCCTGATCGCGCACCCCGGCCAGATGGTCGCCATCGTCGGGCCCACCGGCGCGGGCAAGACCACGCTGGTCAACCTGATCATGCGGTTCTACGAGCTCAACGCCGGCCGGATCACCCTCGACGGCACCGACATCACCGCACTCTCGCGGGCCGAGCTGCGCAGCCGGATCGGGATGGTGCTGCAGGACACCTGGCTGTTCGAGGGCACCATCCGCGACAACATCGCCTACGGCCGCCCCGACGCGACCGAGGACGAGGTCCGTGCGGCAGCCAGGGCGACGTACGTCGACCGCTTCGTGCACTCGCTGCCCGACGGCTACGACACCAGGGTCGACGACGAGGGCTCGAACCTGTCCGCCGGCGAGCGGCAGCTGATCACCATCGCCCGGGCGTTCCTTGCCCAGCCGGCGCTGCTGATCCTCGACGAGGCGACGTCGTCGGTCGACACCCGCACGGAGCTGCTGCTGCAGCACGCGATGGCCGCGCTGCGGACCGACCGGACGTCGTTCGTGATCGCGCACCGGCTCTCCACGATCCGCGACGCCGACCTCATCCTGGTGATGGAGGACGGTCGGATCGTGGAGCAGGGTTCGCATGCCGAGCTGCTCGAGGCGGACGGTCCCTTCGCCCACCTCCACGCAGCTCAGTTCCACGGGTCGACCGCGTCTCCGGCATAGCCCGGCGAGCAAGCTCGCGCCGACGCCTCCCGCCGCGCTGCCGACTGGTCGCAGCTGCTGTCAGCTGACCCTGCGCGCGGCGTACCAACCGAATTCGTCCCTCTGGGCGAGTGCAGAGGACGAATCTGGTTGGTGCGTCCGCCCGCAGATCAGCAGTCGTACTGGAAGTGGGGCTTCTCGCCGCCGGTCACCGCGATCTTCACGATCGTGGTGTCGTCGGTGACCTTGCCCGCGGGGGAGTCGAGCAGGAAGCCGAGGTAGGACAGGCCGTCCTCCTCGCCGGGCGGGTAGACGGACGCCTGGTCGAACCCGTCGTCGATCGGTTCGGTCAGGGTGGGGAACGCCCGCTTGAGCTCGCCGTACGTCGACCCGACCTCGAGGTCGCCGTGCTCGGTGTGCGGGCCGGGCGCGCTCACGGAGAGCTGCGTGATGGTGGCGTCCTCGTCGGTCAGGACGAAGAGCTTCTTCGCAGCCGGATCGGCGGCCCAGTGGATCAGCTCGCCTTCGCACAGCACCGCGCCGTCCTCGAACAGGCCGGTGGGCGTCCACTGCGCACGGGTCATGCCGACGCGTGCCTCACCGATCGAGCCGGGCAGGATGACCAGTTCGTCCGGTGTGGACGGGGTGCTCGTCGTTTCGCTCGTGGCCGTCGAGGTCACCTTGTCCTTCGCATCGGCAGGGCTGCCGTCGTCGGTGCAGCCCGTGAACAGTGCGGTGCCGGCGAGGAGCAGGGCAAGGACTGCCGGGGTACAGCGCGCGTGCAGGTTCATGCCTCGTGTGATGCCGGGGCCTGCGGATTGGTTGTCGGAGAAGCGGACTTTCCTCAGCGCCGCAGCACCTTGCGGGCCAGCAGGTTGCCTGACAACTGGATCACCATCACGATCGCAACGAGGACCAGGATCGACCCCCAGGTGACGATCTCGTCGAACTGGCCGTGCGACGGGGAGCCATTCCCGGCTGTGGCCGGGCAGACATTGCGGTTCTTTGACATCCTGGCGCGAAAATCCCGTTGTGTCGGGGCGAGAGCCGACCTACCGTTGTCGCACACGGGAAAGGAGGTGGTCCGAAGAATGATTTCTTTGAGGACGCGTGAGGTGGCTGCCCGCTAGCAGCCCGAGTACTGAACTGGTCGGCTTCGTCCGGCCAGGGCTGCTCGCGAAAACCACAGCAGCCACCCGACCCGCAGGTGCAACCGGGACGTCCCCCGGTCGGTCCATCGGACCACGCCTGCGGGTCGCTGCTTTTTGACCGGCGTTCCTCATGCTGCGCTGTCGAGGAGGTCGTCCGCTTCGGTGAGAAGACTCCACTGAGCGGGCCATCGCCGGACGGACGTGAGGGCGCCCATGCGGAGCTCCCGAGCCCGACGCAGATCCGTCGGGTCCACGATTCCCTTCGCCGCCACCACGCTGAGCATGTCGGCGTACTGACGTGTGGCTTCAATCAGGGCGAGCCAGTCGTTCCGCTCTGCGTCGCTGGTGTCATCGGGCTGTTGTCCGGTGGCAGTGATCTCCTCCAGCAGGACCAGGGCCAGCGGTCGCAGGCTCTCGTTGACCAGACGGGCGCGCGCGGGAGGTCGGGTCTCCTCGGGCCCGAGGGGCACGAGGTGGCGGAGGACCGGGATGGCCCGGGCCATCTTGCGTGCGCCCCACTTGAGCTCGCGCAGATCCCACATGCGGTCGCCGGCCCACCTGCGGACGGCTGCGGTGAGGGTGGCGTCCTTGGCGTACTGGTCGATGTCGAGGCTCGCCCCGGCCCGCGCCAGCCAGGCAATGGCGAACTCGTCCAGGTGAATGCCGTCGGTCGCGGGATCCTCTGGGTCGAGGTGCTGCTCGACGGAGACAGAGACATGGCATCCACGTTCTGACAGGTCGCGGGCACGATCGGCGAGGTCGTAGCCCAGGTCGCGCAGTGCCATCGAGAGGCCATGGCAGCCGCGGTGGACGGCGTCGTCGAAGACCAGTTCTGTTCGCCATGCCGCGGACGTACGGGGCGGGGCGCCCGGCTGGAGCAGTGGGTCGCCGACGTCCCTCGAGTGTTCCCAGGCGGGCTCTCGCCCCAGTGCGCGGGTTATCTCCGCGAGGCGGAGGTCCCGGCTGAACACCTCAAGTGATGCGCGGAAGTCGGGATGCTCGTCCGAGGAGTCGGTCACCGTGCCATGGTTCCGGGCCGGCCGCTACGGCGCACCTGATTTGCGAATGTCTCCCCGGTCACAACAAGTTGTCCTCGTCAACCATGCTGGATTATGGTTGACGAATGGCAACCAATCAACCCGCTACCGCGGCACCGGGCCAGATGACCCACCGCGAGATCATGGAGGCCCTGACCGGGCTCCTGCTCGCCATGTTCGTGGCGATGCTCTCCAGCACCGTGGTGAGCAACGCCCTCCCTGCGATCGTCACCGACCTCCACGGCAGCCAGACCGGCTACACCTGGATCGTCGTCGCGACGCTGCTCACCATGACCGCGACCACCCCGATCTGGGGCAAGCTGGCGGACCTCTTCAGCAAGAAGCTCCTCGTCCAGGTCGCCCTGGTCATCTTCTCCATCGGTTCGGTGATCGCCGCCCTCGCGCCCAGCATGGGCGTGCTGATCGGCGCCCGCGCGATCCAGGGCCTCGGCATCGGCGGCCTGACCGCGCTCGTCCAGGTCGTCATCGCCTCGATGGTCTCCCCGCGTGAGCGTGGCCGCTACAGCGGCTACATCGGCGCCGTCTTCGCCACCGCCACCGTGAGCGGCCCACTGCTCGGCGGTCTCGTCGTCGACAGCCCCCTCGGGTGGCGCGGCTGCTTCATGATCGGCCTTCCCGTTGCGGCGCTCGCGTTCGTCGTACTCCAGAAGACGCTGCACCTGCCGGTGGTCAAGCGCGACGTCAAGATCGACTACGCCGGCGCGACGCTGATCATGGGCGGCATCAGCCTGATCCTCGTCTGGGTCAGCCTGGCCGGCACCAACTTCGACTGGATCTCCGGTACGTCGGCCGCTCTCGTCGCGGGCAGCGTGGCCCTCGTCGCGGCGGCCCTGTGGGTCGAGGCGCGGGTGGCCACCGAGCCGGTGATCCCGCTGCGCCTGTTCCGCGACCGCACCACCGCACTCGCCACCGCGGCGTCGGTGATGATCGGTGTCGCCATGTTCGGCGCGACGGTCTACCTGAGCCAGTACTTCCAGCTCGCTCGCGGCATGAGCCCCACTGAGGCGGGCCTGATGTCGATCGCGATGGTCGGCGGCCTGCTCGTCTCCAGCATCGTCAGCGGCCGGGTCATGTCCGACACGGGTCTGTGGAAGCGGTGGCTCGTCGGAGGCATGGTGCTGGTCGTGGTCGGGATGGCGCTGCTCGGCACGATCGACGCCCACACGGGCCTGTGGGTCGTCGCCGGCTACATGGCGGTCATTGGTGTCGGCCTCGGCGCCACGATGCAGAACCTGGTGCTCGCGGTGCAGAACAACACCGCACCCGAAGACCTCGGGGTGGCCAGCTCGCTCGTCGCGATGTTCCGTTCGATCGGTGGCTCCGTCGGTGTCGCGGCGCTCGGTGCGGTGCTCGCGCACCAGGTCACGGGCGGCGTGAAGGACGGCCTCCTTGCCCTGGTCAAGTCGGGCAAGGTGACCCCTGAACAGCTCGCGACGATGGAGCACTCCACCGGTGACATCCCGGACCTGGCGAGCCTGCCGCTCCCGATCCGCGCGCTCTACGAGAACTCGTTCGGCGACGCTGTCGGCCACATCTTCTGGGTGTCGGTACCGTTCACGATCGTGGCGTTCCTCTGCATCCTGTTCATCAAGGAGGTGCCGTTGCGCACCACCAACGGGCCCGTGGCTGAGGACTCCGAACTGGCGGCCGTGCGATGACCACCAAGCTGGGGAGCGAGCGGGTCGAGGCACTGGGTGAGCTCGAGACCGAGGTCGGCGTCCTGGTCCGCAGGATCCGCCGCGTCATCGGGGAACGGGCTCGCGCGGTGCATCCCGACCTGCTGCCGGCGTCGTACCTGATGCTCTCCTACGTTCGCGAGCACGGACCGCTGCGGGCCTCCGCGATGTGTGCCGTGTTCGACATCGACAAGGGCGCCATCAGTCGGCAGGTGCAGCACCTGATCGACCTGGGGCTGGTCGACCGGCAGCCCGATCCCGAGGACGGCCGGGCGACGTTGCTGACCATCAGTGGCGAGGGCGAGTCCCGCCTCGAGGGCGTCGCGTCCGAACGCCGCGAACTCCTGGCCGAGCGCCTCGGTGAGTGGTCGGCCGACGAGGTCAGGGCGTTTTCCGCGTCACTTCGTCGCTACAACGACGCCCTCGGGATCCCGGCCGACCGCTGAGCCAGCCCACCGGGCTCAACGCAACCACACCGCCGTGTCGGGCGGCAGCAGGCCGTCGATGAGCGGTCCGCTGCTGATCAGCACCTCGCCGTCGGGCAGTGCCTTGGGGTACTTGCTGGTGTTGAGCAGCACGGTCACGCCCGCCCGTCGTACGACGAGCAGCTTGCCCAACGCGCGGGCCTCCGTGGTCTCGTCGGCTCCGGCGAAGACCTCACGTCGTGCGGCCAGTGCCCGCCGGTAGAACGCCAGGCTCGAGGCGTCGTCGCCCTGCTGCGCCTCGACGGTCAGGTCCGCCCAGTCCGCCGGCTGGGGGATCCACGGCTGGGAGCCCTCCGCACCCCCGAAGCCGTACGGCGGCGCGGACCCGGACCACGGCAACGGGACCCGGCAGCCGTCGCGCCCGGGCTCGCCGGTGCGGAACCAGGACGGGTCCTGCCGTGCTTCGGGCGGCACGTCGACCTGCTCGAGTCCGAGCTCTTCGCCCTGGTACAGGTAGGCCGAACCGGGCAGGGCGAGCATGGCGAGCGTGGCTGCGCGGCCACGGGCGAGTCCGACCGGCCCGCCGCCGTACCGCGTGGGGTGGCGGATCACGTCGTGGTTCGACAGCACCCAGGTGGGTGCGGAGTCGGCGGCGCCGACCGCCGCGATCGAGTTGTTCACGACCTCGGCAAAGTCCTTCGCCTTCCACGGCGTGCCGAGCCAGCCGAAGTTGAAGGCCTGGTGGAGCTCGTCGGGGCGGATGAAGAGCGCCATGGATTCGGCGGTCTGGGTCCAGGCCTCTGCGACGGCCATCCGCTCGCCGGGGTAGGAGTCGAGCACCTTGCGCCAGCGGCGGTAGACGTCGTGGACTTCGGGCTGGTCCCACATCGGCTCGTCCTTGAGGACGCGCTCGACCATGGACTCGGCGGCCTTCGGCTTCTTCTTTCCCTTCTTCTGGCCGGTCTCGTCCATTGCGGGCTCCGGCCGGACCTGGTCGCGCAGCGACGCCTCCTTGTACAGCCCGTGCGCCACGTCGACCCGGAAGCCGTCGACGCCGCGGTCCAGCCAGAACCGCAGGACGCCCTCGAACATGTCGCCGACTTCGGGGTTGCGCCAGTCGAGGTCGGGTTGCGAGGTGTCGAACAGGTGCAGGTACCAGCTGCCGTCAGGGACGCGCGTCCACGCCGGACCGCCGAAGATCGACTGCCAGTTGTTCGGCGGCTCGCTGCCGTTGGGGCCACGGCCCTCGCGGAACAGGTAGCGCGCTCGCTCGGGCGATCCCGGCGCGGCGGCGAGGGCTGCCTGGAACCACGCGTGCTGGTCCGAGGTGTGGTTCGGGACGAGGTCGACGATCACCCGCAGCCCGAGCTCGTGCGCGGTCTGGAGCAGTACGTCGGAATCGGCCAGGCTGCCGAAGAGTGGATCGACGTCGGTGTAGTCGGCGACGTCGTACCCGTGGTCCTTCTGGGGCGAGGTGTAGAACGGCGTGATCCACAGGGCGTCGACGCCGAGGTCGCGCAGGTACGGCAGCCGCGACGTGATGCCCGGCAGGTCACCGATCCCGTCGGCGTCTCCGTCATGACTCAGCTCGTCGGCGAAGCTGCGGACGTAGACCTGGTAGACGACGGCGTCGCGCCACCAGGGGACGGGCGTCGGGGTCATCGGAACTCCTCGGGGTCGACGGCGATCCAGACGTGTTCGGCCGTGGCGACGACGTCGCCGATCTCGCCGTACATCGTGGCTGCGGTGAAGGTCTTGCGCCCGTCGATCCGGAGCTGCTCGCCGACGATCACGTAGCGCTCGGAGGTGCGCGGCAGGCGGCGTACCTCGGCGGTGATCCGGCCGAGCACGGACGGTCGTCCCTCGAGGTCGCTGGACCAGCCGCCGGGGCAGTCGAGCGCAGCCCAGGTCAACGCGACGTTGCTCTCGTACGGCGACCAGGTGCTCGCCACGCGACCGTCCTCGGGGGAGCTGCGGGCCACGGCCGGCAGCGGGCCGGCGAAGATCCGCAGCCCGTCACCGGGGCGGCGATCCGTGCCACAGACGAAGCAGCGCCGGAACGGGTGCTGTCCGTGACCGCGGAACGCGGCCTCCGCCTCGGCGGCGACGCCGACCGGGACCGGCGCGACCGTGGTCGGGGTGATGTCGGCGTAGATGGCGTCGGCGACGGCGCGACCGTCATGGGTCAGCGTCGCTCCGGCGGCCGTCGCGGTGACGTGCATCGGCGTCTCGAGCGGCGGCGGCTGACGCAGCGTCACGGTGACGGCGCGACCGATCCCCTGGCCGGGAAGGGTGGCTGCGAGCGCGCCGGCGACCCAGCCCCCGTTGCCGGAGCGGGGTGGGCCGTTGAAGCGACGGGGGACAGCGAGCGTGGTCACGCGCCAAGCCTGCCACCCCCCTGTAGGACACCGGCAGCGTGGCGGGAGGCGTCGGCGGCAGCTTGCTGCCCCCCTGCGCCGGAGACATGCTCGGTCAATAGGACAGAATGGGTTACGTGAGCGATCTCATCGACACCACCGAGATGTACCTCCGCACGATCTACGAATTGATCGAGGAGGGCATCACGCCGCTGCGCGCCCGCATTGCCGAGCGCCTGCACCAGAGCGGACCGACGGTTTCGCAGACGGTTGCCCGCATGGAGCGCGACGGTCTGCTCACGGTTGAGGGCGACCGCCACCTCGAGCTCACCGAGGACGGCCAGCGCCTCGCGACCCGCGTGATGCGCAAGCACCGCCTCGCCGAGCGACTCCTCGTCGACGTCATCGGCCTGGACTGGGAGCTCGTCCACGAGGAGGCGTGCCGCTGGGAGCACGTCATGTCCGAGACCGTGGAGCGTCGCCTGCTCGAGCTGCTCAACCACCCGACCGAGTCGCCGTACGGCAACCCGATCCCCGGGCTCGCAGAGCTGGGCGACGAGCGGGTCGGCGAGGACTTCATGGACGACGTCGAGCCGCTCTCCAAGGCCGCCGGCCCGGAGACGTCGCGCGCCCTGGTCCGCCGCATCTCCGAGGAGATGCAGAAGGACGAGGCGCTGATGAGCGCCATGCGTCGCGTCGGTGCGCTGCCCGACAAGACGATCACGATCCAGGCCACGGCCGACGGCGTGATGGTCGGTTCCGGCGGCGAGACCGCCGAGATCTTCCCGGAAGCGGCCGACCACATCTTCGTGAAGCGGCTCTGACCCTCAGGCCCGCAGCGCCGCAAGTGAAGGCAGCCACTCACTGGTGCCCTCGGCCACCAGGTGGGTGGCCAGCGCGTCGCCGCGGGTCGGCCCGCGGTTGACGATCACCACGGGTACGTCGCGCTGCGCGGCACGCCGCACGAACCGCAGCCCGCTCATCACGGTCAGGCTGGATCCGGCAACCAGCAGCGTGCCACCCGCCTCCGCCAGCGCCTCGACCGCCGCGTAGCAGCGTTCGACTCGCTCCTTCGGCACGTTCTCGCCGAAGAACACGACGTCGGGCTTCAGCAGGCCGCCGCACTCCTCGCACGGGGGTACGACGAACCCGGCTGTCTCCTCGAGGGCGACATCGCCGTCCGGGCGGTTCGCCACCTCCGCATGCCGGGCGGCCCAGCCGGGGTTGGCGCGCTCGAGTCGTTCCTGCAGCGCGACCCGGGACGTCGTACTCCTGCAGGAGAGACAGACGACGTCGGCGACGCGGCCGTGCAGGGCAATCAGGTGCGGGGTGCCGGCGGCTTCGTGGAGGCCGTCGACGTTCTGGGTGATGACGAGGTCGGCGCCGAGCGCGGCAACGGCAACATGGCCGGGGTTGGGGGTGGCGTGACCCATCCGGGCCCAGCCGAGGTGGCTGCGCGCCCAGTACCGCTGGTGGGCGGTCGGGCTGGCGATGAACTCCTGGAAGGTCATCGGCATCCGCGCGGGCGCGTCCGGGCCGCGGTAGTCAGGGATGCCCGAGTCGGTGGACAGTCCGGCGCCGGTCAGCACCACCAGCCGGCCGCGCGCACACTGCTCGAGGGCGGCGGCCTCAGCCGTAACGGAGCTTGGCACGTTCGCGGGCCTTCGCAGCCTCGACCTCGCGGTCCTTCGGAGGCGCCGCGCTGACGAGGTCCTCCAGCAGGTGCTGGGTGATGTGGGCGATCTCGGCGACGGCCTTGTCGAACGCAGCCTGGTTGGCCTGGCTCGGCTTGGTGGATCCACTGACCTTGCGGACGTACTGCAGGGCAGCGGCCGTCACCTCGTCGTTGGTCGCCGGCGGCTCGAAGTTGTGGAGTGTCCGGATGTTGCGGCACATGTTCCGAGCCTACGCCGAGCCGGGGGGCGCACAATGACCCGATGAGATCTCGGATCGGGACGGTGTCGGCCATCCTCGCGGCGAGCCTGCTGGTCGGTGGCTGCGGGGGAGAGGACGACCCGGAGGGCGGGCCCGACGCAACCAGTCCGCCGACCAACTCCACGGGTACGACGAGCACTGCGCCCAGCCAGGAGCCCTGGCAGGCCCTCGACGGCCCCCTGAGTCGCTGCGGACCCCAGCCCGCCGACGTGGCCGACGCGGGGTTCACGCCGACGGTGCTGCAGGACGAGCGGATCGGGAAGGTCAGTGCCGTGAGGGCCGGGACCGGGCCGACGGTCGCGATCCTGCTCCACCAGACCGACGGCAACGGCCTGTGCGGCTGGTTGCCGTACGCCGCTGACCTCCTTGCCGAGCCGGGCGTCCAGGTACTGGCGATCGACCTGTGCGGGTACGGCGAATCGACCTGCAACGGTGGCCGGCGGTCGGGTCCGGGGCAGGCCGACGCGGTCAGCGTGGCCGTGCGCGAGGCGCGGACCGGACTGGGGGCCACCCGGGTGGTCGTCGTCGGCGCATCGATGGGCGGCAGCGTTGCCCTGATGGCGGCGGCAGGTGACGCGAAGATCGATGCGGCCGTCGACCTGTCCGGCCCGGTGGACTGGGCCGGCATCGAGGTCATCGACGGTGGACGTGCCCTGCGGGTCCCGGTCCTGGTGTCGATGGCCGACGACGAAGGCGAGGAGGCGGTTGCCGGGTCGCAGTCGATCGCCGACCAGGCACCGGCGGGCAGCCGGTTCGAGCCGGCCGAGGCCGGCCACGGCTACCGACTGCTCCTCGACGGCGACGCCCTGCCCGCCGCGCTCCACGAGGCGGTCACCGCCTGGATTCGGGGCTAGCGCAACTTCCTAGAGCTCGAAGAACTGCGCGTCCTCGCCGGTCACCAGCACCACCCGGCCGTCGGGCATGGGCAGCGCGCGGACGTCGTCCACGTCGTCGCCGTACTCCACCTGCTGGAGGCGTTCGTGGAGCTTGCCGTCCTTGACCCGGACGACGGACACGTAGCCGATGCGGCGGCTCGTGTACTTCTCGAGCACCGTGAGAGCCGTGCGCTGGTCGGGCAGCCAGGTGAAGGCGCGCGGGTCGAGGCCGGCGCGGGCCGTCGTGTCGGGGCCGTAGTTGTGGACGTCCATCCGACGGACGTTGGTGACGTCGCGGACGTTGAACAGGCCGATCTGGGCGCCCCAGCCGCCCTTGTTGTCGGGGCCTTCGCCGACGCCGATCATCCGGTTCGGGCCGAGCGGGTGGAGGTACGACGAGAAGCCCGGGATCTTCAGCTTGCCGAGAAGCTTCGGCTTCGCGGTGTCGGTGAGGTCGACGGCGTACAGCGGGTCGACCTGCCGGAACGTCACCATGATCGCCAGGTCGTCGAACCAGCGCATCGACTGGATGTCCTCGTTGCGGCCGAGGTCGTCGAGGCGGCCGTGCTCCACGAGCTCGTCGCCGTCGCGCTCGAAGGTGACGATCGAGTTGAAGTTGCCCGTCTCCTCCGTCGGCCCGACGGCCACCCGGAGCACGCCGTCGGCCTCGTCGATCGACCAGCGGTCGCGGATCGCGCCCTCGACCTCGCCGGAGGCGACATGCGTGGCCTGCTTGCCGTCGAGCTCGAAGTCAAAGAGGTACGACGACCCGCCGCCCGTCGGCTGGATGCGCATGTCGCACACGTCGCAGGGCGGCACGCCGCCCCAGCCGCCGCTCGTGGCGAGGTAGAGGTGGTCCGCGGACTCGTAGGCGATGCCGGTCTGGCCGGCCAGCCCGATCGCGTCGACCTTGTCCGGGGACCCGGCGTCGAAGCCGACGACGCTGGTGGTGTCGAGGGCGAGCTCGTCGGAGGGGATGGCGACGTTGGTGCAGTCGAGGAGCTGCTGGGTCTTCGCGTCGTCACCGTCGCCCGAGGTGATCGTGGGCAGCCAGTCCTCGATCTTCGAGTTCTCGACCAGCTTGCGGTTGTGCTTGAGCGCCTCGTTGTCACTGCGCTTGCCGCGCGGCTCGACGAAGTCGAGGTCCGGCAGCCCCGAGGACAGCACCATCCGGATGGTCGAGCCGTGCTGGCGGGCCGAGGACAGAGCGGAGTCGTAGGTGACGTCGTGGGTGATCTCCGGTTCGGCCGGTTCGGCGAGCGAGATGGTCAGCACGCGCGTGCCGGCCGGCTGGGCGTACCCGTAGCCGTACTTGTCGCTCGGACGCACGTCGGCCTCGTCGTCGGCACCGATCGCCACGACGGTGTCGCCGCTCAGCATGATCTCGGCGTCCTCCAGGCCGGGGAGACCGATCCGGCCGAGCTTCTTCGTCGAGGTGCCGGTGACGTCGTACACGACGAGGGCGTCGTCGCGGACCAGGGTGAGGATCTTGCCGTCGGTCTTGGCGGTGTCCGGCTCGTCGACCGCCATCTCCTGGACGTTGGTGCCCGTCTCGCTGCTCTCCTGGCGGGAGGTCTGCGGGCGCACGGTCGAGTCGAGGTTCCGGTACTCCTTGAGCAGGGAGCCGGTGCCGTCGGCCGGATAGGGGCCGGCTCCCGTCGCCTGGTCCTCCAAGGCGGCGTCGCCGAGTTCTCGCAGGCCGTCCCCGTAGTAGACGGGACCGCCGCCACCCCAGCCGTACGGCCCAACGATGTCGAGCGCCCGGTCGATGTAGGTCTGCAGCAGGTCGTCACAGTTCTTCGCCGGCTCGAGGTCGGCCTGGAACGCCACATGGCTCGGCAACGCCTCGGTGCCGGGCGGGTTGCCGCCACCACCGGAGCCGTCGTCGACGAGGGTGCCGGTCAGGAACGCCCCGGCCAGGCCGGTCACGGCCGCCGCCGTCAGCAGCGGTCGTACGACGATCCGCCGGCGGTGCTGCTGTTCCTTGGTCGCCGCGGCGAGGATCGCGCCGGTCGGTGCCTTGCCGGTGGGGTAGTCGTCCCAGAGGTTCTCGAGGTCGGTCATTTCTTCGTCCCTCCGGACAGGTCGAGGAGGTGGTCGTTGGAGGCCAGGTGGGCGAGTGCGCGGGACAACCGGCTCTTCACGGTGCCGGGCGGCACGCCGAGGGCTTCGGCGGTCTGCTTCTCGGTCAGTTGCACGAAGTACCGCAGCACCACCACGTCGCGGTTGGGCTTGGTCAGCGTGCCGAGCGCGCGGTGTACGGCGTCCGCGACGGCCACCCGCTCGGCGGCATCGCCCCCGACGGGGCGGTCGCTGCGCTCCAGGGAGCGCGGGTCGTCGTACTGCCGGTCCTTCCACCAACGCGTGCGGCGGGTGTCGCGCAGGCAGTTGAGGAGCATCCGGTAGACGTAGGCCTCGCGGTTCTCGGCGGAGCTGACCCGGTCCCAGCCGGTGTAGCAGCGGACCAGGGTGGTCTGCGCGAGGTCCTCGGCCTCGTGCGGCCGCGCGCCGAGGAAGATGGCCGCCCGCACCAGGGTCGGCCAGCTCTGCTCGACATAGTCGGCGTAGACCGCTTCGGTCTCGGGATCCACATGTGCTCCGTCGTTCTGGCCAACCTGGGGGTTGGTGCTGAACCTATGACGCAGCGGACCCTCTGCGGGGTTCCATCGGTTCCCTTCGTTGGTCGAGGAAGTTGCGCAGCAACTGTCTCGAGACCCAGAGTGGGCGGCATGGCTTCCTCAACGCGCCCGTACGACATCGTCCTGTTCGGAGCAACCGGCTTCACCGGCGGCCTGACCGCCGACTACCTCGCCGAGCACGCGCCCAAGGACCTGCGCTGGGCGCTCGCCGGCCGCAACGAGAAGAAGCTCGAGGCGGTCCGGTCCCGACTGGCGGGCGTGAATCCTGCGCTGGCCGACCTCCCGCTGCTCGTCGCCGACGCGAGCGACGCCGCGGCCCTGGCCGAGGTCGTCGCCACCACGCAGGTCGTCGCCACGACCGTTGGCCCCTACATCGAGTACGGCGGCCCGCTGGTCGCTGCGTGCGCGGCCGCCGGCACCGACTACGTCGACCTGACGGGCGAGCCGGAGTTCGTCGACCGCACCTACGTCGAGCACAACGCCACGGCCGAGGGCTCCGGCGCGCGGATCGTGCATTCCTGCGGCTTCGACTCGATCCCGCACGACCTCGGTGCGTACTTCACGATCAAGGAGCTCGCCAGGGAGGTCGGCGGCGAGCTGACCGCGCCGGTCGCGATGCGCGGTGTGGTGCGCTCGAAGGCCGGGTTCTCCGGCGGCACCTTCCACTCGGCGCTCACGGCGTTCTCCCGTGCGCGGCAGATGAAGGAGGCGTCGGGCGCCCGTCGCAAGATGGAGCCGCGGCCCGAGGGCCGCCGTTCGCGCGCGACTGCCGGGCGGCCCGGCCGCGACAGCGAGCTCGGCTACTGGCTGCTGCCCCTGCCGACCATCGACCCGTTCGTGGTGGCGCGCAGCGGGGCCGCCCTGCCGTCGTACGGCCCTGCTTTCACGTACTCCCACTTCGCGGGCACCAAGACGCTTCGCTACGCCGCGGGCGGCGCCGTCGGTGCGAGCGGACTGGCCGTGGCCTCGCAGGTGCCGCCGCTGCGCAACGCGCTGCTCAAGCGGGTGCCGCAAGGTGAAGGCCCGTCGGCCAGCCGCCGCGAGAAGTCCTGGTTCACCGTCGACTTCGTCGCCGAGAGCGCCGGTACGTCGGTGCGGACCCGCGTTTCCGGCGGCGACCCCGGCTACACCGAGACCGCGAAGATGCTGGCCGAGGCTGCCCTCTGCCTCGCTCTGGACGACAACCCGAACGTGTCCGGCCAGGTCACCACCGCCGCTGCGATGGGCGACAAGCTGCTCGGCCGCCTCGAGCGCGCTGGCATCAGCTTCGAGCGCCGCTGAGAGGAACGGTTCAGCCCAGCAGGGCGGAGACCGTGTTGTTCGTGGCGTTGCTGTCCGCGTCGGAAGTGATCGTCGCCGACAACGAGCCGGACCCGATCAGGCCGAATTCGGCGACGAGGGGTGAGGTCGCGCGGGCCGGGCCGGACCAGGCGCAGGTCACCGTGTGGGTCGCCCACAGCTGACCGTTGATCCAGTCGGCCGAGGTGGTGCAGGACCAGTCAGTCTGGGCCGGGATCGCGGCGGAGAGGGTGTGCTCGGCCGTGAGCACGACCGTGTCGCCGGCGGTGAGGTCGGCGACCTGCAGGGTCACGGTGGCCCGCGTCCCGGCCCGGTCAACGACCACCTGTGCCGGTTCCAGGCGCGGGTCGACTGCGGGCTCCACGGTGACAGGGGGCTCGCTGGGCGTGACGGGCTTGGGCGACGGCTGGACGGGTGTGACGGGCTTGGGCTTCGCCGCACGAGCCACGGCAGCCGGAGCCCGGTCGGTGACCACGTCGGGGATCGCGTCGGCGGACGGTGCTGCTGCCGGCTCGGGTGCCGGTGACGGTGCCTCGTCGACGGGGAGAGGGGCCGTTCGAGGGAGGGGGCTGGCTGGGACGTCGTGGACCGTAGTGGCCGCCACCGTCGCGTCCTGGCCGGCTGCCGGGCCGTCAAGGTCCTGTGCGACAGCCGAGAACGTGGTGCCCGGGTCGGCCTGACGCGGTGCGGTGTCCGTGGTGATCAGGAAGCTCGATGCTGCGACAGCGCCGACGATGCCCGCGGCCACGGGGGCCAGCGCGCCGAGGGAGAACGAGCTGGCGCTGGTCGTGCCCGCGGACACCGGGGCGACGGTCCCGCCGAGCACCGAGAGGCCGAGCGCCGACGACGCAGGAACGGCGAACAGCAGCAGCGCGCCGAGCTCGAGGTTGATCGACCGCAGGTCCAGCAGGGCGGCACTGCAGGGCCCGCACGTGTCCAGGTGGGCGTCGACCTGTTCGCGACGACGAGGAGAGAGGGTGCCGCGGACGTACGCCGGCAGTCGCTTGGTCGTGTCCTTGCAGGTGCGCTCGGCGGAGTCGAGGAGGTGCTCGGCGAGGTAGGCCTCGCGCAGGCCCTCGCGAGCCCGGAAGGCCAGCGCACCGACTGCATTCGGTGTGATGTCGAGGGCCCGGGCCACTTCTGCGTGCTCGCGTCGCTCGACCGCGGAGAGCCAGAGCACCCGGCGCCACCGCTCGGGAAGGGACCGGAAGGCCTTGCCCATGTTGCTCGCGTCGATCCTGCCCTGCAGGTCGTCGTCGACCGCGTGGCCCTGGCCGAGCTCCGCGTAGTCGGCGGTCAGCGTCTCGCGGCGGAG
>JAKFEI010000314.1:0-2941 GCA_036675765.1 Nocardioides sp. | reverse complement strand
TCGGCGACATCGCCCGCCAGGACCTCGCCCTCGACTTGTTCGATGGTGGTCGAGTAGCCGCCGAGGAACGAGGCGGCGTATCGAGACCCCACAGCCCCGGCCGCAAGGTCGAGCTGAGCGTCCACATCACCGACACCGCCCTGAACGTGGACAACCCGTTCGCGAACCCCGTCGGCCGGTGGGACCAAGGCCGCACACCGGTCTCCACGGCGCAGATCAAGGAATGGCTCCAAGCCCCCAACACCACTGTGACCGTGCGGCCGGTGATCAACCTCGCCGACTGCGTGCCGGTTGATTCCTACGAGATCCCCGACCGGATCCGACGCATCGTCGAACAAAGGGACCACACCTGTCGCTTCCCCTGGTGCGGCAGGCCAGCGGCGAAGTGCGACCTGGACCATGTGGTCCCGTACAACAAGGGCGGACCGACCTGCCCCTGCAACCTCGCCCCGGGATGCCGGCGACATCACCGCGCCAAGACCTTCAGCAACTGGCGATATCTCGTCGTGCTACCTGGCTACTACCTGTGGATCAGCCCCCACGGCCACCACTTCCTCGTCGGACCCGACGGCACCCGCGCCCTCGACCCACCCCGCGCCGTCGACCCCGACGAATAGCCACCACGCCCCGCACCCCGCCCACCAGCGGGGCCAGCGGCATGCCCGGTGACCGACAGCCCACGCCTCGGCGGGCACCTCACGGCATCGCGCCGATACTCGCGGGCCGAACGTCGGGATGGGCATGCCACCACCGGTGGTTGAGCGACATGCGCGCGGAGTCGTAGAGGTGGTCGACGACCCAGCGGCGTGCGCCGGCTCGGCTGTCGAAGTAGCGCTCGAAGTTGCGTGTACCCCGCTCCGAATAGAAGACCACCCAGCCGTTGTCCTGTGGGAGCAGGTAGAGGGCCTCGACTCCGTCGTAGCGGTCGTCACGGACCGCCGTCGAGGCGAAGCCGTGCTTCTCGACCCATTGGTCGACGTCGTCGCGCGTCACCGAGACCAGGTCCACGAACCTGACGTCGTCAATCGAGACGCCGGTCGGCAGTTGATCGACGGCCCACCTGAAGGTGTTCCATCCCAGGATGGCGTGGATCTGCTCCTCGAGCGGGCGGCGGGCGATCTGCGGCGACATGGGCAACGTCCAGACCTGGGTGTGCGGGTTGCTGACGACTTGATTGTGCCGAGCGCGCCTGCAACTGCACCACCTGCCGCAATCGGCGCAGTCCAGTGATGGCACTTCACCGCGAGAAGGGGGCGGCTCCACCGCCGACCCGGAAAAGAATCCAGAAAGTTCTCGAAGTTTCTGCAAGGTCCTCGGGCCGACGCGCTCCTACCACCAAGAACACCAAGCCACCGGGAACCACACGGACCCCCACCACCTGAGGAGAACACCATGAACGCCACCACCCGCACCGCGCTCCGCGTCCTGATCGCCACCCCGCTCGCCGCGAGCGCCATCGCCTTCGGCGGCTTCGCTGGAGCCGCTCACGCCGACGGCTTCGAGCCCGGCCCGGTCATCATCGTCCAGCCGCACGACGACGAGGACCCGAAGCCCGAGGGCCCCGGCGAGATCGCCATCCCGAAGGACGACGAGGACCCGAAGCCGCAGGGCCCCGGCGACATCGCCATCCCGAAGGACGACAACGACCCGAAGCCCCAGGGTCCCGGTGACATCGCCAACCCCGAGGACAACGACGACCCCAAGCCGCACGGCCCCGGCGACCTGACCAACGGTGAGGACGACAACGACCCTGAAGGCCCCGGAGACCTGACCAACGGTGAGGACGACAACGACCCTGAAGGGCCGGACGACCTCACCAACGGCGAGCCGGGCGACAAGCCCGAGGACGTCCCCGCTGACGAGGTGCCGGGCGACGAAGCGCCGGTCGTCGAGAACGACGTTGCCGAAGCCGACGACGTCCAGCTCCCCAACCGCATCGACGCCGGAACCGGCACCAGCGACGAAGGCTTCAACCTCGCGTGGGTGCTCGCCGGCGGCGGCGTCCTGACCGCAGCAGGCTCCGTCCTGGCCCGCCGCAAGATGACCGCCAACCGCTGACCGCGCTACCACCGACGTGGGCTGAGGAGTGGGGCCACAGCCCGCACCAACGACGGCCGCCCAGGAGAGATCCTGGGCGGCCGTCGTCCTTCAATTCGGGTCTGTCCTCGCAGCTGCCCTGCGCGAAATCGCCCCCTCAGCCGTCGTTGATCTCCGCGGCACACCGGTCATCGAAGGTCGACACGCCACCGGGGTCCGTGGTGCCCTGACCGATCAATCCGCCCGCTGTGCTGTCGTAGGCGGCGTATTCGCCCGTGGTCTCGTTGACGAGGCAGAAGAGGACGCCCGGCTGCGTGGTCAGCCGGAAGTAGATGTTGAGCTGGTTGCCGGGCTGGAACGGTGCCAGGTCGCCGTCCTTCATGAGGCTCTCCACAGCGAACATGTCGATCGGATAGTCCTCGCCTGCGGCGTGGAACCGCGCCAGATCCGCACCGAACGCAATGGCGGCATCGGCGGTGGTGCCCGGAACCGAAGCCGACTGCGAGCCCTCCACCGGTTCGCCGGAGCTCCCTTCGGGCGAGAGCAGGCCGACGTTGAAGTCCTCCTCGGCGCAGCCACCGTCACCCACCGCGTCGGGTGCGTCCGTGACCGATGCCCACACCAGTTCGGCCACGGCCTGGGTAGGAGCCGTCAACGTGACCCGGAGGGTCCGGAACTGGCCGACGATCCGGTAGCTCCGATCGTCGACCTGCTCCCCGGTCTGCATCCTGATGGCCGCGGGTGCCGTGCACACGGAGTAACCGCTGCGGTCGCCCTTCTCGCCCACTCCCCAGAAGGCGGGGACCTCGTAGCCGACCCCGTTGCGTTCGAAGCGCACCCACTGCGATGCGTCGACCATCGGCTGTCCGTCGAGTCGCGCTGTCGCGAGGATCTGGCGGGTGAG
>JAKFEI010000531.1:0-2944 GCA_036675765.1 Nocardioides sp. | reverse complement strand
CCGACGACCTCCGCCAGTTGGCGACCGACACCCTCGACGCGGCGATGTGGATGGACCGTCAGGCGAACTCAGGGACGCTCGGCCAGGACGTCTCCGTCGTCGAGCTGGTACGACGCGCGCACCGCCGGGCCACGCGTTCGGCCTGAGCCGCGGGGTCGCCTGGGCGCTCAGCGGCGCTTGAACAACCGCGCGAACAGGCGTGCGACGAGACCGGGACGGCGCTCGCCCGCGGGCTTCGGCGTGGAAGCCGGCAACTTGTAGCTGCCGATCTGGATGCCGTCGGTTCCGTTCGCACGCACCGGCGCCTCGACCTTGCCGTTCGTGACGCGCACCTTCTGCAGGTCGCTCCAGATCCCCCGGCCGGACCCTGTGTTCTTGGTCATGCCCCATGGTGACACCGCGCGCCTAGTGTGTCGGCATGTCTGATCTCGAACAGTCCGTCCGGATCGCCGCTCCGCCGGCGCGTGTGTGGGAGCTCGTCAGCGACGTCTGCCGGATGCCCGAGTGGAGCCCGCAGGTGACGTCGACCCGACTGCGCTCCGGCTTCGATCTCGGCCTCGGCGCCGAGTTCACCAACCGCAACCGGGAGGGCGAGCTGGAGTGGACGACGCACGCCGAGATCGTCCGCTTCGAGCCGGAACGCGAGCTGTCCTTCAAGGTCGTGGAGAACTGGGCCATCTGGTCCTTCCGCCTCCAGGCCGACGGCGAGGGCACCCTGCTCACGCAGACCCGCGACACCCCCGACGGCATCTCGGACCTGTCGCGTGAACTGACCGACGGGTTCTTCGGCGGCCAGGAGTCGTTCCTGGAAACCCTGAACGCCGGCGTGCAGCAGACGCTCCAGCGGATCAAGGCAGCCGCCGAGGCCTGACCCGTCCGGGCGGCTCACCGCGCCGCGAACCGCTCCCAGGTCGCGCCGCCGTCGGTGGTGCGCCAGACCTCGCCGGTCTTGTTGCCGAGGACCCACACGACCGGCCCGTCGACGTACTCGAAGGCGAAGGGCGCCACGTCGGGATGGTCCGTGATCTCCGGGGGGTTGCTCGCGACCTTCTCGAGGCTGCCCCCGACGACCCGCCACACGCCGGCGTCCACGAGCCGGTCCTTGTCGTTCCAGCGGCTCGCGAGGACCCGGATCTCGCCGTCCTCGTTCCACGCACCTCCGATCGTGACGTGGTCGCCGACCTTCTCGGCCTCCGTCCGGGTCCACTGCTCGGGCGCTGCCGCGCTCGCCGTACGGATCGCCACGAAGGGGAACAACGTGGCGCCGTCGCCGCCCTCGATGATCGCGTGGTCCTGCCCGATGGCCGACTGGACCACCAACGGGGGGTACTCGCCCGGCCCCGGGTCGGCGTCCTGCCAGGTCGCACCACCGTCGTCGGACCAGTGGTAGGTGACGCCGTCCCCGTAGGCGAAGCCGGCCAGCCGGTTGCCGAAGGCCTGGATGCTGTCGAGTCCGGCGCGCACAGGGATCGGGTGGCCCGTCCCGTCGGCCGCCACTGCGATCACCTGCGTGCCGCCAGCCTCCGGAGCGAGCACGACCGGCACCTCGCCCGCACCGACCGGTTCCACCTTCTCCGACACCGCGACCGGGTCGCTCAAACCGTCGCCGTCGATGAGCCGCAGGACCGCACCCTCCCAGCCCTCGCGGAGGACGAAGGCGCCGTCGGCCGCGGGCGTGAGACTCGAACCGCTGGGGACGGCACGCAGCGACCGGGTGGCGAAGCCGTCCACGGTCCAGGCCAGCACCCAACGCTGGTCCTCCCACTGCCAGAGGACGGCCATCCGCTCGGGATCGCCCGGGGTCACCGCCATCGCGAGCATCCGCGTCGCGTCGGAGTCCACGACTGCTGCCAGTTCCGCCTGGCCCGGGCCATCGGTCGCCTCGGTCGGCGTCTGCGACGGGGTCTGCGACGGGGTCTCGGCCGGCCCGGGCCGTACGTCGCCGTCCCCGTTGCCGAACACCTGGACGACCCCGACGATCCCGGCCACGGCCAGCGCCGCAACGGCGAGCGCCCCCGCCTGCCGTCGCGTACGACGACCACGACCGCGCCGCGCCAGGGAGTCGAAGTCCGGCACCTGGGCGGCGTCGGCGGCCAGGCGCGCGACGTCGCCGCGATCACCGTTGAGGATCTGCTCGATGTCAGCCACGGGAACCTCCGTTGACAGTGGCCTCGGTGCCCAGGACTGCGGCCAGCGCGGTGCGTCCGCGGCTGAGCCGTGCCTTGACGGTGCCGACCGGCACGCCGAGGGTCTCGGCGACGTCCGCGACGGGGAGGTCGGCGAGGTAGTGCAGCGCCAGTGCTTCGCGCTGCTGCTGGGGAAGCGACCGGAGCGCCGCCACGAGGGTGAGCCGGTCGTCGGTGAGGTCAGGCAGCCGTTCGTCGGTGGGCCCGCCGTTCCGGCGGTGCAGCCGATCGCCCATCAACCTCCGGCGGTGGCGGGTCCGGGCGACGTTGACCGCGACCGTGCGCAGCCAGGCCTCGGGTTCGTCGACCCGCTCGAACGTGCGGCGGGCGGCGACGGCGCGGGCGAAGGCTTCGGCGACGGCCTCCTCGGCCTCGGTCAGGCTGCCGCAGACGCCGTACAACTGGCCGACGAGGCGTCGGTAGGAGACATCGAAGCACCGACGAATCGGGTCATCGGCCAGCCGATCGTGTGGGCCGTCCACGGCACCTCCCAGGTCGCACGAAGTCTGTCACCCCCACGACTCGTGAGCGGTCCGAAAGGTTGCGTCCGGCCGCCGCGGGCCACCTCGTAGGGTGGGGGCCGTGCCTGTGCTCGTGCTCGCGTCCGCATCCCCCGCCCGTCTGGCGACCCTGCGGAGCGCGGGATTCGACCCGCAGGTGATCGTGTCCGGCGTCGACGAGTCGCAGGTCGTGGGTGTCCCACCGGCCGAGCTCGCACTGCGGCTGGCCGAGCTGAAGTGCGGCGCCGTGGCCGACGG
>JAKFEI010000059.1:0-19135 GCA_036675765.1 Nocardioides sp. | reverse complement strand
GCGACCTCGAGGGCCACCCGGGCACACACCTCGTTGCGCCAGGTCGGTCCGGCGAGTGCGGTGTAGCCCGCGAGGGCGCCGGGGCCGGTCAGGACGGCGGTCGAGCCGGGCTCGCCGACGAGCGCGATGTGGTGCGGCGCGCGACCGAGCAGGGCACGGGCGGCATCGCGGAGTCCGTTGACGACCAGGGGGGCCAGTCGTCGTACTCCGCCATGGCGGTACATCGCGATCAGGGCGGCGAGGCCGTCCATGGCTGGAGTCATCGCCACCACGGAGGCGATCCGTCCGTCCGCCACCGCGACGGGCACGACGTGCCCGCCCGAGTACGACGTCCCCCAGAGCACGATCCGCTCGGGGTCGACGCCGGGCAACGTCCGTGCCGCCGCGATGGCCGCGACGTAGTCGGCGCGCTGCCGGCGGAACGAGACGAGCTGGCGGGGTGATCCGTCCGAGTCGCCGAACCCGCGGTAGTCGAACAACAGGACGTCGAGTCCGGCGGCGGCGAACCCCTCGGCGAACGCGAGGAGGCCGGTGTCGCGGGTGCCGCCGAAGCCGTGCGCCATCACGACGCAGGGTCGGCCGCCGGTTCCGACGAAGGCATCACCCTGGGCGGGCAGGTGCCAGGCCGCGCACGCCACGTTCTTGCTGAAGAAGTTGACCGGGGACATGTCAGCCGACCTGGGCGAGGGCCGGGCGCAGCGCGGTGAATTGCAGTGCGCCGTCGTCGATCGGGTCCTCGAGCAGGACCTTCGAGTCGCGCCCGTAGTCCATCTCGACCTTCCACGGTCCTGCGGCGCCCTGGCGGGGAATGATCGCCTTGCCACGCTGCAGGTAGCCCGACTGCAGGGAGCCGAAGATGCCCTCGTCCAGCGCCGACTCGTCGCTGTCGTGAGGAGTCGCGACGGCGTACCCGTTCTCGTCCATGTGCTGGAGCAGGCGGCAGAGGTACTCGCCGGCGATGTCGGACTTCAGCGTCCACGGGGCGTTGGTGTAGCCGAAGATCCAGGAGAAGTTCGGCACGTTCTCGACGAGCACGGCCTTGTAGGTCATGCCGTTGTGCAGCTCGCGGGGCACGCCGTCCACGGTCAGCTTCAGGCCGCCGAGCACCTGCAGCTGCAGGCCGGTGGCCGTCACGATGATGTCCGCCTCGAGCTCCTGGCCGGACTTGAGCCTGATGCCGGTCTTGGTGAAGGTCTCGATCTGGTCGGTGACGACCGACGCCTGGCCGGCCTTGAGGGCCTTGAACAGGTCGCCGTCCGGAACGGCACACAGCCGCTCGTCCCACGGCATGTAGTTCGGCGTGAAGTTGGCCATGTCGATCGCGGGGCCGACCTGCTTGCGCACGTGCGACAGCAGGAACCGGCGCATCATCGTGGGCCAGCGCTTGCAGGCCCGGAAGATGTAGCGCTGGATGGCGATGTTGCGCTTGCGGGCGAGCTGGATCACCAGCTTCTCCGGCAGGAACTTGTTGAGGACCGCGGAGATCTTGTCGAACGCCGGGACCGCGAAGATGTACGACGGCGAGCGCTGCAGCATCGTGACGTGGCCCGCCGTACCGGCCATCGACGGCACCAGGGTGACGGCGGTGGCGCCGCTGCCGATCACGACGACCTTCTTGCCGGCGTAGTCGAGGTCCTCGGGCCAGTGCTGGGGGTGGATCTGCTGGCCCTGGAAGTCCTCGGAGCCCGGGAACGTCGGCAGGAAGCCTGCGTCGTGGTTGTAGTAGCCGGTGGCGCTGACCAGGAACGAGGCGGTGCAGGTCGCCGTCTCGCCCGTCGCTTCGCGCTCGGCCGTGACGGTCCAGCGGGCGTCGTCGCTCGACCAGTCTGCGGTCACGATCTTGAGGCCGTAGTGGATCTTCTCGTCGATGCCGTGTTCCGCAGCGGTGTCGGCGATGTAGTCACGGATGGCGGCGCCGGGCGCGAGCACCTTGTAGTCGACCCACGGCCGGAACTTGTACCCGAAGGTGAACATGTCGGAGTCCGAGCGAATGCCGGGATACGTGAACAGGTCCCAGGTGCCACCGAGTCGCTCGCGGCGCTCGAGGACGGCGATGGTCTTGTCGGGGTGCTGGCTGGTGATCTGGCAGGCGGTGCCGATGCCGGACAGGCCGGCACCGATGACGACGACGTCGAAGTGGTGTGTGCTCATGCTCACAACGATGGGCGCCGACGGCTCCTCAGGTCTTGACGGACGTGGACAGCCTTTTGGCTTTTCCGGACACTCTTCGCTGACTACTCGCCGGTGGCCGGGTCGATGACCGTGGACACCCGGCTCACCGCGTTGGCGGGGAAGCCGCCGCACTCGGCGTGCTCGCGCACCGCCGCCTCGTCCTCGGCGAAGTAGACGCAGTAGACCTTGTCGTCGGTGACATAGCTCTGCTGCCACTGCGCCCGGCCGTTCATGGCGGACAGGACGGAGTTGGACTTGGCCGAGATGGCGTGCAGCTCATCGGCGGACAACAGGCCGGCACCCGGCAGCTCACGTTCAATGACGTACTTCGGCATGACTACTCCTTGGATCGGGCGACCCCGGGTCGGGATCGATACCGGAAACCTAGGAGCCCGACGCCGGTCCGCTCATCGGGCAGGCAGCCCATTTCCATGCTGGTCAGACGTGGGTCGTTCGACCCATCAGTGCGTGGTCGTAGGCGAACGCGGTCGCGGCCGACCGTGAGGTGGCGCCCGTCTTCGCGAAGATGTTGGAGAGGTGGCGGGCCACGGTCTTGGGGCTCAGGAACAGCTCCTCCGCGATGGCCCGATTGCTCTTCCCGGACGCCAGCAGGCGGATCACTTCCAGCTCACGGGCCGTCAGCCCGGCCGTCGTGACCTCGCGAGGAACCGTCACGCCGAGCTTGTCGAAGCACCCCTGTGCGGCCGCCTCCTCGCGGGCAGCGCCGTCCGTATCGCCCAGCTCGGCCAGCGCCCGCGCCAGCAGGAGTCGGGTGCGCGCGGCCTCGAACGGTACGTCGAGCTCGCGCCATGCGTTGAACGCCAATCGCAGGGCCCCGAGCGACTCCACCGTTCGTCCCGCGGCGATGGCCACCGCTCCACGACAGCGGTGCGCCTCTGCGCGGAGACCGACGCTGTCGAATGTCTCGGCGATGGTGGTGAGTTCGTCGGCCGCGCTGTCAGCGGCGTCGACGTCGCCTGCTGCGAGCGCGATGTCGACCTGTGCAGCCATGAGTGGGGCGCGCTCCAGCGGGCTTCCGGTGTGGGAGGCGAGCGCAGCCGCAATCGAGGCGGTCGCCTGGGGGATGCGGCCCTGCGCCAGGCGCAGCAGCGGCATGCCGGGCTGCGGGTCCCGTCCGTAGTCGTGCGCCTGGGTGTAGGCCTGCTCCGCGCCGTCGAGGTCCCGCGGAGCCGTCGTACCTCGCCGACCTCGTAGTAGGCGTCCGCGACGGCGAAGACGTCGATTCCGACCATGTCGTGGCAGGCGCCGAGCGCTTCCTGTTCGGCCTCCTCCCACGCGCCGCGGCGCTGGAGGTTCTGTGCCCGGTGCACCCGGCAGATGCCCGGGAACAGCGAGGCCAGCGGCAGCGGCTCCGACCAGCGACGGGTCGCCTCGGTCCACTCCGAGGCGCGGCGCAGGTCGCGCAGTTCATTGCACGCGTCCATCAGCCCGCAGTAGATCGCGCCCGTCCACAGGGGACCCAGGTCGTCCGACAGGGCGGCAACCATGGCCTCGTCGAGCAGCGCCAGGCCTTCGGCGACCCTGGCCTGGCGGATCCGTACGCGACCTTCGAAGTAGACGCCCAGTGCCACGAGGGTGGGGTCGTCGTGCCGGCGACCGAGGTCCTGCAAACGGTGGGCGGAGGCCTCGGCCTCGGCCAGGTCGCCGCCCATGAGGCCTGCCGTTCCGAGATAGAGCGGGTACCCGTGGGCCGCGCTCTCCGGAAGCTGGTCCAGGATGCGCTGGGCGCGCCCGACCCAGCCAGCGCTCTGCGAGGCCTCACCCAGCAGCCGCGTGTGGATGGAGAGGAGTACGGCGACGTGCGCGGCGCCCTCGGCGGGCTCGGGATATCCGCGATAGGCCTCGGTGTAGAGCCGGATCGATTCGTCTGTCCGGCCCAGCCACCAGGCCGCTTCCGCCTGGCCCTCGAGGACCGGTGGGGTGCGATCGGAGAGGGAGGCGAAGGCGTCGTACGCCGCCGACCAGTCCCGCCGGCGACAGAACTCCTCGGCGTCCGCGAGCTCGGTCACCCTCCGACATTACGGCGGTTCATCGCATCGCGTCGAAGAACTCCCGCATGCCGGGGCCGATCTGGGCGAGCTCGATGAACGGCAGGCCCGGCAGGCCGGGCTCGACGTAGGCGAAGCGCAGCTCACCGGCGGCCATCGAGCCTGCCTGGACGACGGTGCTGTCGGTCGCGAGGCCGAGGGTGGCGTCGAGGTCGGGCGTCTCCCAGCAACCGTGATGGAGGCCGGGGCCGTGTGTGGTCAGGAATTCCGCGTAGATGCTGGCGCCCCTGACGGGCTGGATCAGCTCCAGCTGGAGGTCGCCTGCGTACGCGAGGCTGATGTGCGCACGGAAGTCGGCAGGTTCGCCCCGCAGGGTGCAGTCGTCCGGACCGAAGTCGACGTCGTCGAGCCGGGTCCAGCGGGGCACTCCGTGCACCCGGCCGAACCGGTCCTCCGCGGCGGCGATGTCGTCGACGACCCAGGCCAGCTGGACCATCGGGCCGGTGAGGAAGGACAGGGGTCGGGTCACTGGTTGATCACTCACTCATAGAACTTAAGGCATTTGCTTTAGGACTGCCAGGGCAGCCGCGTCAGTGTTCCGACGTGATGTCTCCGCACGTACCGGGCGATCACAGCGGAAACCGGTGAATCCGGCACAGAACTGGTGTTTCACATCGACGTGATGCGGCTCATACGGTCACGGGGCAGGCCATGTCGACCCGACCGACGTGGCACCCAACTCTCTTCTCGAGGTCAACGTGTCGCACCGCCACATCTCGCGCAATGCCCTGGCCGCACTCTGCGGGCTCATCGCCCTCGTCCTCGCGACGGCAGGCCTGGCGCCCGGCGCGGCCGGCGCTCCCGCGGCCAGCGGGGTTGCCGCAGCGAGCGAGCCGTACCTGGTGGGACGCGGCATCGCCGATGTCACCGGGCAGCCGGCGGAGAACGGCATGCTGGGGTACGCCGACTTCGCTCAGAACACGTCGGGGATCCACCTGCGGCAGCGCTCGCGCGCCTTCGTGATCGTGGACCGTGCGACGGGCGAGCGCGTCGTCCACGTCGTCGCCGACACGGGGATGATCTTCCAGGGCATCCGTGACGCCGTACTCACGCGCCTCGACCAGCGGTTGCCGGGGACCTATTCCGAGCGCAACGTCATGTTGACCGCCACCCACACCCACGCAGGGCCGGGCGGCGACTCGCACCACAATCTCTACAACCTGACCACCCTCGGCTACCACGGCAAGACCTTCGAAGCCCTGGTCAACGGGATCGTCAGTTCCATCACCCGGGCCCATGCCGACCTGGCTCCGGCGACGCTGACGCTCTCGACGAGCCAGCTGAACAACGCCAGCGTCAATCGGGCCCGGTCGGCCTTCGACCGGAACCCGGCCGCGGACAAGGCGGTGTTTCCGAACGCCATCGACCCGCAGTCCACGACCTTGCAGGTGCGCCGGGGCGGCGTGCTCGACGGAGTCATCAACTGGTTCCCGGTCCACGCCACCAGCATGTCCACCCACAACACCCTGATCAGCCCGGACAACAAGGGTTTCGCTTCCTACCGCTGGGAGCGGCAGGTCAAGCAGGTCGACTACATCGACCAGACGGACCCGGCTTTCATCTCGTCGTTCGCGCAGACCAACGCGGGCGACATGTCACCGAACCTCAACCTGCATCCCACCGACGGACCCACCACGGACGAGTTCGAGAACACGCGGATCATCGGCACGCGGATGTACGACTCCGCGTCGAAGGGCCTGGCCACCAACGTTCGCACCGTCACGGGTGGCATCGATTCACGGATCGTGTACGTCGACATGGCGGATGTCGACGTCAGCGGCGCCTACACCCCCGACGGCAAGCCGCACAGCACCTGCAGCGCAGCTCTGGGGGCTGCGTTCATCGCTGGCAGCACGGAGGACGGTGGCGGGGGACTGCCGCTCCACAGTGGGCAGGCCGGCGGCGACGCGTTGTGGAGCGGAATCGCCGGTCTCCTCTACACCGCGAGCCCGGCGCTCAAGGCCTGCCAGGCGCCGAAGGAGGTGCTCCTCCCCGTTGGTTCGATGGACCTCGTGCAGCAGAAGCTGCCGGTGCAGCTGATGCGGATCGGCGGGCTCTACCTGATCGGGATGCCTGCCGAGGTCACCATCGTCTCGGGGCTGCGGCTGCGGCGCACGGTCGCAAGGATCGTCGGCGCCGAGCTGAAGAACGTGCTGGTGCAGGGCTACGCCAATGCCTATGCCCACTACCTGACGACACCCGAGGAGTACGACTCCAAGGAGTACGAGGCAGCCAGCACGTTGTTCGGCCGTTACGAGCTCCCTGCCTTCATGCAGGTCACAGCGGGCCTGGCCACGGCGATGAAGGCCGGCTCCCCGGTCGAGCTCGGCACCAAGGAGCGCGACCGGAGCGGTGAGCAGATCTCCAGCCCGTCGGGCGCGGTGGTGCTCGACGCCCCACCCTTCGGGCACGGGTTCGGTGACGTGCTGACCGCCCCTGCCGCGTCGTACCCGATCGGTGACCAGGCTTCGGTCACCTTCGCCGGCGCCCATCCGAACAACAACCTCCGCAGGGGTGGGACCTACCTCGCGGTCGAGCGCAAGGTCGGATCGAACTGGGTGCGGGTGGCCGACGACGGCGACTGGTCCACGAAGTTCCGGTGGGCGCGTGAGGGCCTCGCGGCGTCCAGGGTCACTGTTACGTGGGACATCCCGGTCGGCACCCCGATCGGCACCTACCGGATCCGCTACTTCGGTGACTCGAAGAACCTGTTCGGTTCCGTGAGTGGATTCACCGGCACCAGCCCGGCCTTCGTGGTGACCCAGTGAGGCGCCGCCTGGTTCGGCCCGCGCTGCTCGCCCTGGCGACAACTGCCGCGTTGGCGACAGTGCCGGCAGCGGCACCAGCAGCGGCACCAGCAGCCTCCGGGTCTGGCGAGCCGGCGCCCGGACCCTTCCGGGTGCTCACCAACAACATCATGTTCTTGTCCCCCCTGACCGGCGGCGTCGAGAACGCGAAGCGCGCCGAGCTGCTGGCCAGGGCTGACTACTTCAGGGGGTACGACGTCGTGACCCTCCAGGAGGGCTTCAACAACGCTCCGACCAACACGGTCAAGGCTGGCCTGGCCGCCGAGTATCCCCACCAGACGCCGACGCTCGGTCGGTCGTCGTCGGGTTGGGACGACACCCGGAACGAGGGGTTGTTCTGGTCGCTCACGCCGGAGAACGGTGGCGTGTCGGTCCTGAGCAAGTGGCCGATCGTCGAGAAGATCCAGTACATCTACAGCGAAGGGTGCGGCTGGGACTGGTTCGCCAACAAGGGGTTCGTCTTCGTCACCCTGGACGTTCGCGGCGCGCCAGTGCACGTCGTCGCCACTCATGCGCAGGCAGAGGACTCGATGTGTGACGACGCCGCAGCAGTGCGAGCGACGCAGTTCGCCGAGATGGACGACTTCCTCGATGACCAGGACATCCCGGCCGACGAGCCCGTGATCGTGGCGGGCGATCTCAACGTCAACCGCTCCACGCCTGAGTACGCCGCCATGTTGGCGGCCACCGACACCGTGCCGCCGACGTCGTACGACGGCGCGGCGAGCAGCTTCGACCCGGGTTCGAACTCGCTCGCTGGTCACCGCTACGCCGGCTACCCGGCCGAGCACCTGGATTACGTGTTGCTGCGTCGCGGTCACCAGATGCCCGGCCAGTGGACAAACACCGTGCTCACCCCCAAGTCGCCCCCGTGGACCTCGGGCGACACCACGTTCGACGACTACTCAGACCACTACCCGGTCGCGGGTGGCTGAACGGCTCCCTGGTCAGACGTCGTTCGCGAGGATGTTGTCGATGTTCCTCTCGGCCAGCGCGGTGATGGTGACGAACGGGTTCACCGTGGTGTTGCCGGGGATCAACGCACCGTCGATGACGTAGAGGCCGGTGTACCCGTGCAACCGGCCGTAGTTGTCGGTCGCCTTGTTGAGGACCGCGCCGCCGAGCGGGTGGTAGGTCAGGCCGTCCTGCCAGACCTTGTAACCGCCGAAGAGGTCGGTGCGGTAGATCGTGCCTTCCTTGCTGTTGATCTTGTCGAAGATCGTCTTGGCCATGTTGATGGAGTCCTGCTTCCAGGCGGTCTGCCAGGACAGGTCGACCTTGTTGGCCGCGGCGTTCCAGGTGAACTCGGCGCGCCGGGTCGTCCTGGTGATCGCCAGGTAGAGCGACGCATAGGTCTCGATACCGGTCGGCAGGGGAGCGACCTCCGCGAAGGCACCGCCGGCGTCCCAGTTGTCGATGCCCGAGCAGGGGATCGTCGACTGCAGGGTGCCGGTGGCGTCCCACATGTGGTTGGCGCGACCGACCATCACGTTGCCGTTGTCGCCCCAGCCCTTGCCGACCTCGTTGTTGAGGGCAGGCAGGGCGCCGGTTGCCTTGAGCTTGACCAGCAGCTTGCTCGTGCCGACGCTGCCGGCCGCGAAGAAGACCTTCGCCGCCGTGACCGTCTTCGTCGTGACCACGTTGCCCGAGGTGTCGATCTGCTCGATCGTCACCGTGAAGCCTCCACCGGACGCCGGCGTCACCGAGGTGACCCGGTGCAGCGTCGAGACGTTCACCCGTCCGGTCGCCAGGGCCTGCGCGAGGTAGGTCTGGACGAGGGACTTCTTGCCGTGGTCGTTGCCATACATGACCTGGCCGTCGAGCGCCGAACGGGTGACCGTCCCCGCCTGCTCGGCCTTCATGTAGTTCCAGTCGTAGATGTCGGGGACGAACGTCCACGCGAAGCCCGAGCGCTGCGCGTGCTTCCGTCCGACCCGGGCGTACTGGTAGCAGCTCGCGGTCTCGAACCACGCCGGGTCGATGGAGGCGACGCCGAGCGCGGCGTTGGCCCGCGGATAGTAGGTGTTGTACATCTCCGTGGCGTCGACTGACGGCAGGATCGTGTTGAAGCGCGACTGCTTCGGGGTCACCGCCATGCCACCGTTGACCAGCGAACCGCCGCCCACGCCGCGGCCCTGGTAGACCGTGATGCCGGCGAACTCCTCTGCGTCCAGGACACCGGTGTACTTGGTGATGTTGGTGTCGATCGGGAACCCGAAGAAGTTGCTGACCGGTGCCTTGGTCTTGGTGCGCAGCCAGTAGGCCCGCTTGTCCGGGGAGGTCACCTTCGGGAAGATCTTCCCGTCGGCGCCGGGGGTGTCCCAGGACATGCCCATCTCGACCATCTCGACCTGTACGCCGGCCTGCGCGAGGCGCAACGCGGCCACCGCGCCGCCGTACCCGGTCCCGATGACCAGCGCGGGAACCGAGGCGCCGTTCCCGATCGCGGCCGCACTTGCCCGCCCCGGCATCGCGGCGGGCAGTCCTACCGCCGCGATGCCGAAGGCCGAGCCGGTGCCGGCCAGGAATCCGCGCCGGGAGACGCGGCTGCGTCCCTTGCCCGGCGTCGTTGTGTCCTGCATGTGATCTCCCTCACGTTGTCGGACGAAACAAGAACATGTTCTACATGTCCGACGGGTGAGGCGTCACCCCCTACCGGGTGGTAACCGCGGGCCGACTTCTTTGGACATCTGTCCAGTCGGGCGCCCAGAATTTGGGCGTTCTGGCGCGCCGTGGCTGGCGGCCGGAAGGCGCCGAAGGCCTGACGTCAGCCGGTGATCCGCAGGTCGAGTCCGCCGACCCTGGTGGGTTCGATCCGGAGTTCGGTGTCGGTCGACCCGGCGCCGAGCAGGGAGCGCTCCACCAGCCACGCGCGGGTCGACGGGAGGGACGCTGCGCCGAACACGAGACGGGCGAGCGCGTCCCTCTTCCCTGCTTCCAGGACGAGCGCCGGACCTTCGTCCAGCACCCACCGGTCATCGGTGCCCGTGGCCGGGTCAAGGAGTCCCTGCCAGCGCTGCCGGGCAGCGTCGAGGTCGCTGGCGGTGACCACGACCTCGCGGATCCCGGTCAGCCCGGGTCCTGAGGCCTGGGCCTCGGTGAAGCGTTTCGCGTCGGCGACGCGTCGGGCCGGGACGTCGTGCCCCCACTCGCAGACGGCGAGGTACTCCGCAGGCACCGACAACAGCCCTGCGGCCACCCGCCCGAGCCAGCGCCCGGACGCGACGCGACTCATCGCGGCCGCCATCGCCGGCGCGGTGCGCGCACCGGCCACCATCGCCCTCGCGCTCGGGCGGGAGACGATGGCGGTGCGTTCGCTGAGGACACCGTCGACCGGGAACACCCGCCAGTTGGGGCCATCCGTGGCGCGGCGGTGGGGCTCGTAGGTCCTGGGCCGCGTGTGGGGCCCGGTGAAGGCCAGCGGTGCCAGGTGCGGGATGCCACGATCCTGCAGTTCGGTGGACGCGGATGCGGCGGTGGTGGCGGGTTCGAACACGATGCCGGTCAGCGCGATGCCGTCGCCCGGTTGCGGCCCGCCCCGTTGCCGGGTCGATTCCAGCGTCACGTTGCCGACCGCGAGGATGACGAGCTCGAACGTGGGACACCCGACCTGCGGGGCGCTCACAGGGAGGCCGAGCACCTCAGCCAGGACGGTGGCGGTGCTCGCCGGGTCCTTGCTGCGCACGTTGACGTGGTCGATGCGGGTGACCGCAGCCGGACGCATCACGCACCTACGCGAGCGATCCCGACGATGAGGGGCCGCACGATCGGCGGAGCCTTCAGCATCCGGTCGTGCTGCAGCTCGGACACCTCGAATCCGGCTTGCTCGATCGACGCGAGCGTCTCGCGATTGCAGTGACAGCCGTGTCCGACACGGACCTGCACGCCGTGCAGGCGGTCCTGCCAGCGAGCGAGTCCGGGGTCGTCGGAGCGGACGTGTTCGAGGAAGAGCAGCTTCCCGTCCGGCTTGAGCAGGCGACGGAGCTCGGCGAGGGACTTCGCAGGGTCGTCGACCGTGCACAGGACCAGGGTGGAGATCGCGAAGTCGAAGCTCGCGTCGAGGAACGGGAGGTGCTCCGCCGGCGCTCGCACCACCTGTGCTGTCAGCGGGGACGCCGCCAGCTTGTGCTCGAGCCGGCGGGCCATCGGTTCCTCGGGCTCGGTGATGACGAGCTCGGTGATGCCGTCGCGGTAGTACGGAAGGTTGGCGCCGGTGCCGCCGCCGATCTCCAGCACCCGGCCGCTCGCGCGGCCCACGAGGTCCTTGCGGTGCGCCCCGAGCACGGACGTCTCGACACCGGCCATGATCCGGTCGTAGCCGGCTGCGAAGATCCGTCCCCACAAGCTCATGTCAGACCACCTCGAGTGAGATCGGCACACCGTTGAGGTGCGCCATGCCGGCCAGCCGCTCGACGTCGGCCACCTTGCTGGACGTGAGCTGGTTGACGTTGCCGCCGCCCGCCTTGTTGGCGCGCTCCCAGCCACCGCCGACATGGCCCCAGCCGTGCGGTACGGCGACCGTGCCGACGCGCACCTCGTCGGTGAGCAGTGCCGTCGTCTCGATGACGCCGTGCTCGGAGCGGATCCGGACCGGGGCACCGTCGGCGATCCCCGAGCCAGCCGCATCGGTCGGGTTGATCCGGGCCCGGTGCTCGCGCTTGCCCTTCATCAGCAGCTCGCTGTTGTGCATCCAGGAGTTCTGCGAGCGCAGTTCACGCAGCCCGATCAGCCGCAGCGGATAGGCCGCGTCATCGACGTGCCGATCACCCAGGCGAGCGAGCTCCGCGGCGATCTCCGGGGGATCGAGGCGGACCCTCCCGCCGCGATGTCGCACGGCGTGCTGGCGCTGCCCGGTGGCGGCATGGTCGCCCAGCACGATGCCGTGCGGGGTCTTGCGGAGGCGGGCGGGGGAGAGTCCGCCGCGTCGCAGGCCGAACCGGTCGCCGTACGGGCCGAGGCGGAGCAGGCTCTCGATCAGGGCGCGCGGGGTCAGCCAGACCGGGGAGAGCCGGTGCGCCAGTGCGACGGGTCTTCCCACATGCCGCAGCGGCCCGAGCATGAACAGCGCAACGCCCGCCCGGCGGGCGATCTCGTCGACGATCTCCCACTCCTGGCGGGCTTCGCCGTACGGCGTCACGACCGCCTCGGTCGACTGGAAGAAGGGCGTCGGGGCTGCTGAGGCAATGGCGATCGGGAAGTCCTCGCGTTCGAGGAACGTCGTCGCGGGGAGCACGTAGTCGGCGTGCCGGTTGGTGTCGTTGACGTACAGGTCCAGCGACACCAGCAGGTCGAGCTCGGGCAGCGCAGCGGACAACGCCTCGCCGTTCGGGACCGACAGGACCGGGTTGCCGGCGACGAGGAACATCGCCTTCATCTGGCCCTTACCCGGGGTCGTGATCTCGTCGGCCATCAGGGCTGCGGGGAACGATCCGAGCACTTCGGGGAAGTCGCCGAGCCGCGAGCGCTTCGTGTCGTACGACGCCAGGCCGACCCGTTCGGCGAGGTCCTCCAGGGGGATGGCGCCCCGGCTGAACAGCGTGCCGCCGGCGCGATCGAGGTTCCCGGTGACGATGGAGAGCACGTCGATCAGGAAGCTGACGAGGGTGGCGTGTCGGCCCAGGCACGCCCCGGTCCGGCCGTACGCCGACGCGCTCGGCGCCGTCGCGAAGTCGCGCGCCAGTTGCCGGACAGTGGCCGCGGGCACGCCGGTGATCGCTTCCGTGTCCTCGGGTGACTGTGCAGCCGCGGCCGTGCGGATCAGGTCGACGCCGCGGGACTGCTTGCGGATCGCGGCTTCGTCGGCCAGGCCCTCCTCGAAGACCACGTGCAGCAATGAGAGGAGCAGCCACGCGTCGGAGTCCGGCTTCACGGACACGTGCTCGAAGGCGCGGGCCGTCTCCGAGCGACGCGGGTCGACCACGACGACACGGCCGCCGCGGGTGGTGATCGCCTTGAGCTGGTCCTTGATCCGTGGCGCATTGATGGCGCTGCCGTGGGACACGAGGGGGTTGGCGCCGAGGACCAGCAGGAAGTCGGTGCGGGGGAGGTCCGGGAACGGCAACTGTGTCAGGGCGCCGTACAGCAACTGGCTCGCGACGAATCGGCTGTTGATGTCCTGCGAACCGGCGGAGTAGAGATGGTCGGAGCCCAGCCCCTTCATGAAGCCCGCGACCCAGAGGGTCGTGGAGTAGGAGAAGGCGCTCGGGTTGCCGAAGTACATCCCCACCGACCTGCCGCCGTACGTCGACCGGACCTGCTTGAGCCGGGTCGCGATGTCGGACAGGGCGTCGTCCCAGCTCACCTGCTCGAACTCGCCCGACTCCGTGCGGCGCAGGGGATGCAGCACCCGGTCGGGGTCGTTCTGGACATCGGTGAACGCGATCCCCTTGGGACAGGCCTGGCCGCGTGAGAGCGGGTGGTCCTGGTCGGGGCGCAGCGAGAGCAGTCGACCGTCCTCGACGGTGGCGACCAGGCCACACAGGGGCTCGCAGATCCGGCAGTAGGTGATCTTCTGTTCCACCGTCATTCGTGCAGTCTGGCGGATCGGAGGGCTGCCGGCCATGGTCACTCTGAGCGGGCAGGGCCGGCTCAGCGGCTAGCGTGGCCCGATGAACGACGACGAACATCGCAATCCGTCCGAGGTCTCGTCACGGCGCACCTGGTTCGACGAGTTCGCCGCCCGGGCCCAGGACATCGCGTCCCGTGACCTGTTCTTCCTCGCGATCGTGGGCCTCACCCTGCTGTGGGCGCCGAGCTACTTCCTGCTGCACTCGCTCGACCACTGGTACATCGCCTTCGTGCTGCCGGCCGAGATCCTCACCCTGTTCCTCGTCGTGCTGCTCGAGAACCACAACCGACGGTCCGAGCAGGCGTTGCACCGCAAGCTCGATGCCTTCGCCGCAGTGCTCGCCGCGATCGCGGCCGAATCCGGTTCGGAGGAGGTCAGGAAGCACGCCAAGGAGCTGCGCGCCGCGGTCGGTCTCCAGGATCGCGAGAGCAGCGACGACTGAGCTTCAGCGCCGGCAGAGGTCGAACGCCCGCGCTGCCATCGGCAGCGCCAGCGCCCGGTCTGCGGGCACCAGTCCCACCCGGGTACGACGATCCAGCAGGTCGTCCACGTCGGCAGCGCCTTCGTGGGTGATGCCGAAGACCAGCTCCGCGAGCGTGATGCCCTGCGGGCCGGGCGCCAGGAGTTCGTGCTCGGGCAGCCCGGTGACATCCACCGCGTTGGACAGCACCAGTGCGGCCTCGGTGCCGAATCGTCGTACGAGACGGGCGGGGGCTTCGAGCTTCGCGAGCTCCTCGCGGGGCGCGGCGCCCAGGAGCGGCAGGTTGCGGGTGACGCAGGGCGCCTGGGTGAGGCCGATGGCGTCGACGGCATCCTCGGCCATCTGTCGGTAGGTGGTCAGCTTGCCGCCGACGACCGTGACGACGCCGGTGGGTGAAGTGAGCACGGCGTGCTTGCGCGACAGGTCGGCCGTCGCTCCGTCGGAGTCGAGCAGCGGTCGGAGTCCGGCGTACGTACCGATCACGTCGGAGCGCCGGATCGGCTTCTCGAACGCGGCGCCGACGACGTCGAGCAGGAAACCGATCTCGGCCTCGGTGCCCTGGGGGACGTCGGGGATCTCGCCCTCGGTCTCCTCGTCGGTCAGGCCGACGTAGATCGTGCCGTCGGGCTGGGGGAGGGCGAACACGAACCGGCTGGTGGTGCCGGGGACGGGCACCGTGAGCGAGGCGGCCAGGCCGGGCAGCGTCGACTCCCGGAGCACCAGGTGCGTGCCGCGCGAGGGCTTGAGCTTCACGTTCTCGACGAGCGACCCGGCCCACACGCCGGTGGCGTTGATGACGGCGCGGGCGGTCACGCCGACGGTTTCACCCGTCAGTTCGTCACGGAGGACCGCGCCGTTGCCCGTCGCCGACAGGACCCGCGCCCGGGTGCGTACCTCGGCACCGAGGGACGCCGCCGTACGGGCCAGGCAGGTGACGAACCGCGCGTCGTCCTCGAGCTGGCCGTCCCAGCTCAGCAGGCCGCCACGCAGGCCGGAAAGCCGCAGGCCGGGGGCGAGCCGGAGCGCTTCGTTGCGGGAGATCCGGCGCGGCCGGGGGAGCGTCTCGGCGCTGGTGCCCGCGCTGATCCGCAGTGCGTCGCCGGCCCGGAAGCCGGCCGAGGCGAGGGCCGCCTGCGCGAGGGACACGCTGGTCATCAGCGGCAGCAGCATCGGCATCGGGTGGCTCAGGTGCGGAGCGGTCGACTCCATCAGGATGCCGCGTTCGACGGCACTCTCGTGGGCCACACCGACCTGTCCGTTGGCGAGGTAGCGCAGGCCGCCGTGCACGAGCTTGCTCGACCACCGCGACGTACCGAACGCGAAGTCGTGGGCGTCGACGGCAAGGACGGACAGGCCGCGCGAGACGGCGTCGAGGGCGACGCCGGCCCCGGTGACGCCGAGCCCGATCACCAGCAGGTCGACCGAGGTGGGTGCGTCGGCCAGGCCGGGCCGCAGGCGGGTGGGTGACGACGTCATGGTGCGAGGTACCTCCGGACGAGAGTGGTGAGCTCGGTGTCGAAGTCGGACTGCGACAGGTCGTCGTCCTGCATCGTGTGCGCCGAGATCGCGAAGCCGTGGGCGGCGAGCACGAGGGAGCGGGCCAGCAGCAGCGGGCTCCCGGCCCGGACCTCGCCGGCGGCCTGCGCTTGCGCGAGGCGGTCGGCAAGGGCGCCGATGATGACGTCCTGGGAGCGGCCGCGCCGGTCGATCAGGTACGGCAGCAGTTGTTCGGGGTCGACGTCGATGATCCGGCGGAAGAGCTCGTTCTCGCGCAGCACGGACACGGCGGCAGCCAGCCGGCGAGCGATCACGTCGAGCACGCTGTCGCCGTCCTGCTCGACCTCGTTGACGACCTGGTTGACGACGCCGTCGATCTGCGCAACCCACTCGCGCGTCATCAGGTCGGCGAGGATCGACTGCATGTCCGGGTAGGCGCGGTAGACCGTCATCCGCGACACGTCGGCGCGCCGGGCCACGTCGGTGAGGGTGGCGCGCTTCCACCCCACCGTGAGGATGACCTCGCGGGCTGCGTCGAGGAACCGATCCTTGTTACGAACTGACGTCATGTGTCACACTGTAACGCATGACCCGAGAAATGCACCCCCAGCGCTGGGGCGACGCCAGCCACGCCGGTCCCCTTCCGGAGTCCACCCAAGGCCTCGTGGAGTTCGCGTTCGGCGCGCTCGACACCCCGGCGGTGGAGTCGGTCAGCGTTCCTGCCTCGGGCCTCCCGGACCACCTGCTCGCCGGCCTGCGCGACGTCATCGGCGCTGCCCACGTGCTCACCGACGACGAGAGCCGCCGGCTGCGCACCCGCGGCAAGTCGACCCCCGACCTGCTCAAGGCTCGCGCCGGTGATCTCACCGACGCCCCCGACGTCGTCGCCCGCCCCGGCTCGCATGACGAGGTCGTCCAGCTGCTCGCCTGGGCCGTCGACCACCATGTCGCCGTCGTCCCCTTCGGTGGCGGTACGTCGGTCACCGGCGGTCTCGTTGCGCGTCGTGAGGGGTACGCCGGCCTGGTCAGCCTCGACCTGATCCGGCTCAACCAGCTCGTCAGCGTCGACCCGATCTCGATGACGGCGAAGCTCCAGCCCGGCATGCGCGGCCCCGAGGCCGAGGCCGCCCTCGCCGAGTTCGGCGTCACCCTCGGCCACTTCCCGCAGTCCTTCGAGTTCGCCACCATCGGTGGCTTCGCCGCGACGCGCAGTAGCGGCCAGAACAGTGCGAGCTTCGGCCGCTTCGACCAGCTGGTCGTCGGCCTCAAGGTCGCCACGCCGGTCGGCGAGCTGGTCGCCGGCTCCTCGCCGCTGAACGCCGCCGGCCCCGACCTGCGCCAGCTCCTGCTCGGTTCCGAAGGCACCTTCGGCGTCATCACCGAGGTCACCGTGCGGGTCCGTGCGATCGCCACCGAGACGGCGTACGAGGCCTGGCGCTTCGAGTCGTTCGCCGCCGGCCAGGCCGCGATGCGCCACCTCGCGCAGAACCAGGTCCTCCCGACCATCATCCGGCTCTCCGACGAGACCGAGACGGCCCTCAACCTGGCCAGCCAGACGGCTGTCGGGGCGGAAGCGGCCACCGGCTGCCTGATGATCATCGGCCACGAAGGTGCCTCGATCGCCAACAAGCGCGCTGTCGTCACCGAGGCGCTGACCGCCCTCGGCGGCGAGCCGCTCGGTGAGGAGCGCGGCGACGCCTGGCTCGCCGGGCGCTTCCACGCGCCGTACCTCCGCGACTCGATGCTCGACGTGGGTGTGCTGGTGGAGACGCTGGAGACGGCCACCTTCTGGTCCAACACCGACCGCCTCTACACCCGCGTGAAGGCCGCACTCGAGGCCAGCCTCGGCGAGGGCACCCTGGTGCTCTGCCACGTCTCGCACGTCTACGAGACCGGCTGCTCGCTCTACTTCACCGTCGCGGCCAAGCAGGGCGACGACCCGCTGCCGCGCTGGCTCGCGGCCAAGGCAGCGGCGTCCGACGCCATGATCGAGTCCGGCGCGACGATCACGCACCACCACGCGGTCGGCACCGACCACAAGGCGTGGTTCGAGCGCGAGATCGGCCCGGTCGGCGTCGCTGTGCTGCGCGGCGTGAAGGCCACCGTCGATCCCACCGGGATCCTGAATCCGGGGGTGCTGATCCCGTGAGGTCCTTCTCCTTCCTCGTCAACCCGCTGTCGGGCGGTGGCGCGGCTCCGGCCGCTGTCGTCCCCGTGGCGCGGCTGCTCCGCGACGCCGGCGCGGAGGTCGAGGTCACGTACTCGCCCGGGCCGAAGGCCACGCTGGACCTCGTGAAGGCCGGGGTCGCGCGCGGCGACGTGATCGTCGCCGTCGGCGGCGACGGCATGCTGTCGTCGATCGCCGGCCAGGTCTCGCAGGAGGACGGGGTGCTGGGCATGATCCCGGCCGGTCGAGGCAACGACTTCGCCCGGATGCTGAAGCTCTCCGAGGACTCCGAGGTCATCGCGAAGGTGCTCCTCGAGGGTGCCGAGACGCCGACCGACCTGATCTCCGTGACACTGCCGGGCGCCGAGCCGCGCTTGGTGGCCGGCTCGGTCTACTCGGGCGTGGATGCCCGGGCAGGCGAGATCGTCGACAAGGTCCGCTGGATGCCGTCGAAGCTGCAGTACCCGTACGCCGCCGTGCACTCCCTGGCGACGTACGTCCCCTCGAGGTTCACGGTCGTCATCGACGGTACGACGCACTCCTTCGTCGCGGCGACCGTCGTCGTGGCCAACTCCGGCTACTACGGCAAGGGGATGCACATCGCCCCGGACGCGTCATTGACCGACGGACTCCTCGATGTGATTGTCATCGAAGCAGCCTCGCGTCGCGAGATGATGAAGGCGTTGCCGAAGGTGTACGACGGCGCGCACGTCCTGCTCGACCAGGTGACCGTGCTGCGGGGGGCAACAGTGGAGATCAGCGGGAGCCCGTCGGTCCCGATGGGCGGCGACGGCGAACCGCTCGGCATGTTGCCGACGTCACCGCAGGCGCCGGCGATTGTCCAAGTTCTCCCGGGTGCCCTGAAGATCCTCACGTGAAGTTCCTTGACCACGAGGCCGCCCTCACGGTGATGGCCGACAAGATGGCCGAGCTCAAGCCGAAGCTGCGCGGTTGGCTGCACGCGGGGACCGTCCCGTTCGTGGTCGCTGCCGGCGTCGTACTGATCGTGCTGTCGCCGACATCGGGGACCAAGGCCGGCTCGGCGGTCTTCATTGCGTCGGCCCTGTTGCTGTTCGGCGTCTCCGCGATCTACCACCGCGGCACCTGGCAGCCGGCGATCTGGGCGATGCTGCGCCGCTTCGACCACGCCAACATCTTCGTGCTGATCGCGGGCACCTACACCGCCTTCGCGATGCTGCTGCTCGACGGCACGTCCCGGGTGGTGCTGTTGATCGTCATCTGGGGAGCCGCTGTCCTCGGCGTGCTGTTCCGGGTGTTCTGGACCGGGGCCCCGCGCTGGCTCTACACGCCGATCTACATCGGCATGGGCTGGGCCGCGGTGTTCTTCATCCCCGACTTCATCGACGGCAGCGA
>JAKFEI010000374.1:0-2959 GCA_036675765.1 Nocardioides sp. | reverse complement strand
CCGGTCAGCTGGCGCCGCAGACCTCGAAGCCGTAGTCCTGGGCGATCTTGTTGGCGTCGGCGAACGGGTCGCCCTGGAGGATGGCGAGCGGGTCCGCCTCGACCTCGACGAGACCCGCCTCGATGGAGTCGAGCATCTCGTTGATCGTGGCCGCGTCCTCGGCCGGCGCCTTCAGTGCGCGCAGGTCCTCGACCTGGCCCTTGACCTCGGGGACGAGCGTGTCGTTGATCGCCGCCCGGAACTCCGCCTCGGTCGGGTTCTCCGGGTCGATGAACCGGTCGTCGGCCGCGTCGATCTTCTCGTTGCTCGCCTTGCAGATCGCGTCGCCCTGCTCGATCAGCTCGGCCTTGGTGAGCGTCTGGTCCTGGGTCTTGGACGCCTCGTCGTCGGATGTGGTGGGTTCGTCGTCACCACCGCATCCGGTGAGGCTGACGCAGCAGGCAAGGACAGCGGCGATGGCGAATCTCTTCATGGCCAGAATCAAAGCACGAGACTGATGTCACAGCCCGGGTTGGGCGGAACGATGTGCGTCCCGGGGATGCCCGGGCGTTCACTTGACCCGTGACCTCGACCGCGGCCCCCGAGCAGATCAGCATCGCTCGTCGCTGGGCGATGCTCGCGGTGGGTACCGGCTCGCAGGCGGCCTCGGCCGCCATGGTCGTCGCCCCGGCGTTCCTGATCCCCGAACTGCATCGCCCCGTGTCCGAGGGCGGGCACGGCATGAGCCTGGCCGAGGCCGGTCTCGTCGCGTCCGCATCGATGGCCGGGATGATGCTCACCCTCGTGCTCTGGGGCATGGTCGTCGACCGCCACGGTGAGCGTTTCGCGTTGCTCAGCGGTCTCCTGATCACTGCCTTCGGCGGCGCGCTGGCCACCCTGGCGGGCAGTCCGTGGCCGATGGCTGCTGCCCTGGCCCTCGCCGGCATCGGGGCCGCAGCCACCAACTCCGCCTCCGGCCGTGTGGTCGTGGGCTGGTTCCCGCCCGAGCGGCGCGGCTTCGCGATGGGGATCCGGCAGACCGGCCAACCGCTGGGCGTCGGCCTCGCTGCGGGCACTGTCGCGGTCATTGCCCACGCGCACGGCATCGGCCCGGCGCTGTGGGTGCCGACCGGCGCCGCGGCTCTCAGCGCCCTGCTCGTCGCGGTCGTCGTGATCGACCCGCCGCGCCCCTCCGTCGTCGCGGGCAGTGTCGCGAACCCGTACCGCACCGACTCCTTCCTCGCGCGGATCCACGGCGCCTCCGTGCTGCTGGTCGTCCCGCAGTTCCTCGTGTGGACCTTCGGCCTGACCTGGCTGGTCGAGGACCTCGACTGGTCCCCCGGGCTCGCCGGCCTCGTGATCGCCGGCACCCAGGTCGCCGGCGCCGCCGCCCGGATCGGCGCCGGTTGGGTGTCCGACGTCGTCGGCAGCCGGATGCGGCCGATGCGGTCGGTCGCACTGCTCGCTGCAGTGACGATGGCGTTGCTGGGGGTGGCGGCCGGTCAGGCAGGCCCCAACGGTTCGGAGTGGGTGACCGCTCTTGCCGTCGCGCTGCTCGTCGTCGCGTCCGCCATCACCGTCGCCGACAACGGCCTCGCCTTCACCGCAGTCGCCGAACGGGCCGGCCCCTTCTGGTCCGGCCGCGCCCTGGGCATGCAGAACACCGCCCAGCACATCGCCGCCGCCGCCGTCCCTCCCGTGGCCGGCCTGTCGATCACGGCCTGGGGGTACGGCGCCACGTTCGCCCTCGCCGGCCTTCTTCCCCTGCTCGCGATCGCCGTCGTACCGGTGGCAGCGGAGAACGACTTCAGCTGACGTCGTAGTCGACGACGACCGGTGCGTGATCGCTGAGCCTCGTGCCGCGGTGGTCGCGGTCGACCACCGCGCTCCGGGCCGAGCGCGCCAGTCCGGGCGTCGCGAGGTGGTAGTCGATGCGCCAACCGGCGTCCTTCTCGTACGCGCGGCCGAGCCAGCTCCACCAGGAGTACGGACCGTCCACGTCAGGATGAAGCCGGCGCACCACGTCGACCAGGGTGCGCGGTGTCAGCTGGCTGTCCAGCCAGGCCCGCTCCTCGGGGAGGAAGCCCTCGACCTGGTTGCTGCGCCGCCAGTTCGCGACGTCCTGGCGGTCGTGCGCGACGTTGAGGTCGCCGGTCAACAGGAACTCCCGTCCGGCGGATGCCGCGGTACGGCGGGCGTTCGTCAGGTGGCGCGCGAAGCCGGCGAGGAAGCCCATCTTCCGCTCGTACTTCGCTCCGCCGTCCGGCGCCTCCCGCATCCGCTTCGGGTCCTGCAGGTGCGCCGGCAATCCACCCTTCGGCAGGTACAGGCTGGCGACCGTGATCGGGTGGTCGGCGAGGTCCACCTCGATGTAGCGACCCTCCAGCGCATGCGGTCGCAACGCTCGCGGAAGCGGCTGCGCGGGATCCGACACCGCCCAGGTGCGCACCGCGGAGGGTGGAGTGCGGGTGAGCACGGCCACGCCGTTGCGCCCGGGGATCGTCCCCGCGTCGTAGGCGGCGTGGAAGTCACCGAACGCCCTGTCGGGCAACGCCTCGACGGGGCAGCGCACTTCCTGGAGGGTGATGACGTCGCAGCCGCGGGTCGCCATCCAGTCATCGAAGCCACGGCGATGCGCGGCCCGGATGCCGTTGATGTTGACGGTGGCGATGCGGAGCACCGACCGAGGCTAGTGGGCCTTCCAGGCGGCCAGCAGTTCGGCCTCCCGCTCGGTCGTGATCCCGTCGATGCGGGCGCTCGGATCGGCGTCGAGCCAGGCCCGCGTGTCGCTGGTCGTGTCCTTGATGGGACGGAGCACCAGCCCCGCCGCCACGGCTGGCGCTGCGTCATGGGCCAGCATGCCGTCGTACTCGGGACGGGGGAGCCAGAGCGGGATGCTGTCGGGGCCAGCCCACGGCTGGACGCCGTGATCATTGAGGAACCCCTGGTCCACCCACACGACCGAGGCGTCGGGGAGGGC
>JAKFEI010000156.1:0-19286 GCA_036675765.1 Nocardioides sp. | reverse complement strand
CCGAAGGCGCCGTCGCGAAGTCCGGGCTTGCTCGTCGGCTCGCTGGCTTCAGCTGCCTCGGTCAGAACACTCATGGGAAATCCTCCTTCTCATCTGCCCGCGCGACTCTCGCGACGGTCGGATTTGGCACCGTTTCCGCGACGTCCGCATCAGCTTTCGCTGGCACGTCCGGGAGTTCGCGGCGGTTGCCGGGACTTCTCAGGGCCGTTCCCTCAGTCCCTCTGGATGAGCAGGTACAGCGTAGGGGGGAGGCGAGTGCGAGGCCGAATCGAGATTCCAAATGGCGAGACGACGGTCCACCATGCGAGATCAACGACGTGCGCGGGCGTCCCGGGCGAACGTCTGGAGCAGGTCGAGTACGCCGGCGGGCCCGTGCACCACGACGTCCGACATGCCGATCAGGGCACTCTCCTCGTGGGATGCGGAGCACACGCGCAGCGCCGCCATCCCCTGCTTCTCGAGGTCGTCGAGCGCCTCGAACGCCTCGACGTCGCCGAGGTCGTCACCCGCGAACAGGAAGCCCTCGGCATCCAGGACGGCCGACAGTCGCTGGACGACCATGCCCTTGTGGGAGCCCGCCGAGCGGACCTCGATCACCGAGCGGCCCGGTTCGAGGACCAGTCCGTGCACCCGGGCCAACTCGCGCAACGGCGGGAGCAGCCGGTCGAAGGCGGCATCGGCGTCGGGCAGGCGGCGGGTGTGCACCGCCACCGCGAGCCCCTTGTCCTCGACGAAGGCGTCGGCCGCGCCCGCCGTACGCAGGGCGCGGGGCAGGTCCCGCTCGAAGGTCGCCAGTCCCCGCGGCGGACGCGCACCCAGGATCCGGCGACGGCCAGAACTCCAGCGCTCATTGCCGTACTGGCCGAACACGAAGAGTTCCTTGCCTGCGGCCTGCAGGATGTCGCCGACCTCTTCGAGCCCGCCGAGGTCGAGGGCCTGGCGTGCAGGGCGACCCGTGATGACGGCGATGGCCGCGACCTCCTCGGCCAGTTCGACCAGGACGTCGGGTGCGTCGGGGTGGATGTGGGCCTGCGCCGGGTCGTCCACGATCGGGGACAGGGTGCCGTCGAAGTCGAGTCCGACGACGGTGCGCGAAGCGACACGAAGCACGGCTTCGTACCGCTGCTCACCTTCGACCGAATGGAACCTCACGACTCCATCCCACCACGCGTACGGTCAGCGCCGGTGTCCGGTGAGTGAAATCTCAACCGAAACAGCGCAAGGACGGGCCCAGCCGGCAGCGCTGCGGAGACGCGCTCGGCCAGTTCAATCAGTCAGAGATCGCCGGTGAGGATGAGCGTCAGGTTGGTCGCGCTCATGTCGGCGTCGGTGTCGGCCGGCTTGATCCGGGCCACGCCCAGGTCGAGGGCGAGCAGCTGTGCGGCCGCCTTCTTGCCCTTCGGGTAGTAGACCGTCGTCGCGGGCACCGTGCCGTACCAGTTGTCGGCAGCGACGACTGTCCAGCCGGCGTCCTTCACCTTCTCGGACACCCGCGCAGCAAGGCCCTTGATCGAGGTGTTGTTGAAGACGACGATCGAGTGGTCGGAGCGAACCACCGGCTTGGGCTTCGGCTTCTCCTTGACCGTCGGGGTCGCGGTCGGCGAGCCGCCAGCGGAGGTCGCGGTCTCGGTCGGCGTCGCCGCCGCCTTGGTGGCCGAGATGTCGCGCTCGGCGGGCTCGCCGCCGCGGGTGGCGACGAACGCGATCGCCGCGAGGGCGACGGCAAGGATGCTGAGCAGCACCACCGGGGACGGGAGGACGGCGCCGCGCTGGGTCCGGGGGCTGACCACGACTACAGCTCGAAGCCGAGGCGGCGCGCGGAGCGCTGGCGCTGGCGCTGCGAGCGGAGACGGCGCAGGCGACGAACGAGCAGCGGGTCGGCAGCCAGCGCCTCGGGACGGTCGATGAGGGCGTTGAGCACCTGGTAGTAGCGGGTCGCGCTCATGTCGAACTGCTCGCGGACCGCGCTCTCCTTGGCACCGGCGTACTTCCACCACTGGCGCTCGAACTCGAGAATGGCGGCGTCGCGGTCACTGAGGCCTCCGACGGCAACCGCGGGGACAGCCGAAGTGAGGTCGGCCCCTTGGGGGCTGCGCTCGGCGTTCATGGCGTCTCCTCGACGATGGGCGAACCTGCTTGACACCCACTGTAACGGGTGAATCACACGCATGTCATTCGGTCCGGCCCGGCGGGTCTCGGCCCTTCCCGTGCCCTGGAGCCCCGGTAGGCTCGCAGCCATGGCCGACGCCCCGGACACCATCGGCTGGGGCATCCTCGCCACCGGCAAGATCGCACGCACCTTCGCTTCCGATCTTGCACTGGTCCCCGGAGCCCGCCTCGCCGCCGTCGGCTCGCGCGCGATCCAACCCGCCCGCGCCTTCGCCGACCAGTACGGCGACGACCGGACCCGGGCCCACGGGACCTACGACGACCTGCTGGCCGACCCCGATGTCGACGTGGTCTACATCGCCACGCCGCACGCTCTCCACCTCGCCGGCGCGCGCGCCGCCTTCGAGGCCGGCAAGCACGTGTTGTGCGAGAAGCCGCTGACCCTGCGCACGTCCGACGCCGAGGAGATGGTCCGACTCGCGCGGACCCACGACCGGTTCCTGATGGAAGCGATGTGGATGGCCTGCCACCCAGTGGTGCGGCAACTGCGGACCGAGCTCACGTCCGGCCGGTTCGGCGCACCGCGCCAGCTCCAGGCCGAGCTCGGGTTCCGCGTCGACGCGCCGCTGACCGACCGGATGTTCGCCCCCGAGCTCGGCGGCGGAGCCCTGCTCGACATGGGCATCTACCCGCTGACCCTCGCCCACCTGATGCTCGGCGAGGCGGAATCGCTGTCCGCAGAGGCGGTCATCGCAGAGACCGGTGTCGACCTCGACGTCGCGATTGCCGGCCGCTACCCCGGCGGTGCCCTGGCCACGATGAATGCGTCGATGACGTCGTGGTCCTCACGTCGCGCCGCCATCGCGACCGACCTCGGCCGGATCGAACTCGGACCGGAGTTCCATCACCCCGAGCAGGCCGTCTTCGTCCCGCGCGAGGCCGGATCGGCACCGACGGTGCTCACCGGCACCGAACCGGTCGTCGGCGCGGGCTACGGCAACGAGATCCTCGAGGTCGGCCGCTGCCTGCGCGAAGGACTCCGCGAGAGCCCGCTGGTTCCCCACGCCCAGACGCTCACGCTGCTCCGCCAGATGGACGCGCTGCGGGCGAGCTGCGGGATCAGCTACCCCGACGATCCGGCCTGATCGGCGCGCAGGAAGCCGACCACCGCCAGAACCCGCCGGTGCGACTGGTCGTCGTCCGGGGACAGGCCGAGCTTCGCGAAGATCCGCTGCGTGTGCTTCTCGACGGCGCCCTGGGTCACCGTCAGGGCCTCGGCGACGGCCGCATTCGACCGCCCCTCGGCCATCAGGGTGAGCACCTCCCGCTCGCGCGGGGTGAGGGCCGTCAACGGGTCACTGCGCCGGTTGACCAACTGGCGCACGACCTGCGGATCCAGCGCGGTGCCACCGTCGGCGACCGCTTCAACGGCCGCGAGGAACTCCCCCACCTCGCTGACCCGGTCCTTGAGCAGGTACCCGACCCCGGCCTCGCCCGTCGCCAGCAGGTCGTCGGCGTAGGACACGACGACGTACTGCGACAGGACCAGCATCCGCGCCTCGGGCCAGGCCCGTCGTACGGCGACCGCGGCCCGGAGGCCTTCATCGGTGTGGCTCGGCGGCATCCGGACGTCCACGATGCCGACGTCGGGTCGGTGCTCCAGCATCGCCTCGACGTACGACGGCCCGTCGGCCACCGACGCCACGACGTCGTGCCCGGCCTCGGCCAGCAGCAGCTGCAGGCCTTCGCGCAGCAACACCGAGTCGTCGGCGACCACGATCCTCACGGCGACATCCTCACGGCGACATCCTCACAGGGCGACCTCGGCGCGCAGCCGGGTCGGCCCGCCGTCCGGCGAGGCGACGCTCAGGGAGCCGTCGACGCCATCCAGTCGCTGGCGCAGCCCGTCGAGCCCACGCCCGGCGGTCACGTGCGCGCCGCCGCGGCCGTCGTCGTCCACCGTGATGACCAACCGGTCCCCCGACGCCTGCACGCCGACGTGCGCGCGCACGGCCCGGCTGTGCTTCGCAATGTTGGTCAGCGCCTCGGCGACGACGAAGTAGGCAGCCGTCTGCACGGGCAGCGGGAGATCGTCGGGCGCCTCGACGGTGACCTGGACGGGGATCTGCTGTCCCGAGGCCATGTCCCGCAGGGCGGCGTCGAGGCCGCGGTCGACCAGCAACGGCGGCGCGATCCCCCGCGACAGCGCCCGCAGCTCTTCGACCGCCTCGCGGGTCTGGGCGACGGCGGAGTCGAGCGTGGCGGCCGCCGTCGCCGGGTCGTCGGCCAGCTGGAGCTTTGCCCGGCCGAGGTCCATCCCCAGCCGGATCAGGCGCTGCTGCGGCCCGTCGTGGATGTCGCGCTCGAGGCGGCGCAACGAGTGCGCCTCGGCGCGGTGCGCGGACTCGCGGCTCGCCTCGACGCGGTCCACCCGGGTCAGCAGCTCCGCCCGGCCACACAGCATCACCCGCGCCACCGAGGCGTGCAGTCCGGCCGCCAGGCGTACGACGAGCGGCAAGGTGAGGAGCGCGACCACACCGATCGCCAGGTTGAGCAACGACTCCGGAGTGCGGCCCTCGCCGAAGCCCAGGATCTCCGCGAGCGTCTTGCTGTCCGCATCGAAGGTGATGTAGCGCTGCCAGAACCAGTAGGTCAGTCCGCCGAGCGTCAGCGCCCACCAGCCGACGGTCACTGCGAACGCGAAGATCCCCGTCACCAGCGACAGCAGGCACCACAGCACGTCGAGCCAGGTCTGCACGTCGCGCAGGGGCGTCAGGAACGCGCGGATCCGTCCGTCACCCGCCACGGGACGGAGGTACGACGGCTGCGGGGCCGACACCTCGAGCATCGACCGCAGCCGCATCCGCTCCACGGTCGCGAACCCGCGGGCGACGTACGACGTCCCGACGAGGAGGGCGAGCCCGACGCCCGCCACCACCAGGGTGCCGACGCCTGCGGCGAGGCCGGCGATCACCAGGCTGAAGGCGGGAACCACGAGGAGGAGGGACGACAGCGCGTAGCCGGAGTCGAGGAGGAGCCGTCGGAACAGGTTCATGGGCTCCACGCTAGGAACGTACGCGGCGCGCCACCATCCAGCCAGCCCGACACTTCAACCGATCCATGCCGTGCGCACCACTAGGGTTGGTCCCGTGGCCCATGACCTCGTGATCGTCGCCAACCGCCTTCCGGTGGACCGTGTGACCGACCGCGACGGGAAGACGTCCTGGCGGCCGTCGCCCGGCGGTCTCGTCTCGGCGATCGAACCGGTGATGCGGGCCCATGACGGCGTCTGGGTCGGCTGGTCCGGTGCTTCCGAGCAGCGGCTCAAGCCGTTCAAGGTCGACGGCCTGCAACTGGTGCCGCTGGCACTGAGCGCCGAGGAGATCGAGGAGCACTACGAAGGCTTCTCCAACGGCACCCTCTGGCCGCTCTACCACGACCTCGTGGCGAAGCCGGAGTTCCACCGCGAGTGGTGGGACTCCTACGTCAAGGTCAATCGCCGCTTCGCCGAGAAGACCGCAGAGCTGGCGGCCAAGGGCGCGACAGTGTGGGTGCACGACTACCAATTGCAGCTGGTGCCGCAGATGCTCCGCGAGCTGCGCCCGGACCTGCGCATCGGCTTCTACCTGCACATCCCGTTCCCGCCGGCCGAGCTCTTCCAGCAGTTGCCGTGGCGTCGCCAGATCCTCGAGGGCCTGCTCGGCGCCGACCTCGTCGGCTTCCAGCTGCCCGGAGCCGCCCAGAACTTCATCCGGCTGGTGCGCCAGCGGGTCGGCCACAAGACGCACCGCGACCTCGTCTACCTGCCGGACGGCCGCACGGTACGGGCCGCGGCCTTCCCGATCTCGATCGACGCCGCCGGCTTCGAGGAGCTGGCCCGGTCCGAGGCCGTCATCGAACGCGCTGCCGCGATCCGGGACGCACTCGGCAATCCGAGCCGGATCTTCCTCGGCATCGACCGCCTCGACTACACCAAGGGCATCTACGCCCGGCTCCGCGCGTTCGGCGAGCTGATCAGCGACGGCCACCTGACCGTCGATGACGCCGTCTTCGTGCAGGTCGCAGTGCCGTCGCGCGAGCGCGTCGAGCACTACCGCAACCTGCGTGACGACATCGACCGCCTGGTCGGCCGCCTCAACGGCGACCTCGGTCGGATCGGTACGCCGGCGATCAGTTACCTGCACACGTCGTACCCGCGCGAGGAGATGGCCGCGCTCTACCGCGCCGCCGACATCATGGTCGTGACGCCGTACCGCGACGGCATGAACCTCGTCGCCAAGGAGTACGTCGCCTGCCGCACCGAGGAGGACGGGGCCTTGGTGCTCTCGGAGTTCGCGGGGGCAGCCGACGAGTTGCGGCAGGCCTGGCTGGTGAACCCCTACGACATGAACGGCATGAAGGCCGCACTGCTGGAGGCCTACCAGGCCGAGCCGAAGGAACTCACCCGCCGGATGAAGGCGATGCGCAAGCAGATCGCCCAGCACGACGTGAAGGCGTGGGCCGACAGCTTCATGATCGAACTCGCCGAGGACGGACAGCACTCGAAGTCGGTGCTGCCCGCCACTCGTTCCTGACGGTCAGCCGAGTACGTCCGGCCCGGCGCCTTCGTCGTCGATCCAGTCACTGCCGTCGTCGAAGAGGTCGCGCTCGCGGCCCTCCTCGTCACGGCCCTTGCGCCCACGACCGCCGGCACCTGCGGCCGCCGCGCCGCGGCCACCACCGGCACCACGACCTCGGCCACCCGCCGTGCCCGGAGCACCCGCGGCACCACGACCGCCGGCACCCGAACGAGCGCCACCCGTACCCCCGGCGCGACCACCACTGCGGCCGGCCTGGGTGCCCGGGGCGGCGGCACCGCCGGAACGGCCGAGCGTGCCCGCGCCTCCCGTGCGGGTCGTCGATCCGATGGTTCCGTTGGTGGACCCGAGGCCGCCACGTCCGCCGAGGGCGCCGCGAACGGCGTTGGCCAGGCCGGGACCGCCGAAGAGACCGGCCGCGATGCCACCACCGATGATCGGGTTGATACCCAGGCCGCCGCCTCCGCCCGGGTGCGAACCGGAGCCGGGATTGCCGAGCGTGCCCCCGACCGGACCCGGGGAGTGGTGCTCGGGGCCGGGACCCGGCCCGGGTCCGGGGCCCGGTCCGGGATCAACGATCGGCACGGGGTGGGGGTGACCGGTCGACACCGGGGGCGGGCCCTGGATGACGGGCGTGGGCCGGTGGCCTCCGGAGGGGCCGACCGGGAGTCCGCCGGGACCGGGGTCACCGGGCGGCGGCAGGTCCTCGGGGTACACCGGCTCACCATGGATCTTCGCGAGCACCGCCGACGCCTCGGCGTACGCCTCGTCGAGGTCCTGGAGCTTCAGGCGAGCCTTCTCGTCGGCGTCGGCGTAGGCAGAGACCGCGGCGTTGTGGGAGGTCACCTGGTTGCTGTAGATGCGCTGGGCACGGAACGCTTCGGCGTCGTCCTCGGCGCCGTAGGACGAAGGCCGCACCGGCGCGTCACCCGGCGCGTCCGGCATGTCGGCGCGCGCCGACTCGGCGGAGCCGAGCTTCGCGGCCGCTTTGCGAAGCGCTACCGCCGCGGCATTCATCTGGTCGCGGCGCGGAACGACGACGTCGTCCCGCAGGGTCTCGAACGCCTTCCGACCCCGCGCTGCGGTGCCCTGGTCCTCGGGCGCAACCTCGTCAGCAAAGCCGCGCTCGACCTCCTTGGCGGTCCTGGTCAGCGTCGTGGCCAGAGCGTCGAGCGCGTCGTGGCCGTCCTGCCAGGCCTTGCCGGACTCACTCAACTTGAGGTGGTTCGACGCCGCTGTCGCCTTCAACAGCTTCTGGACGTGCTGGCCGGTCACTGGTCCTCCTCCGGGTCCGTGATCTTCCCGCCGACCGGAGTTCCCACTCGGGCAGGAACCTCCTCGCCATGCGGGTTCTCCTCGGTGGGCACCGCGTCGGCCTCCTCGTTGACGGCCTGGTTGTAGTAGTCGTCGGTGGAGTTGCCCGTGGTTCCCTCGGCGAGGACGCGCGCGGCCAGCACCCGGGAATCGTCACCAGCCTGGACGTCGGCTCCCTTGATCAGGTCACGAGCCTCGACGCAGGCCGTCCGGAACCTCTCCAGGTCCTTCTTGACGCCGATCAGGGTCGTCTCGATCACGGCGTGCGCTCGCGTGTGGTGGAGCGCCAGCTCGGGGGACCGATCGGCCGTGCCGAACGCGGAGACCGGAATGAATCCGTCGACGCCGAACGTCTGGTGGTCGAGGTTCACCAGTTCGTCGTCGATGGACTTGACTGCGAGGTCGATGGCGTCCTCGACAATGGTCAAGCCATGGGGCGAAGCCTTGACCGCGGCGGCGGCGAAGTCCGCAAACATTTCCGGCAACACGTGGGCAATCCCTCCATCCGAGATCCGTCGAAGGTGACGGTGCCATCGCGACCTACCCGAACTGAGATCGGACAAACCCGTGGCTGCCCACATTCTACGGATCGCTAGTCTGAACCCGACATCTCGGAAGGTGGTTCATCGTGGTCCCTCGGCCCCTGCTCGCCCTGCCCGCCCTGCTCGTCGTGTCCGGGTTGCTCCTGTCGGGCTGCAAGGACGGGGATCGGCCCGCCGCTGACCCCAGCGGGACCTCCTCCACGTCACAGTCCACGGACAGCACCGCTTCGGGCTCCCCGTCCAGTGGCGCGCCCAGCGACGCACCCACCGCAGCCGACGGCCCCGTCATCGAGGACGACGTCTTCACCCTTCACCTGCCTGCAGAAGGCGAGTGGGAACTGCGCCGAGGCGGCCTGAGCGCCACTGCCTACGACGAAGAGCTCAACCCGTTCGACGTCGCGACCTCCATGGTCCCGCTCCAGGCGGGCGACTCGAGCGAGGACATCGACTACGACTTCGAGACCAGCACTGGTCACACCTCCTACGACCCGCCTTTGCGACGCGGGGAGAACCGGGTCCTGGACGGTGTCGAGGGCTGGACCGCCGAGACCGTCGACGACGGCCAGCTGATCTATGCCTTCGGCGGCATGCACGATCGCCAGGCGGTCAAGATCACGTTCAGCTTTCCGAAGAAGGACCCGCGGTCGCGCGCATGGATCGAGGCCACCCTGGCCTCGCTCACGTGGAAGTGATGCGGATGAAGCCCCTCCGCCTGACCGCCGCCGCCGTACTCCTGATCAGTCTCGCCAGTGGCCTGGCCGGCTGCGGGGACAGCGACGACAAGGGTGCGGGTCCCGGCGATCCACCGGCCACGTCGCCGACCGCGGCCAGCTCCTCGGCGAGCTCGCCCGCCAGCGACAGCACCGACCTGGCGCCGCCCGGCCCCCTGGTCAGGGACAAGCACGTCAGCTTCCGCCTCCCCGGTGACCTCGAGTGGTACTTCGACGGCAAGCTCGTGGCGAGTGCCTACGACGCTGACCTCAACCCGTACGACGTCGAGGCCACCGTGGTCCCACTGAAGGCGGGCGACGACGTCAAGGACCTCGACGCCGACTACGCCGCGAGCGTCCGCACCCTCGACGTCGACGCGCCGCTGAAGCGCGGGGAGAATCGCGTCCTCGACGGCGTCGAGGGGTGGACGGCCGAAACGATCGACAACGGCCAGCTCGTCCTCGTCTTCGGCACGCGGCACAACGGGGTGTCCTTCCACGTCCTGTTCAGCTTCTTCGAGAAGGGTCCGAGCAGCCGCGCATGGATCGAGGCGACCCTGGCCTCGCTGCAGTGGAAGTGACCGGGCTGCACCAGCCGCGGACGAGGCCCGCCGAGAGGGCGTCTGCGCGGTAGCGTTCACCCATGGATCTGCTCCCCTTGCGTTCGGTTCCGGGAGCAGGCCTGCTCCCCGGCCCCGATCAGGTCGTTGCTGCTGCCAGCAACGTGGCCCACAAGGTGTTGTACGGCGGCCTGGCCGACCTGCGTCCGATGCCGCGCACGCTGATCGATGAAGGCACGCTGCGCGAGGTCTACCACTACCGGCCCTCGGGCACGGTCATCGAGAAGGGCGACCCGGTCCTGCTGGTGACGCCGCTCGCGGCGCCCGCGCTCTGCTACGACCTCCGCCGCGGGTGCTCGCTCGTCGAGCACTTCGTGACCGAGGGCCGGCCGACGTACCTGCTGGAGTACGGCGAGGTGTCGTTCCGGGACCGCAACCTCGGCATGGAGCACTGGGTCGACGAGGTCCTGCCGACCGCGATCCGCGAGGTGTCGGCGCACGCAGGTGGCCGACCGGTGCACCTGATCGGCTGGAGCCTGGGCGGCATCTTCTCCCTGCTGGCCCTCGCCGACGAACGGTCCGGCAAGCTGCCGGTCGCCTCGCTGTCCGTGGTCGGCTCCCCCATCGACGTGTCCCTGGTGCCACTGCTGGCCCCGCTCCGTCCACTGCTGAACCTGTTCAACGGCAAGGGCCCGATCACCAAGGGCTACCAGATGCTCGGCGGCGCCCCGAAGCCGTTGGTCAAGTGGGCGTTCCAGCTCAGTGCCTTCCAGAAGATGGTGACCAAGCCGATCGCACTGGCCCAGCACATCGACGACCGCGAGTTCCTCGCGCAGGTCGAGGCGGTCGACCGGTTCACCGCCAACATGATCGCCTACCCGGGCCGCACGTTCGGGCAGCTGTACCACCGCTTCGCCAAGGGCAACCAGCTCGCGCACGGCCTGTTCGAGCTCGACGACCGCACGATCGACCTCGGCAAGATCGACGTCCCCGTGCTGGTGTTCGGCGGTGCCACGGACGGCATCGCCCCGGTCCCGGCAGTGCGGGCCGTCGTACCGCTGTTGAAGGGGTCGCCGGAAGTGCGCTTCGAGGTCGTCCCCGGCGGACACCTCGGCATGCTGACCGGTCGCGCGGCCCGGCACACGACCTGGCTCGCGATGGACGAGTGGATCACCGAGTGGTCCACGGACAACCAGCCCGAGGCCCCGATCGGCACCAGCCGCAAGCGTCGACACCGCTCCGCCTCGTCGCGCGCGCTGTCGAAGTAGCCCCTGACCGACTCCGGTCGGCACCACCGATCGCCGAGCCGTCGTAGTCCCAAAGGACTAGAAGAGGACGGCCGCACTCCCGATCCCGGGACCCCTCCCGGGTCCGTAGATTCTTCCTTACCGACGCGGACCTCGAAGCCGCTGGAGGGAGCCCCACCGGGCCTGGCGCACCGCAAGGAAGCGCTGCCGGAGGACCAGTTGGGCTCGAAGTCCGCGTCGGAGCTAGCTGCAACGCGTGCTGGTGCGCCCCTCGGAGGGAGAGGGGCGCCCCACTCGCGCAAGCAGCCGGCATGAGGGAGCAGCACCACGGCCGGGCTACACGTAGGTGGGGTCTGGGGGGACCGCTGCGCGTCGGGAGCCGCGCAGCAGCGTATGTCGGCAGCGGGGCGGGAGACGTCGGTTCAGCGAGCTTGCTCGCCGCACGACGTCGGAGACCCGCTCGACAAGGCGATACTGTCCGGCCGTGGGTGCTTCTCTTTCTCAACTCGTCGACCAGGGCCTGATGGCCGCTGACTGGGCTGACGCCCTTGCACCGGTCGAGGACCGGATCGCCGAGGTGATGCGATTCCTCGACGCGGAAGCCGCTGCGGGGAAGTTCTGGGCACCGGAGCCGAACCTGATCTTCCGTGCGTTCGAGCGACCCCTGTCCGAGGTCCGGGTGCTCATCGTCGGCCAGGACCCGTACCCGACGCCGGGCCACGCGATCGGGCTGTGCTTCGCCGTCGAGCGCTCCGTGCGGCCGCTACCGCCGAGCCTGAAGAACATCTACAAGGAGATGCGCTCCGACCTCAAGGCAGTGCCGCCCGAGCACGGCGACCTGACGCCCTGGGCCGAGCAGGGCGTGCTGCTGCTCAACCGGGTGCTCACCGTGGAGCAGGGCCAGCGGCACGCGCACCGGCGCAAGGGCTGGGAGGACGTCACCACCTGTGCCATCGAGGCCCTCGCCCGTCGGGCCGAGGACGGCGCCCCGATGGTCGCGATCCTGTGGGGCGATCCGGCGCGGGCACTCGCGCCGCACCTGGGTCCGGTCCCGGTGATCGAGTCGGCGCATCCCTCGCCGCTCTCGGCCCACAAGGGCTTCCTGGGCTCTCGTCCGTTCACCCGGGCCAACCAGTTGCTCGCAGAGCAGGGCAGCACCCCCGTGAACTGGAGTCTTCCCTCCTGACTCGGGGGAATATAGTTGAGCGTTCAACTATTGTGGTGGGCATGAGCAAAGACATCGAAGGACGGATGCCGGCCCTCTACCTCGGGCACGGCGCTCCCCCGCTGCTGGACGACCCGGTCTGGTCGGGCCAGCTGGCCGCCTGGGCCCGGGACCTGCCACGCCCGAAGGCGATCCTGATCGTCAGCGCCCACTGGGAATCCGCGCCGCTGTCGCTGTCCGCGAACTTCGCACCCCTGGTCTACGACTTCGGCGGATTCGCGCCGAAGTACTACCAGATGACCTACGAGACGCCCGACGCCTCGGCCCTCACGACACGGATCGCGGCGATGATGCCGAGGACCGAACCGGTCCACCAGCACACCTCGCGTGGCCTCGACCACGGCGCCTGGGTGCCACTCCGGATCATGTACCCGAAGGCGGACATCCCTGTCGTCCAGATGTCGATGCCGACGCATGACCCGGGCCGACTGATGGAGATCGGGCGCCGCCTCCAGTCCCTGCGCGACGAGGGCGTGCTGATCATCGGCTCCGGCTTCCTGACCCACGGCCTGCCGTTCCTGAAGTCCTTCCAGATCGACGCGCAGGCGCCGGGCTGGTCCACGGACTTCGACGCATGGGCCAGCGAGGCACTCGCCCGCGGCGACGTGGACGAACTGGCGTCGTACCGCGACAAGGCGCCGGGCATGCCGTACGCCCACCCGACGGTGGAGCACTACAGCCCGTTGTTCGTCACGCTCGGCGCAGCCACCGACCCCACGGTCGCCGGCGACCAGGTGATCGACGGGTTCTGGATGGGACTGTCGAAGCGGAGCCTTCAGGTCGCCTGATCCACCGCGAGGCGCGCCCGCAGGCGCGCAACCTCCGCCTCCAGCACGAGGACCTGCGCGATGCCGGCCAGATTGAGGCCCTCGGCCAGCAGGTCGCGAATGCGGTGCAGGGTCTCGATGTCGGCGCGACTGTAGAGCCGCGTGCCGCCCGCGCTGCGTTCGGGAGCAAGCAGGCCCCGCCGTTCGTAGACCCGGATGTTCTGGATCTGCAGCGCCGTCATGTCGGCGGCCACCGAGATGGCGAACACGCCGCGGTGAAAATTTCGTGACCCTGGACCTTGATTCACAGGGACAGATTATCTATAACAGGTGGTGCAGATCCAGAGGTCGGCCGCAAGAGCCGACACATCCCCGAAGGAGGAACGCCATGTTGCTGCGCACCACCGATCCCTTCCGCGACTTCGACCGGCTCGCCAGCCAGCTCCTGGGCACCGGCGGCACCACCAACCGGCCTGCCGTGATGCCCATGGACGCCTGGCGCCAGGGCGATGAGTTCGTCCTCGAGTTCGACCTGCCGGGCGCGAGCCGCGAGAGCATCGACATCGATGTCGAACGCAACGTCGTCACCATCCGGGCCGAACGACTCGCGGGCAACGGCGACTGGCAGCGCCTCGCCTCCGAGCGGACGCACGGACAGTTCTCCCGCGAGCTCGTCCTCGGCGACAACCTCGACCTCGAGCGGATCGACGCCGCCTACGACAACGGCGTGCTGCGACTGGTCATCCCGGTTGCCGAGAAGGCCAAGCCCCGCAAGATCCAGGTGGGCGGGTCCACGGCCACCGACCACGAGGCGATCAACGCCTGAGTCGGTACGACGAACGGCCGGCGTCACGCACGCCGGCCGTTCGTGTGCTCGGTGATCCGTTCAGGAAATGGTCAACGGCCCAGGCGCCGCATGAGCTTCAGTGACTGCATCATCTGCTTGACGTAGGCGTCGTAGTCCTGGCCGGGCCGGACGCCCATGACCTGCTTCTTGAGCACGGCGACGTTCTTGGCGTCGGTGTACTTCAACAGGCCCTGGTCGCCGTGTCGGGCTCCCACGCCGGAGCTCTTCACCCCACCGGACGGCGAACCCTTCGATGCGTAGGCCGTCGCGAGCGCGTCGTTGATGTTGACGTTGCCCGAGTCGATGCGGGCCGCCACGGCCTCCGCGCGCGCGATGTCACCGCTCCAGACCGAGGCGTTGAGCCCGTAGTCGGTGTCGTTGGCGAGGTGGATCGCCTCGTCGACGGTCCGGTACGAGTACAGGCCGACGACGGGCCCGAAGGTCTCCGTGTGACCGGCCAGCATGTCCTTGGTGACGCCCTCCAGCACAGTGGGCTCGAAGAAGGCCGGGCCCAGGTCCGGACGTGCCCGGCCACCGATGAGCACCTTCGCGCCCTTGGCCACGGCGTCCTCGACGTGCGAGGCGACACGGTCGCGGTGGTCGGGACTCACCAGCGAGCCGACCTCCGGTCCGAAGTCGTACGACGCCCCGAGCACCAGGTTGGCGGCTCGCTCCACGAACGCGGACTTCAGTTCGTCGTACCGCGACGTGGGGAGGTAGATCCGCTCGATGTGCATGCAGATCTGGCCGGTGTTGCCGAAGCATCCGAAGATGGCGGACTCGACCCAGTCCGCGACTCCCTTGTCGTCGAGGTCGTCGAGCACGATCATCGGGTTCTTGCCGCCGAGCTCGAGGCAGCAGCCGATCAGGTTCTTGCCGGCGCGTTCGCCGATCACCCGGCCGGTCGCGGTCGAACCGGTGAACATGACGTAGTTGGCGTTGTCGATCAGCGTCGGGCCGATGTCGGGACCTTCACCGCAGACGACCTGGAACAGGCCCTTCGGCAGTCCCGCCTCCTCGAGCAGGGAGATGCCGTGGAGCGGGGACAGGGCCGTCTTGTTGTCAGGCTTCACCACGACCGCGTTGCCGGCGATCAGCGCCGGGATCGCGTCGGAGAGGCCGGTCGCGAACGGGAAGTTCCACGGCGCGATGATGCCGACGACGCCCTTGGGAACGCGCACCTCGGTGGAGCCGGAGATGATCGGCACCGGTCCGGCGTGCTTCGTGGGCTTGAGCAGCTTCTGCGCTCGCTTGATGTAGTAGCTCATCACCATCGGCGGATCGCAGGACTCCTCGATCGCCATCCGCCGGTTCTTGCCGCTCTCGACCTGGATCAGGTCGGCGGTGGTGTGCGCGTTGTCGACCAGCAGGGTGTGCGCCCGCTTGAAGATCTCGAGCCGTTTGGCGACGGGCCACTGCGCCCAGAGCCGCTGGGCCGCGCGGGCTTCCTCGAAAGCGGCCTCGATGTCCTCGGGAGTCGACTGCGGGAGCTCGACGAGGACCTCACCGGAATAGACCTCCGTCAGCTTCCAGGTCGCGCCGGTGCGGCCCGGGACCCGCGCAACCAGGCGGTCGAGCAGCTCGTCGGTGACCGAGGCCGGCCGGGCCGGGGCCTGCGTCGACGAGGTCACCAGTTCGCCCCGCCCAGGATGATCTCGGCCGCCATCTCGCCGATCATGTAGCAGGGCGCGTTGGTGTTGCCACCCGTGATCGACGGCATGATCGACGCATCCGCGACCCGCAGGCCCTCGATGCCGCGGACCTTCAGGTCCGGGCCGACGACCGCGCGCTCGTCGACACCCATCCGGCAGGTGCCGACACCGTGGTAGACCGACGTCGACCGCTGCTTGAGCGCGACCCGCAGGTCCTTGCCGTTGGGGATCGACGGACCCGGGTGGATCTCGGCCTTCACACCGCCACCGAACGCAGCGGACGCCATGATCTCCCGGATCATCTCGGTGCCCTGGGCCAGCACCTCGACGTCGTCGGGGTGGGTGAAGAAGCCGTAGTCGATGAGCGGTGCGGTCATCGGGTCCGACGAGGCGAGGCGGATCGTGCCACGGCTCTTGGGGTAGATCAGCGTCGAGAAGACGGTGAGCCCGGGACGCGGGTCGGGCATGTGCCGGATCGGCTCGTCCTGGTTGGGGCTCGGGTAGGTCCACGGCAACGCGTGCAGCTGGATGTCGGGCACGTCGGTCGCCAGGCCGGAGCGGATGAACCCGACGGACTCGAACACGGAGTTGTCGAGGAACGACTTGCGGCCGGACATGTTGCGCGCGGTCCCCTTCGCGAACGTCCACGGGTTGCCGCGGTAGACGACGCTCGGCACGTGGAAGGACAGCGGGTGGAACAGGTGGTCGTGGAGGTTGTCTCCGACGGGCAGGTCCGCGATCACCTCGATGCCGAGCGAGGCCAGGTGCTCTGCGGGGCCGACGCCGGACAGCATGAGCAGCTGCGGGCTGTTGATGAACCCCGAGGAGAGGATCACCTCCTTGCCGGCCTTGATGAAGCGGCGGGTGCCGCCGCCCTTGCCCTGGTCGAGGACCTCCACGCCGGTGGCGCGGCCGTCCTTGATCACGACCTTCTCGACGTGCACCTCGGTCTGGAACTCGAGGGTGCGCGGGTTGAGGTGGTGCACGTAGCCACGGGTCGAGGAGTAGCGCAGGCCGTCCGCAGCGTTCTGCTGCATCCGGGAGATGCCCTCCTGCTCGGCACCGTTGTAGTCGTCGTTGACCTTGACGCCAAGGGTGTCGGAGGTGGCCTGGATGAACTGGAGGGTCGCCTCCTGCGGGGTCTTGTTGCGGGTGATCTTGATGGGCCCGCCGGAGCCGCGGTAGGCGTCCTCGCCGTCCTCGAAGTCCTCGTAGCGCTTGAACGCCTTGTTGACGTCGTCGGCAGACCAACCCGTGTTGCCCTCGGCAGCCCACGAGTCGTAGTTGGCGCGGTTGCCGCGGACGTAGACCATGCCGTTGACCGAGGACGAGCCGCCTCCGACCTTGCCGCGAGGGGCGGGCATCCGGCGCCCGTCCAGCCCCGGCTGGGGAACCGAGCGGTAGCCCCAGTCGAAGAGCTTCTCGAGCTTGGGCTCGGAGTGCATCGGGCCGATCATGCCGGGCACCTTGGTCATGTAGCCGTGCATGCCCTTGTCGTCGCTCTTGCCCGCCTCGAGCAGGATCACGCTCGCGCCCGACTGGGCCAGGCGACCCGCGACGATCGCCCCGGAGCTCCCGGATCCGACCACCACGTAGTCGGCTTCACTGCTGCGCTGGTTGTTCTTGCTCGCGCGCTTGGCCATGCCAGTCCCATCCCTCGTCACTGTGGTCCGCTAACTGTAACGCGTTCTAGTTTCGTTACGAAAGGGTTTCGTTTGGGAGGATGTTCCGGTGAAGATCCTGTCCATCCAGTCCTCGGTCGCCTTCGGGCATGTCGGCAACTCCGCAGCGGTCTTCCCACTGCAGCGCCTCGGCCACGAGGTCTGGCCGGTGTTCACGGTGCACTTCTCGAACCACACCGGGTACGGCGCCTGGCGCGGCCCGCTGCTGGACCCGGCCGACGTCCGCGAGGTCATCGCCGGCATCGACGACCGCGGCGTCCTCGGCACCGCCGACGCGGTGCTGTCCGGCTACCAGGGCGACCCTGCCGTGGGTGCGGTCATCCTCGACGCGGTCGCCCGGGTCAAGGAGCTCAACCCCGACGCCGTCTACTGCTGCGACCCGGTCATCGGTGACGTCGGTCGCGGCATCTTCGTCCGTCCCGGCATCCCGGAGTTCCTGCGGGACGAGGTCGTTCCGTACGCCGACATCCTCACGCCCAACCACTTCGAGCTGGAGTTCCTGGCCGGTCGCGAAGCACACACGGTCGAGGACGTTCTGGCTGCGATCGACGTCGTACGCGATCGGGGGCCGCGGGACGTCCTGGTCACCTCGGTCCGGTACGACGACCCCTCGGCGGCAGAGACCCTCGACGTCGTGGCCGTCTCCGACGCCGGCGCCTGGGCCGTCACCACCCCGTTGCTGCCGATCGCACCCAACGGTGGCGGCGACCTGACGGCCGCGCTTTACCTCGCGCACCTCCATGCCTCCGGCTCCCCCGCGACCGCCCTGGGCCTCACAACGTCGTCGGTCTTCACCGTCCTCGAGCGCACCCTGGCCGCCGGCACCCGCGAGCTCCAGCTGATCGCGGCACAGGACGCGATCGCCGTACCGCCGGAGCGGTTCGAGGTGCGGCAGCTGCGCTGAGCACGGTGGTCAGCGCTCGACCATCCCGACGGCCGAGACGGAAAGCACCGCGCCCAACGCGGCGATGCCACCGAGCACCGCGAACGTGACCGGATAGCCGCCTGCCACGTCGGCCAGACCGGCACCCACGAACGGCCCGATGGCCGTGGCCAGGGCAACGGGAGCGCCGAGGACGCCATTGAGGGCTGCGTAGCGCTCCGGGCCCCACAGGTCGGTGACCAGCAGCGCGCCGACGAGCGTGAAGAGCCCGCGGGCAGCGCCTGCCACGACGGCGCCGAGCACGAGCAGCGACGCCGGACCCGGCACGACGGCGAACACGGCGATGGTCACCGCCAGCGCGAAGGTCGTCAGCCCGACCCGGGCCTGCAGTCCGAGCACCCGGCTGAACGCCGGGTAGGCGAGGCGCCCGACGACCTGGCCGGCTCCTCCGAGACCGAGCGCCCAGGCGGCGAGGCCGGGAGTGAGGTCGCGCTCGATCAGGAGCGGCACGAACGCAACGATCGACGCGTACATCGCCAGCGTGGCCAGGGTGAAGCCGATCGCAACGAGCACGAAGGCCGCGCTGGTCACGACGTCGCGGTCGGTCCCCGCATGGCGTCCAGCTTCCATGGGCTGCCAGGCAAGGCGGAGCGCGAAGTGGTGCAGCGGTACCGCGACGACGAGGAGCAGCACCGCGAACACCACGTAGGTCGTGCGCCACGAGGTGCGCTCGGCCAGGAGGGTCGTCGTCGGCGCGAAGATGGTGCTGGCGAAGCCCGCCACGAGCGTGAGCGCGGTCAGTGCCTCGACCCGGCGCGCGCCGTACCAGTGGGTGATGGCGGCAAAGGCGGGCGCGTAGAAGAGGCCGGCTGCACCCGCTCCGCAGACCACCATGGCCAGCAGGAAGAGCGGGTACGTCGGCGCGATCGCGACGAGCAGCAGTCCAGCCGAACCGACACATCCGCCGGCGACCATGACCGTTCGCGGGCCGCCGGCCTGGATCGCGCGCCCTGCAGGGATCCCGACCACCCCGGTGGCGAGGCTCCCGGCAGAGAATGCGGCGGTGATCGCGGCCAGGGACCACCCGGTGTCGGACGAGATCGTGGGCGCCAGCACCGCGAAGGCGTAGTACAGGGTGCCGTAGCTGATCGTGACCGTCACGCAAAGAGTC
>JAKFEI010000157.1:0-19287 GCA_036675765.1 Nocardioides sp. | reverse complement strand
CTGGTCGCTGGAACGACAGGTGGTGCTGCCGTCGGTCTCGGCCAGGATGACTGCCTTGGCGGTGGCCACCGTGTTGGTGTCGTTGCCGACGACGGCACTGGTCCAGGAAGCAAGGGCACCGGAGGTGCCGAACATCAGGACAGCAGCCGAACAACCACCCGCGAGCCAGATGACGACGATGCCGCGCTGACGATCAGTGCGACGTCGCGGCCGGCGTGCGCGGTGGTCGGTCGGCATCTCACACCACGCTGATCCGCCAGACGAGGTCCTGCGCCACCGTCTGCCCGCCATAGTTCGCGGCAGTTGCGGCGGGCAATGCCACGGTGAAGGTGCAGTCGACGGCGTCACCGCTGCCGAGCCCACCCGTGATGGTCTGGTCACCGCTGAAGGTGCCGAGCGCCACGGCCGCCACCGACAGCACGTTGACCGCACCGGCGTCGTCGCAGGAGACCGCGACGGTCAGCTGGCTGCACAGGTCGTCGCCGGGCGCAGGTGCCTGGCCAGTGTTGGTGCCGGAGTGGTACGTCGCACTGCACGAACCCGGTGTCAGCGTGAACGTCGCTGCGTCGCCGCTACCCGTGTTGGTCAGTGTCACCGTCGTCGAGATGGAGTCGCCGGGCTCGAGCGCCGTCACGCCGGTCGCTGCGGCGCCGTCGTCGCCGTACTTGTTGATGGTTGAGCAGGTGGCGGCGTTGCTCGCCGTCCCGCTGGTCGTGCACGTCGTCGCGCCCGGACCGGTCTCCTCGAGTACGACGGAAGTCGCACTGTCGGCATGGTTGTCGTCGTTGCCCAGCACGGCTTCGGTCCAGCTGGACAGGGTGCCGCTGATGCCGAGCGCCAACACCACCGCCGAGACAGCACCGGCAGCAGCGAGCACGAGGCCGCGGCGTCGGCGCGGGTCACGGGGAAGGTTGTGGGTCATGCCCCTTCCATCGGCTGGTCCAGACCAGCGCTGAGGACTTCGTCCCGGCGGACCATGACCTGGCTAGGGACTCACGCAGGCCCGCAGTACATCCACCAGTTGGGGCCGTTGGGACGCGGGCCGGAGTGAAGGAGCGTCAGCGTCGGCGATCCGACGTTGGAGTGGTCGCTGACGAGCCGTGTCCACACCTTGGCGTAGTAGCTGTCGTTGCCGCCACCGCCGGACACGATGCCGAACATCAGGTTGATGGGCGTCGGCGCAACAGCGGGGCCGATGGTGTTGGACGAGTAGAGAGTGCCACCCGGGCTGGTGCCCTTCCAGAGCTCCCAGTAGTACTCGTACTGCAGGCCCAGCGCCGGCCAGGTGAGCTTTGCCTCCTGCTTGTTCTGACCGCTGCCCTGCACCGAGGTACAGACGGGTTGCGCGTGGGTGACCGGGGCCGGAGTCGTTGCGGTCGTCGTCGCCGTCGCCGTGTCCGTCCAGTACGCCGAGGTGAAGGCCCAAGGGGCCAGACCGGTCGCGCCGACCACCCCGCCGAGCGCAACCGCCGAGACGAGCCCGGCAGGCACGAGCAGGCGAGCGCGAGCAGGCGATGCACCCTGGGGCTCATCACGTCGTGAGCCGAAGCCGATGAACAACGCTGCCATCGCCACCAGCGCTGCGACGAACAGTCCGAACGGGCTGGCTGCGGCGTTCACGGCGTAGCCGGCGAGGGGCACTCCGGCGACGACGCGGTCGGCGGAGCGGACGTTGTACAGCTCGGCGTCCACGACATCGTTGGTGTCGCCCTTGAGGCGGAGCGTCGAGGACCCGCCCTTGTCCTGCAGCCCGACGATGCGGTGGGTGACGCGGTCGCCCTTGCTGTTGACGACGCTGACGACGTCACCGATCTCGAGGTCCGCAGCAGGGACCTCCTGGGCGATGCCGAGTGCGCCGGCGTCGTACGTCGGACTCATCGATCCGGAGGCGAACACCAGGGGCGTGACGTTGAAGGCCCAGCCTGCGACGAGCGACAGCAGGCACAGCGTCCCGAGGGCCCCGCCGATCCACAGCAGCGCCTCGCGGCCAATCTGACGGGTCCTGGTCATGAGTTCACCTGGGTCGCGGGGAAAGTGAAGGTGATGGCCGAACTCGAACTCGGCGGGACGACAGCGGCGAGCGGCAGGGTGACGCGGACGCACAGGTTGTGCGACGACGTCGGCGCAAGGGTCGCGCCGGCGGCCTGGTCGAACGTGTTGATCGGCGTGTTGGCGCTGCCGAGGAGCGTTCCGCCGGTGCAGGTCGTGCCGTTGGACGTGGCGCCGCGGTAGACCGACACCTCCAGTGCTGCACCGAGCGCTCCGGGAGCGCTCGTCTGAATCCGGTACGAGAAGGTCACGCCGCCGCGGCTGTTGTTCGTCACCGGCAGCTCGGCGGACTTGCTGGTGCCGGGTGTCAGGCCCGTGAGGACGAATGCGTTCCAGGCGTACGACTCCGGCCGCTGGCGGAAGTTCGCCGCGAGGTCGATGTGCATCGTGCCCGAGTTGATCGTGGTGCCAGGGACCTGCTCGGCGTCGGTCCAGTACGCCGACGTGGCGACTGCTCCGATGCCGACGAGCATGCCGGCGGACAACAGTGCGCGCGTCCGGCCTCGGCCGAACCAGCGGCGTCGAGCTGCGCGGTCCTTGACCTCACGCCTGTCCACCTCACGCCTGTCCACGGGCGATCACCTCCACACGCTGGCGTCGCGGGAGGACCAGTGCGAAGCCAGCACCGATCAACCCGGCAGCGAGCCAGATCAGCCCGACACCGAATCCCGAACCTGTGTCGGGAAGGCCCCCTTCCACTCCACCGACCTCGCCTCCCTCTTCATCGACACCGCCGATGTCGCCGTCCTCGGCCACGGTGACTCGCACGTGGAAGGGCGCGATCTCGTCCTGGTGATCTGTCGTTGCGGGGTCGAAGGTCCCGCGGACCGTGATGCGGGCGCGGGCACCTTGCGCGATGTCGAGCAGGACCGGGTCCAGTCGGGTGCTGCCTTCGAGCACCTCGACCCACGGCCCCGTGCCGACACGGGCCTCGAGCAGGAAGGCGTCCGACGCGAGCAGCCCGTCCGGGTCGGTGGCGACGACATCCACTGTCACCTCGCCCGCGGACGGCCCGTCATTGCGCACCAGGAACGACGCGTCATCCGTGTCACCTGGCGCCCAACGAAGGCCGTCGTCAAACAGTGGTGCCGCAAGCTGGTCGGCCCAGCTCACCCCATCGACGCTCAGCCCGACTTCGTCGTCCGCGTGTGCCGGCGCAGCCGTGGCACCGACAGCCAGCACGGCTGTGGCCACGATCGGTACGAGGCGACGGATCACGTCGGGCTCTCCTTCGAAGAATGGATGTTCGGATCAGTGGTGCTGTTCAGCGGACGGCGCTGCGGATACGGCGGACCACGATGGCGATGACCACTGCTCCGACGACCGCTGCGCACACAGCCGGCCAGGGGAACGACGCATCGTTGCTGCCGCTTGCGGGTTCGCCACGTGTGTTCGCCTCCTCGGCCGGTTCGGTGCTACTCGTTGGTTCTGGTTCAACTGGACGCCGACGTCGGTCCCGGATCGAACCGACGAACATGAAGGCCGCGTAGCCGATCAGGATCGTCGAGACTCCGATCACGGCCGTCTGTCGCTGGCGCCCGGTCAGGGCACTGTTGACGTGGCCGAGGTAAGGCACCGCGTACCAGAGCCGGCCCTTGACCTGGACCGGACGAACCGGTTCAGCATCCACTGTGTTGTTGGCATCACCTTGAGTGGTGAAGAACTGCTGACCGTCGGTGCGAGTGCCGACTGCCACCACCCGGTGGGTGACGACCGTCGACTTCCCCGACTGACGCTGATAGGTGATCACGTCGCCAGTGCCGATCTCTTCGATCGGGACGGGTTTCATGACGACCAGGGTTCCCGGTGGGTACGTCGGCTGCATCGACCCCGTGAGCACCGTGTAGGGCGTGGCCCCTGCGAGCCGCGGTACGACGACCGCGACCGCAAGGACCACCACCACACCCAGGATCACGAGCCAGGCGACGAGTTGGCCGAGCCACCCGAGAGAGGCCCGGCCACGCCCCATCGTGAATCCGATCAGTGGGTGTCGACCTGGGTGAGCGTCACACCGACCGCGTCCAGAGAGGCCTGGAGGCCACCCAAGACGTTCGACCCGTTGTCGATGGCGCCTGCGCCCTCAACCAGCGGCTCGTCGTCGATCGCGTCGTTGAACGGCCACTGGGCCACGAAGGTGACCTCGACGACGTCACCGTCATCAACGGCGACCGCGCCGACGTACGGCGTACCGTCGACCTCGATCGTCGACGCGCTCAGGTCCAGCTCCTCGAGCAGTTCAGCGTCGCCGGTGAATCCGGCGCCCTGGTCGACGGCGATCTCGGCGGCGATGTGGTCACCCACGGAGTCGACCTCGTAGGTGCAGGTCTGGCTCACCGAGTCGCCCGGTACCAGCAACTGCGCCACGAACGGCGCCTCGGAAGGCGTGCCGGCGTCGAGCAGCCAGCCGTCGCCACAGTCGGCCTCGATCAGCTTGAGGTGACCGGTCGCGATCTCGGTCCCAGCAGCCGTGGCGTTGTCAGTCCAGTAAGCAAGGGTGCCCGCACCACCCATGAGAAGAACCGCCGCAGATCCAGCTGCGAGCGCGCCCTTGGTTGACTTCTTCATTGACTTCTCCAGTCCCCATTGGACCTGTGTCCCCAGGTCCACTTGATGAGCCGTTCTCCGGGAGGCGATTGCCTCACCGGCTCAACCGAAGGGGACCACGACAGGGCATGCCCTGTTCGGGGATTCGGGACTTTGTCCCAAGTTTTAACCAAGGGGTCAGCGGAAATTGTCAATCCATCGGTTCCGAGGGTGATCGGCGCCGATGCGAATCGCTGCCGGACGATGTCCGGCAGGAGTCACCAGCCGCGTTCGGCGAGGCGGTGCGGCTGCGGGATGTCCTCGACGTTGATGCCGACCATGGCCTCACCGAGACCGCGCGAGACCTTCGCGACGACGTCCGGGTCGTCGTGGAACGTGGTGGCCTTGACGATCGCCTCGGCCCGCTCCGCGGGGTTGCCGGACTTGAAGATGCCCGAGCCGACGAACACGCCCTCGGCACCGAGCTGCATCATCATCGCCGCGTCCGCGGGGGTGGCGATGCCACCGGCGGTGAACAGGACGACGGGAAGCTTGCCGGAGCGGGCCACCTCGGCCACCAGCTCGTACGGCGCCTGGAGCTCCTTGGCCGCGACGTACAACTCGTCCTCGGGCAGCGAGGACAGGCGACGCAGTTCGCCACGAATGGTGCGCATGTGGGTCACGGCGTTGGAGACGTCACCGGTGCCGGCCTCACCCTTGGAACGGATCATCGCCGCACCCTCGGTGATCCGGCGCAGCGCCTCACCCAGGTTGGTCGCACCACAGACGAAAGGAACCGTGAAGTTCCACTTGTCGATGTGGTTGGCGTAGTCCGCCGGGGTCAGGACCTCGGACTCGTCGATGTAGTCGACACCGAGGGACTGCAGGATCTGGGCCTCGGCGAAGTGGCCGATGCGGGCCTTGGCCATGACGGGAATCGAGACGGCCTCGATGATCGAGTCGATCATGTCCGGGTCGCTCATCCGCGACACGCCACCCTGGGCGCGGATGTCGGCGGGAACACGCTCCAGCGCCATCACCGCAACGGCGCCGGCGTCCTCGGCGATCTTCGCCTGGTCGGCCGTGACGACGTCCATGATGACGCCACCCTTCAGCATCTCGGCCATGCCGCGCTTGACCCGGGTGGTGCCCTGTTCCTGCTGCTCGCTCATGCCACCGATTCTACGGCGACCTGCTCGAACCTCACGCTTCGGGGGCGTCGGTGGACGCCACGGCGGCGGCTTCCTCCGCGATCGCCTGACGTCGCACCTTCAGGACGCGGAAGACGACCGTGTAGGCGCTGGCCACCGCGAGCACCCAGAGGGTGATCTCCATCAGGATCGGCAGGTCGAAGATGTCCGACAGCCCCGTCATCACCAGGATGGAGACGAGCCGGTCGGCCCGCTCGGCGATGCCGCCCTTGGCGTCCATGCCGAGCGACTCGGCGCGGGCGCGGGCGTAGGAGGTGACCGAGCCCATGACCAGGCACCACAGGCTCACGCAGAGGTACAGGTAGCTGTCGCCCTGGCCGGCGCCGGTGCCGGCGAAGTACAGCGCGAGGCCGCCGAAGATCGCACCATCACCGATCCGGTCGAGGGTCGAGTCCCAGAACGCACCGAACTTCGACGCGCGGCCCATCTCGCGTGCCATCCGGCCGTCGATCAGGTCGCTGAAGACGAACGCCGTGATGAACAGGACGCCGTAGAGCAGTTCGCCGCGCGGGAAGAACGCGAGCGCGCCCACGACCACCCCGATCGTGCCCACGAGGGTCACCGCGTCGGGGCTGATGCCCAACCGGATGAACAGGCGGACGAACGGGTACAGCACGGTCCCGCCCCAGAACTCCTTGAAGCGCTCCAACACGGGTCGGAACCTACCAGCGCGTCTCGACACCCGACGTGCTGGCGCTCGTCGCTACCCGACGGTCCCGGTGTGCCAGGCGTCCGCGAGCAGGTCGCGGGTCTGCTCCAGCAACTGGGGCAACGTGTTGGTGCCGCCGATCACGGTCATGAAGTTGGAGTCTCCTGACCAGCGCGGCACCACGTGCTGGTGCAGGTGGCCCGACAGTGATCCACCCGCCGCCTCGCCGAGGTTGAGCCCGACGTTGAAGGCCTGTGGCTGCGAAACGGACCGGACGGTGCGCAGCGCCGCCTTGGTCAGCACCGCCACCTCGTAGGTCTCGGCGTCCGTCAGGTCGGCGTAGTCGGCGACGTGTCGGTACGGCAACACCATGAGGTGGCCCGGGTTGTACGGATAGAGGTTGAGTACGACGTACGCCGTCTCCCCTCGTACGACGACCAGGGAGTCGTCGGTCGACGTCGCCGGGTCGGCGGTGATCCGGCAGAACGGGCACACCGGTCGGGGTGCTGCGTGCGCGGGCTGGTCGGTCTCCTCCTCGCCCCGCACGTACGCCATCCGGTGCGGCGTCCAGAGCCGGTCCAGCCGGTTGAGGTCGGACACGGCCCGGCTCACGCCCCTTCGCTGTCGGGAGCGAGCGCCTGCAGGAGGTCCACGATCGGCAGGTCAGGCAGGTTGATGCCGCGCGAGAGCGCCAGGCCGTTGATCTGGAGCCAGATCGACTCCGACAGGATGCTGATGCAGGTGTCGATGCTCGGTTCGCGCACGTCGCGCTCGAGCCAGCGTCGGACCGCGGCGAAGACGGCACCGATCATGCCGAAGACCCACGGGTCGAGCGCAGCACGGTCGTCGTCGCTGAGCTCGACTCCGACGGCGCCCACGACGATCGCCATGAGCCCCTCGATGCCCTCGGCCACCTGTTCGATGGCCTGCCCCAGGGGGCTCGGACCCCAACCAGCGAGGTCGCGCTCGGCGAACCAGTAGAGGCTCGGGTGGGCCTCGGCCCACCGGATGAAGCTGCCGACGATCCGGTGAATGATCTGGTCCGGTGTGCCGTCGTACGAGAGCGCGGGCAGCAGTGCGGCGCCGACGTCCTCACAGACCTGGCGCTGGACTGCCCGGTCGAGATCGGTCCGGTCCTCGAAGTGGCGGTAGATGACGGTGCGGCTCATCTTGGCCTCGTCGGCCACCGACTGCACCTGTATCTCCTCGCCCGGCGCCTGTCGCTCCATGACGGCGATGGCAGCGTCGATGATCACCTGCCGGCGCACCTGGTTGTGCTCCTGCCACCTGGTCCGGCGCCCGTCCAGCAACTCCGGGCTGTCGTCCGAAGACATCAGCACTCCCCTGTCCTTTTTCGCCCCACGTGCGGCCCCCCATTCGCCGGAGGTCCGGCACACCATGCGCAGACTAGCCAACGGCGCTCAGGTGTACCGGTGGAACCACTGTCCGAGGTCCCGCGCGATGCCTGGGCACGTGATGTTCTGGTCCCGGCGTTCCTCGACCCATTGACCCATGACGGCGGGCCCGCCCTGGATCGACCAGTCGTCGCCGCAGCGGTTCCGCGCCTCCGCACGCGAGGTCTGACCGGCGGCCCGCCACTCCGGGACTCCCCCGAGGTTCAGGTTGCCGACGACGCGTTGGTAGAGGCTGGGCGTGGAGTACACGCCGATCCGGAAGCCGGCGTCGACGTACCCACGGGCGACACCCTCGATGACCGCAGCGTTGGCCTGGAGGTTGTCGCTCCACTCGAAGACCGGGACCGGCTCGACGTCGATCCAGACGATCGGGCTGAGCAGTCCGACCTGGCCCATGGTGCCGATGTTGAAGCGAGCCTGCTGGTAGCCGACGTTCTTGAGTCGACCGATCTTCGTCGAGGCGTCGTGCGGGCCGTCGGCGCCGTACTTGTCGAGGGTGGCCTTGTCGGGATAGCTCGACACGGCGTAGACGGCGACGAGTACGTCGTTGTCCTTGGCCCACTTCACCTGGTCGGCCAGGCACGGATTGGGCGTGAAGCCGGGACCGTTGGTCAGGCCGAGTACGACGTACTCCGCCGCAGGCAGCGGCATCGGCATGCCGAGGCCCTGCTTCTCGGGGATCCCCATTCCCTTGGGGCACTGCGGCCAGCTCACGTCGCCGCCGAGGACCTCACCGTCACGCGGGGCGATGTTGCTGGTGGGTTGGTTGCCCTCGCGAGCGAGGTTCTCCGCGGCCTCGGCCAGGTTGCTCGCGTCGGCGCCGGGATCACCGGCGTCGCCTCCGGGACGACCGGTGTCGGTCGCCGCCGTTGCCTCCGTCGTGGCGGTGCTGGCCGGCGGGCGCGGCGGAGCGCCAGCGGTCGGGTCGGTGCCGCCACACCCCGCGAGCAGGAGCAACAGGACCGACGAGGCCGCAACCGATGCCCGCCGGAGCATGCTCAGACCTGCACTCGGCCGGTGACGGCCTCGATGACACGCTCGACAGCCTCAGCGATCGGGACGCCGTTGTCCTGACGACCGTCGCGGTAGCGGAAGCTCACGGCACCCGCTTCGACGTCGGCGTCACCGGCGATGACCATGAACGGCACCTTCTGGAGCTGCGCGTTGCGGATCTTCTTCTGCATCCGGTCGTCCGACTCGTCGATCTCGACGCGGATCCCGTGCTTCTTCAGCTCCGCGGCGACTTCGTAGAGGTAGTCGTTGTGCCGTTCGGCGATCGGGATGCCCTGGACCTGGACCGGCGCGAGCCACGGGGGGAACGCACCGGCGTAGTGCTCGGTCAGGACGCCCATGAACCGCTCGATGGAGCCGAACTTCGCCGAGTGGATCATGACCGGCTGCTGGCGCGAGCCGTCGGCGGCGACGTACTCGAGGTTGAAGCGCTCGGTCGAGGGCTGGTTGAAGTCGTACTGGATCGTCGACATCTGCCACGAACGGCCGATGGCGTCGCGGGCCTGCACGGACACCTTGGGGCCGTAGTAGGCCGCGCCACCCGGGTCGGGGACCAGTTCGAGACCGGTCTCGATGCAGACGTCCTCGAGGACCTTGGTCGCGATCGCCCAGTCCTCGTCGGACCCGATGAACTTGTCCTTGCGGTCGTCGCGCGTCGACAACTCGAGGTAGAAGTCGTTGAGGCCGAAGTCGCGCAACAGGCTGAGCACGAAGTTCAGCAGGTGGCGGATCTCGTCGGGCGCCTGTTCCGGGGTGACGTACGAGTGCGAGTCGTCCTGGGCGAACCCGCGCACGCGGGTCAGGCCGTGGATCACGCCGGACTTCTCGTGGCGGTAGACGCTGCCGAACTCGAACAGGCGCAGTGGGAGCTCGCGGTACGAGCGCTGGCGCGAGCGGAAGATCAGGTTGTGCATCGGGCAGTTCATCGCCTTGAGGCGGTAGTCCATGCCGTCCACGTCGAGCGCCGGGAACATGCCGTCGCCGTAGTACGGGAGGTGGCCCGAGGTGTAGAAGAGCCCCTCCTTGGCGATGTGGGGCGTACCGACGTAGTCGAAGCCCTCCTCGATGTGCCGACGGCGGACGTAGTCCTCCATCTCGCGCTTGATGACGCCACCCTTGGGGTGGAACACCGGGAGGCCGGAGCCGATCTCGTCGGGGAAGCTGAACAGGTCGAGCTCGCGGCCGAGCTTGCGGTGGTCGCGGCGTTCGGCCTCCTCGATGCGGTGGAGGTGCTCGTCGAGCTCCTCCTTGCTCGGCCACGCGGTGCCGTAGATCCGCTGGAGCTGCTTGTTCTTCTCGTCGCCCCGCCAGTACGCCGCAGCGCTGCGCATCAGCTTGAACGCCGGCACCCGCTTGGTGGTCGGCAGGTGCGGCCCGCGGCAGAGGTCCTTCCACGCGACCTCGTTGTTGCGGTTGAGGTTGTCGTAGATGGTCAGCTCGCCGGCGCCGACCTCGGCGCCCGCGCCCTCGGCCGCGTCGGCAGCGGACCCCTTGAGGCCGATCAGCTCGACCTTGTAGGGCTCGTCCTTCAGCTCCTCGAGCGCGTCGGCGTCCGTGGTGACGCGACGGGAGAACCGCTGGTTCTCCTTGATGATCTTGCGCATCGCGGTCTCGATCTTGACGAGATCCTCGGGCACGAACGGGGTCTCGACGTCGAAGTCGTAGTAGAAGCCGTTGGCGATCGGCGGACCGATGCCGAGCTTGGCCTCCGGGAAGAGCTGCTGCACGGCCTGGGCGAGCACGTGCGCAGTCGAGTGGCGCAGGATGTCGAGGCCGTCCGGGCTGGTGATCGCCACGCCTTCGACCTCGTCGCCGTCCACGAGCTCGTAGGACAGGTCCTTGAGCTCGCCGGCAACCCGCGCCGCGATGACGTCGGCGTCGTCGCGGAACAGCTCCCAGGCCTTCGTGCCCGTGGCGACCGTCGAGTCCTGGCGCGCTTCGGCGGACAGTACGGCGACCTTGATGTCGGACACGAAATGACTCCTTGGTGGTGGTTCCCGAGACGTGCTGAGACGCGGCCGGATGGCCGGGTCTCGATCGTACCGACCGACCGCCGCGCGCCGCGCGGGAGTAAGGAACCCGGGTGCAGGGTGAGACGGTCCGCTCTCGCCAGCTGCGTCCCAGGCACCGACGTCTCAGGCAGGCACCGCTCAGGCGCGCACGTCGCGGGCCCAGTGCCGCAGGGCTCCGCACAGGGAGAAGAAGTCGGTCGCATCGCCTGCTGCCGCGAGCTCGGCGAAGCCGTCGTCCGGCACCACCCCGGCCGCCGCCAGCAGCGCAGCAGCATCGGGTCCGAGGCCCACGAACTTGTGGTGGGCGAAGGCGTCGCTGACGAAGTCCCGTGCGCTGGCCCGGCCGGCGAGGTCAGCGGCACCGTCCGCGGAGGGCAGCAGCGCGACTGCGTCGAACAGGACCGAGGGGCCGCCGTCGATCGCGTGGTCAGGGGTGAGGGAGCCGCCGCCCTTGAGCTTGACGGGTCCGATCGCCGGTGCGACGTACTCCACGACGGCGCCGGCGTCCTCGAAGGCCGACGTGACGGCGTGGACGAGGGCCTTGTCGCTGCCGGTGGTCACGAGCACGCCGAGCTTGCGGCCGGCGAAGGACCCGGGGCCGTTGAGCAGGATGCTCAGGGCCGGTGACTCGGGCAGGTCGGTACGGGTGGGTACGGCGGCGCGCGAGGCGTCGGGCAACGGCATGGCCAGCTGGTGAGCGACTCGCTGGGCCAGGTCGTCAGCGACGTTGCGGAGGTTGGCCAGCATCCGGGTGCGGATCTTCGCGTCCTCGACCTTGCCGAGCTCGAAGGCGAACGCCGCGACGATGTGGTCCCGCTCCACGTCGGTCTGACTGACGAAGAACTGCCGCGCCTGGCTGTAGTGGTCGGCGAAGGACTCGGCCCGCAGCCGTCGTGTCGGCCCCTGCTCCTGCCGGACCACGCTCTGATAGCCATGGGTGACGTCTGCGCGCGGTCCGCGGTCGTCGCCGGTCAGCGAGTTGGGCTCGTAGTTGCCCCGCCCCAGTTGCGGGTCGGTCTGCATGTGCCCGTCGCGCTGGAAGTGCAGGACCGGGCAGCGAGGCGCATTCACCGGGAGCTGGGTGAAGTTCGTGCTGCCGAGGCGCTTGAGCTGGGTGTCGAGGTAGGAGAAGTTGCGGCCCTGCAACAGCGGGTCGTTGCTGAAGTCGACGCCGGGAATGACGTTGTGGGTGCCGAACGCCACCTGCTCGGTCTCGGCGAACACGTTGTCGACGACCCGGTCCAGGGTCAGCCGCGCGATGATGCGCACCGGCAACACCTCCTCGGGAATCACCTTGGTGGCGTCGAGGACGTCGAAGTCGAACCCGTCGGCGAACCTCTCGTCGAAGACCTGCACCCCGAGGTCCCACTGCGGGAAGTCGCCGGAGTCGATCGCGGCATAGAGGTCACGGCGGTGGAAGTCCGGATCGGCGCCGTTGATCTTGAGCGCTTCGTTCCAGACCACCGACTGCAGGCCTTGCCGCGGCTTCCAGTGGAACTTGACGAAGGTGTCCTGACCGTCCGCGTTGACGAACCGGTACGTGTGGACACCGAATCCCTCCATGAACCGGAAGGAACGCGGGATCGCCCGGTCACTCATGGCCCACAACAGCATGTGCGTCGACTCCGGCATGAGCGACACGAAGTCCCAGAAGGTGTCGTGGGCGGACGCGGCCTGCGGCCAACCGCGGTCCTGCTCCTCCTTGACCGCGTGGACGAGGTCGGGGAACTTCGTCGCGTCCTGGATGAAGAAGACCGGGATGTTGTTGCCGACGATGTCCCAGTTGCCCTCGTCGGTGTAGAGCTTCACCGCGAAGCCACGAACATCGCGCGCTAGGTCCGGGGAGCCGAGGTTGCCGGCGACCGTGGAGAACCGGACGAACGCTTCGGTCTTCTTGCCCTTCGCCTGGAACGGGGCAGCCCTGGTCAGGTCCGGGATCGGGTCGAGGCACTCGAGGGTCCCGTGTGCGCCGTACCCGCGCGCATGGACGACCCGCTCGGGGATCCGCTCGTGGTCGAAGTGGAACAGCTTGTCGCGAAACGCGAAGTCCTCCAGCAGGGTCGGCCCGCGATCGCCGGCCTTGAGGGAGTTCTGGCCGTCGCCGAGCGGAGTGCCGGTCGCCGTCGTCATCCGTTCACCGCGCTTGACGCCCTGATGCAGCTCGTCCCCCTCGCCGCGCTGGTCCGGAGTGCTGGCGGGCGGTCGCTTCGTGGCCATGCGGACATTCCTTCGTCGAGGGTCCGGCGCTCTCCCACAGTGCAACGCGCCGAGTACGTAGACGCGCGTTACCCGGTTGCCGGGAACCTACCCCGGTGAAAACGAAGAGCCCCCAGCCGATTCACCCGGCTGGGGGTCTCTTTGTGTCGCTGACTGCGGCTTCTCGGTGGGCGATACTGGGTTCGAACCAGTGACCTCTTCGGTGTGAACGAAGCGCGCTACCACTGCGCCAATCGCCCGATCGTGATGCGGCGCAGACTTTAGCGCATCTCGATCACCTCACCGGAATCGGGCCGGGTCGTCGTACCCCTGACCTGGCCCGGCGATCACCCGAGGTGGTGCACCTCCTGGAGCCGGTGGACCGGCGTCTCGAGGCCCGCGTGACGGGCCTTGAGCTGCAACGCGAGGTACAACGAGTAGTGGCGCGACTGGTGCAGGTTGCCGCCGTGGAACCAGAGGTTCTCCTGCTGCGTCGGCTTCCACATGTTGCGCTGCTCCCCCTCCCACGGCCCGGGGTCCTTGGTCGTGTCGGAGCCCAGGCCCCAGACCTTCCCGACGCGATCGGCCACCTCCTGGCTGATCAGGTCGGCGGCCCAGCCGTTCATCGAGCCGTAGCCGGTGGCGTAGACGACGAGGTCGGCCGGCAGCTCCGTTCCGTTCTCGAGTACGACGGCACGCTCGTCGAGGTGGTCGACCTCGCCCTTGGCCAGCTTCACGTCACCGCTGGCGACGAGCTCGGCCGCGCCGACGTCGATGTAGTAGCCCGAGCCGCGGCGCAGGTACTTCATGAACAGGCCCGAGCCGTCATCACCCCAGTCGAGGTCGAAACCGGCCGCCGTCATCCGGTCGTAGAAGTCCTTGTCGCGCTTTCTCATCTGGTCGTAGAGCGGGATCTGGAACTCATGCATGATCCGGTAGGGCAACGACGCGAAGACCAGGTCGGCCTTCTCGGTGGTGACGCCGGCCTCGAGCGCCCGCTCCGAGTAGAGATCGCCGAGCCCGATGTCCATCAGGGTGTCGCTCTTCACGATGTGCGTGGAGGACCGCTGCACCATCGTGACGTCGGCGCCGTGCTCCCACAGCGCCCCGCAGATGTCGAAGGCGGAGTTGTTGCTGCCGATCACCACGACCTTCTTGCCGGCGTAGGCGTCGGGGCCGGGGTGCTGCGACGAGTGGTGCTGCTCACCGGTGAACACGTCCTGGCCCGCGATGGCCGGGATGTTGGCCTTGCCGGACATCCCGGTCGCCATCACCAACTGGGTCGGCTTGAGGACGAGCGGCTTTCCCTCGCGCTCCAGGTGGACCGTCCACTCCCCTGCCGCCTCGTCGTAGGCGGCGCTCGTCGCGATCGTGTTGGACCAGTAGGGCACCTCCATCACCTGGGTGTAGAACTCCAGCCAGTCGCCGACCTTGTCCTTGGGCGCGAAGACCGGCCAGTTGTCCGGGAACTTGAGGTAGGGCAGGTGGTCGTACCAGACCGGGTCGTGCAGGCAGAGGGACTTGTAGCGGTTGCGCCACTGGTCGCCCGGTCGCGGGTGCTTGTCGATCACCAGTGCGGGTACGCCGAGCTGGCGCAGCCGCGCGCCGAGGGCGATGCCGCCCTGTCCGCCGCCCACGACGAGCACGTACGGCTGGGTGTCGACCCCGAGGGCCGCCTCCTCGGCGTCGCGCTTCTCCGCCCAGGTCACCCGGTCGCGGGTCGCGCCGTGCTCGGCGCCCATCGGACGTCGTACTCCACGAGGCTCCTCGTGGCCCTTGAGCTCGTACAGCGTCGTGAGGAAGGTCCAGGCCTTCGGCCCGTCCTCGTCAACGAGCCGGAGCAGGCCGCGGCCACGACCGACGGCCGTCTCGAACTCGAACCACGCAGTCGTGACTCCATCGGCGGTCGTCGCCGGTTCGGAGAGCTGGAACCCACTCGGGTCGACGCGGTCGAGGGTCTGGGCGAGCAGGTCGATGACGCCGTCCGGGTTCTCCACCGTGGTGAGGTTCCAGGAGAAGGCGACCAGGTCGCGCCAGAAACTGGTGGCAGCGAAGAGGCTGGCGGCGCGGTCGATGTCGCGAGCGGTCAGTGCGTCCTCGAAGGCAGCGAACCAGGCCGTCGCTGGATCTGCGGGGACGCCGGTCATGGCGGGACGTTCGTCGAGTTGGGTCATGTCCTCAGGACACTGCCGCGCGGCTCTCGGGCGGAACCGTTGCACGTTGTTGCATGTGGCCCTGGTCACACGCCGGACCTACAGTTGCTGCATGGCCGCACCCACCGATCTGGCGGCGCGAGCTCGTGACCTGGTCCGGATCCACGATGCCGTGCTCTCCGGTGGTGCGCCCCAGGAACGGCCACGTCCGGTGGTGGCCCGCTCGTGGAGCCGGGTGCTCGGTCTCGGTGTCGACCCCGACGGGCGCAACGGCCGCGATCCGCTGGCTCCCTTCGAAGTCGACGAGCGGCGGCGGACCTCCCGGTTGTCGCTGGTGATCGACGAGATCCGGGAGCTCCTGCTCAGTGCTGCCGACGCGTCGAACTATCTCGTCGTGGTGGCCGATGCCGACGGGATCGTGCTGTGGCGCAGCGGTTCGCCTCGGGTCAAGCGCCAGGCGGACCACCTCGGCTTCGCCGAGGGTGCGGTCTGGACCGAGGGCGCCGTCGGCACCAACGCCATCGGCACGGCGCTGGCGGAATCCGCTCCGGTGCAGCTGTTCTCGGCCGAGCACTTCGAGAACGCACAGGTGCCCTGGTACTGCACGGCCTCCCCCATCCACGACCCGATCGACGGCAGCCTGCTCGGCATCGTCGACGTCAGCGGACCCGCCCTCACCTTGCATCCGGCGATCGAAGCCCTCGTGACGGCTTCGGTACGGCTCGCCGAGGCCCGGCTGTGGCGACACCACGAGGAGGGTCTCGAGCTGCTCCGGCGTACGGCGGAACCGCTGCTGTCCGGCGCCAACGGACCGTTGCTCGTGGTCGATGACCACGGCTGGGTGGCCGCCCACCAGGGCGTCGCGGTGCGCGACCGGGTGGAAGCACCGCGCGCTGACCGGGCGCTCGCCGTACCGGGCCTGGGCCTCTGCCTGCCCGAGCGACTGCGCGGTGGATGGCTGATCCGTCCGTCCGGCGACGGGTACGTGCTGCGCGCCACCCTCGACCTGACCACCTCCCCCGCGATGCTCGAGGTCACCGGGGGCGACGCTCCCTGGCGCGTGGCGCTGTCACCCCGGCACGCCGACATCGTGGCCATCCTCGGCGCGGCTGGCCGCGTCGGCGTCACCGCAGCCACCCTCAGCCATCGCTTGTACGGCGACGGCGAGCACCAGGTGACGGTCCGGGCCGAGGTGTCACGGATGCGCCGCGCGCTCGGCGCGCTGCTCGCGACGAACCCCTACCGGCTCGGCGCGGGCGTCGAGCTCACGGTGATCGGATCAGCGGGAGCCTAGGCTCAGAGAGCCCGGCGGATGTGCTCGGCAAGGCGCGCGATCTGTTCCTCGTTGCGCGCGTAGTGAGTCCACTTGCCCACGCGCGTAGCGGTCACCAGTCCACCGGCCGCGAGGCTCGCCATGTATTGCGACGCCGTCGACTGCGAGACGTTCGCCCTTGCCTGGATGTGCTTCAGGCACACCCCGACCTCCTCGGCCGGTTCCAGTTGCGAAGGGAACGAACCGACGTCCTTGAGCCAACCGAGGATCCGCACCCGCGCCGGATTGGCCAGCGCCTTGAGCGCGGCCTCCAGCTCGTCGGTCTGCAGCGTCGGCTCCACCAGTGCATCCTAGACGCATCGGCAATGTGCGATGGATCTGTGCCATACTCAGATCGTCATTTCACGATTCATCGATGGGAAGAGTCAGCTGATGCCGCACGGAACCAAGGTCGCACTCGTCGTCGGAGCTCGAGGGGTGATCGGAGGCAACCTGGTCGAGAACCTGGCCTCACTGGGCGACTGGGAGATCGTCGGGCTCTCTCGATCCGGTGGCGTCGACACCGACCGCGTTCGCCACATCGCCGTCGACCTCCTGGATGAGGCCGACACTGCTGCGAAGCTCGCGCACCTCGCCGGCGTGACCCACGTCTTCTACGCCGCCTACCAGGACCGCCCCTCGTGGGCAGAGCTCGTCGCCCCGAACCTGACCATGCTCGTCAACACGATCACCACGATCGAGTCCGTGGCGACGAACCTCGAGCACGTCAGCCTGATGCAGGGCTACAAGGTGTACGGCGCCCACCTGGGACCGTTCCGGACCCCTGCCCGCGAGGACGACGCCCGCCACATGCCGCCCGAGTTCAACGTCAGCCAGCAGGACTTCCTGGAGGAACGCCAGCACGGCAAGAACTGGACGTGGTCGGCGATCCGTCCGTCCGTGGTGTGTGGGTTCGCGCTCGGGAACCCGATGAACCTCGCGGTGCTGCTGGCGACGTACGCGACCATCTCGAAGCACCTCGGCGTGCCGCTGCGCTTCCCGGGAAAGCCCGGCGCCTGGACGAGCCTCATCGAGATGACCGATGCCGGCCTGCTCGCCGAGGCGACCGTCTGGGCAGCAACGACACCGGAGTGCGCCAACCAGGCCTTCAACATCAACAACGGCGACCTGTTCCGCTGGCAGGACATGTGGCCGGTCATTGCCGACAGCTTCGGACTCGAGACGGCCGCTCCCCTGCCGCTGGCACTGGTGGACGTGATGGCGGACAAGGAATCGATCTGGGACGAGATCGTGCGCGAGCACGACCTCGAGCCGATCCCCTACTCACAACTGTCGTCGTGGGCCTTCGGCGACTTCGTACTCGGCTGGGACTACGACGTCATTGCCGACGGCTCCAAGGCCAGGCGCATGGGATTTCACCGCCATGTCGACACCCGCGCCATGTTCGTCGAGATCTTCGACGGCCTGCGTCAGCGTCGGATCATCCCCTGATCACGCGGACGAACAACGGTCAACGGTCGAACCCCAGCAGCTCCGGCTCCCGCTCACCCCAGGCGGCGGCCGCAGCGCGGGTGACCGGACCGGGCGCCGGGAGCTCCCGGTCGTCCCAGAGGTGCACGCCCTGGACGTCGCGCGTGGTGGAGACGAGGAAGATCTCGTCGGCCGCCGCCGCGACCGCCAGCGGTTCATCGACCTCGCGCCCGCCGAACCATTCGAGGACCAGGTCACGGGTGACGCCCGCCAGGCAGCCACTGGCGAGGGTCGGCGTGCGCAGCTCGCCGTCCACCACGTAGAAGACGTTGGTGCCGGTGCCCTCGCAGAGATTGCCCGCGAGGTTGGCGAAGACCGCCTCCGTCGCACCCTTCGCGCGGGCAGCCTCGAGAGCCACCACGTTCTCCGCGTAGGACGTCGTCTTCAGCCCGGCCAGCGCACCTCGTTCGTTGCGCGGCCAGGGCACCGTGATCACGGCCGTCGTCTCCGCCGCCGCCTCCATGGGCGACGCCACGACGATCAGCGTCGGCGGCTCGCCTCCCCGCCCGGACCCCAGCGGCGCGTTCCCGCCCGTCACGGTGATCCTCAGCCGACCCAGCGGCATCGGGTCGCCGTCGAGCACGGCAGCCACTCCCCGTCGTACGTCGTCGGGCGCGAGACCGACCAGGCCGAGACCGGCCGCGGACCGCTCCAGCCGGTCGAGGTGGCGCTGGAAGGCGAACGGCTGGCCGTCGACCACCTTGACGGCTTCGAACACCGCGTCGCCGACCGTCAGGCCGTGGTCGGTGACGGGCACCGCCGGAGCGGTCGCATCGGGCAGCAATCGGCCGTTGATCCACGCGCGCATGGGACCACCCTAGAAGCACCCTGTTCAGGCGCTGGGAGCCGCCGCGACATCCCGAAGGAGGGGCCCGTTTTGGCACCACCGACCCCATCGGCTAATGTTCTGACGCGCACCAGAACAGGGTCGAAAAACCCGAAGATGGCGTGCATGCGGACATAGCTCAGTTGGTAGAGCGCAACCTTGCCAAGGTTGAGGTCGCGAGTTCGAGTCTCGTTGTCCGCTCGGAGAGGTCAGACCCACTGGCTGACCAGGTCAGTCCAGATTTGTTGGTTTGGGTGGCCTTCGCGGTGGGTTGGCCGAGAGGCGAGGCAACGGACTGCAAATCCGTGTACACGGGTTCAAATCCCGTACCCACCTCCACAACACAACTTCACAAGATTCACCACGGGCGATTGGCGCAGCGGTAGCGCGCTTCCCTGACACGGAAGAGGTCACTGGTTCAAACCCAGTATCGCCCACA
>JAKFEI010000376.1:0-2989 GCA_036675765.1 Nocardioides sp. | reverse complement strand
GCCGAGGCCTGGGGGAGTGATGCCTTCACGCCGCTGGCGTGGTGGGGTCGCGAGACCAGCCGCGTGCGGCTCGGCACCTCCATCGTGCAGATGTCCGGCCGTACGCCGACATCCATTGCGATGCACGCGCTGACGCTGGATCACCTGACCAACGGCCGCGTCATCCTCGGCATGGGCGTGAGTGGTCCGCAGGTCGTGGAGGGCTGGTACGGCCAGCCGTTCTCGAAGCCGCTGGCCCGCACCCGCGAGGTCGTCGACATCATCCGCAAGGTGCTGGCCCGCGAGGAGCCGGTCATCAACGCCGGACCCCACCACCCGCTGCCCTACAACGGCCCGGGCGCCGTCCACCTCGGAAAGCCGCTCAAGCCGATCGTCCACCCGCTCCGCGCCGACCTGCCGATCTGGCTCGGCGCCGAGGGCCCGAAGAACGTCGCCCAGACCGCCGAGATCGCCGATGGCTGGATCCCCATCTTCTACACGCCGAAGAGCGCCGGCATGTACCAGCCGTGGCTCGACGAGGGCTTCGCCCGACCGGGCGCGCGTCGTACCCGCGCCGACTTCGAGATCTCGGCGACCTGTCACCTCCAGGTCGTGAAGGACGCTGCCGAGAAGCAGGCCGTCGTCGATGCCATGAAGCCCTTCGTCAGCCTCTACATGGGCGGCATGGGTGCCAAGGAACAGAACTTCCACACGCAGGTCTTCGCGCGGATGGGCTACGAGGCCCTGGCCGAGGAGGTGCAGAACCTCTATCTCGCGGGGGAGAAGGACAAGGCCACCGCGTTGATCCCCGACGAGCTCGTCGACGACATGCACATCATCGGCACCGCCGGTGAGGTTCGTGAGCGCGTGGCGCAGTGGGAGGAGACCGGTGTGACGACCCTGCTCCTGTCCTCCCGCAGTGCGGCCGAGATCCGTCAGGTCGCCGAGCTGTTGGCCTGAGTTTGCCCGGAACACTGGTCGCTGTCGGCGACGACGGTTAGCGTTCCGGCCATGAGGCGGGAGCCGCACGAGAACGTCGCCACGGTGCTGGTGGACCCTGCCCTGCTCCGTGACCTCGAGCTCGAGCTGATGGAGCTCGACCTGTGGGTCTGGCCGGTGCGGACGGCGCCGATCTGTGTCGACGGGCCGCGCACGGCGTTCCAGGTCCGGCGGCGCCTGATCGAGTCCAAGCAGGGTGCGTGGGACTGCGCCGCCGGCTGGGTCCCGGTGTGGATCAGCTTCGGCGAGCGCTGGCACTCCGCCGAGGATCCCCTGCCGTGGTCCGCACACCGGGCACTCTGGGACGCCCTCGACGCGCACGCCGACCGGGTCCGCTTCCGGCGCCGGCTGGGTGGGGTGGCGCCGCTCGTCGCGCCGGTCGAACGCCGCGCCGGTTGAGCCTTGCCGCCGACTAGAACACGTTCTATATTTCGAGACGCACGCTCGTCCCTCACGTGCTCCTCAATAACCGAAGGCCTCCAGTGACCGACACGCTTCGTACGCCTGCCCACAACGGCCACCTGATGGTCGCGGCCCTCAAGCGGCACGCCCACCGTCCCATCGTCCATCTGGGTGATGTCACGCTCACGGGAGCGGAGACCGCCGACCGGATCTCGCAGTACATCCAGGCCTTCGAGTCCCTCGGAGCCGGCCGCGGTACGCCGGGTGCACTCCTCGCACTGAACCGGCCCGAGGTGCTGTTCATCCTCGGCGCCGGCCAGACGCAGGGCTTCCAGCGCACGTCACTGCACCCGCTCGGTTCCGCCGACGACCACGCCTACGTCATCAACGACGCCGGGATCACCACATTGGTGATCGACCCCTACTTCGCCGGCCGCGCCGTCGAACTCCTCGGCAAGTGCCCGGGACTCAAGCAGGTCCTCACCATCGGGCCGGTGCCTGCTGAGCTCGCCGAGGTCGGCACCGACCTGAACGAGGTCGCCGCATCGTTCACGCCGCAGCCCGTGCAGGCCGCGGTTCTCGAACCTGACCACATCACCTCGATCACCTACACCGGCGGCACGACGGGCAAGCCCAAGGGCGTGATCGGCACCGTGCGTGCGTTCTCGACGATGGCGCAGATCCAGATGGCCGAGTGGGAGTGGCCGGCCGAGCCGCGCTTCCTGATGTGCACGCCGCTCTCGCACGCCGGTGCGGCCTTCTTCGTCCCGGTGGTGCTCCAGGGCGGGACGCTCTTCGTGTCCTCACGGTTCGATCCGGCGGAGGTGCTGGCCACCATCGAGGAGAAGAAGATCAACTCCCTGATGCTCGTGCCGACGATGCTCTACGCACTGATGGACCACCCGGACTCGCGCACCCGCGACCTGTCCTCGCTCGAGACCGTCTACTACGGCGCGTCCGCCATCAACCCGGTCCGTCTCAAGGAGGCCATCGAGCGTTTCGGCCCTGTCTTCGCCCAGTACTACGGGCAGTCCGAGGCGCCGATGGTGATCACCTACTTCCCCAAGGGCGACCACGTGGACGCTGACGGCAAGCCGGCCGAGGAGCGACTGACGTCCTGCGGGCGCCCGTCGGCGTACCTCCGGACAGCGCTGCTGGGCGAGGACGGCAATCCCGTTCCCCAGGGCGAGCCGGGCGAGATCTGCGTGGCCGGGCCGTTGCTGTCGGCCGGCTACTGGCAGCTGCCCGACGAGACGGCCGCGACCTTCCGGGACGGCTGGATGCACACCGGTGACGTGGCGCGGGAGGACGAGAACGGACTCTGGTACATCGTCGACCGGACCAAGGACATGATCGTCACGGGCGGCTTCAACGTCTTCCCCCGCGAGGTCGAGGACGTCATCGCGGAGCACCCGGCGATCGCCCAGGTGGGCGTCATCGGCACACCCCACGAGAAGTTCGGCGAGGCGGTCACCGCGGTCGTCGTGCTGCGCGACGGCCACGAGCTGACCGACGAGGTGATCGCGGAGATCCAGGCCGCCGTCAAGGAGCGCAAGGGCTCCGTCCAGTCGCCGAAGGACATCATCGCCGTCGACGCCCTGCCGCTCAC
>JAKFEI010000080.1:0-2997 GCA_036675765.1 Nocardioides sp. | reverse complement strand
TCGAGGCCGAGCTTCTCGAGCGCCAGCGTCTGCGCCGGCTCGGTCGAGCGGTGGCCGGCGGCGAACCAGGCAGCGGCACCGGGGGCGATCCGGTCCGCGGTCAGGGCGCAGGCGACCGACATCAGGCCGTCCAGGAGCACCGGCACGCCGCTCTCAGCGGCTTCGAGGAGATATCCGACGGTCGCGGCCAGGTCGGCGCTGCTGACCGCCTGGAGCGTCTGGATGGGGTCGTCGAGCCGCGCGCCGGCGCGGTCCAGCGCCTGCTGGACGATGATCTGCTTGTGGACGAGGGCAGCGTCGTCGACGCCGGTGCCCCGGCCGGTGACCTCCACGGCCGGGAGGCCGAGGGCCGCGGCGACCATCGCAGACGCGGGCGTGGTGTTGCCGATGCCCATGTCGCCGGACAGCAGGAGCTGCGCGCCCGCCTCGATCTCCTCACGGGCGACGGCGCGGCCGGTCGCGATCGCGCGGGCCGTCTCCTCGGCGGTCAGGGCGTCCTCGAGGTGGATCGCGCCGCTGCTGCGGCGGACCTTGTGCGACTGGACGTCGGCGGGCACGCCCTCGAGGTCGTCGTCGACGCTGATGTCGAGCACCCGCACCTGCACGCCGTGGGCGTTGGCCAGCGCCGAGACACCGGCCTTGCCGAGGACGAAGGTGCGCACCATCAACGGGGTGATGGCCGGCGGATAGGCCGAGACGCCGTGCTGCGCCACGCCGTGGTCGCCGGCGAAGATCACCAGGCGGACGTTCTCGAGCGGAGCGGGCGGGCACACGCCCTGCACGGCCGACAGCCAGACGCCGAGGTCGCCCAGACGGCCCAGGGCACCGGCAGGGGTCGCGAGCCCCGCGAGGCGCTCAGTGGCGGCGGTCCGGACGGCAGAATCGGGTGCAGCAATCGCGTTCATGGAGCCGAACGCTACCGCCGTCCCCGGCCGGGGGCTGCGCCGTACCAGCGCTGACGTCACCGGCTGGGTGCCGGATCGTTCAACCTGCATGCGCGCCCCCGTGAAGACCGTCACATCCGGCCGTCGTCGCGGGGTGGCCCTGCTGGCCGGCGCAGTCGTGGCCAGCCTGCTGACCGTGGGACCGACGCTCGGGTCGCCGGCGCAGGCAGCGCCCACGACCGCCTGTGACGTGGCGAGCTATCCCAGCGCGGAGTGGGCTGCGTGCGAGGCGGCGAACGTCGGTGTCACGGGACAGAACGCGACGCGCCACCTCGATCTGTTCCCCGGGATCCTGGCCAGCACCAGCCGGTACCAGTTCGACCGGTTCCGCACGATGCTGACGGACCCCGAGCGGCAGCCGAACGTGAACTCCTGCACCGCCATCGTGCTGTGCCCGATCGACCCGCGCGTGCAGGGCTGGGCAGCGAAGGGCGGGCTGGTCGAGCCGGTGCTCTACACCTCGCGCTCCGGCGCGACGATGTCCGGCCACGTGTGGGCCACGCGGAGCGGCCCGGCGCAGCGTCCCGGCGTCGTGGTCATCAACGGGTCGGTCGTCGGCTTCGAGGAGATCTACTGGTTCCTCGCCCAGACCCTGGCCCGCAGCGGCTTCGTGGTGATGACCTTCGATGTCCAGGGCGAAGGCATGTCCGACCAGTTCGGCGCGAAGCCCGACCAGCTCGAGGACGCGTTCGCCGGCATTCCGCTGCTGGGCCTGTTCGCGCCGAAGGGTTCCTCCGACGGGCCGATCGGCCTGGGCGGCAACGGCCTGACCTTCCACGACGGCGGGCAGGACGCCCTCGACTTCTTCCTGTCGACGCCGGCGAAGCCCTACGTCCCCCGGTTGAGCAGGACGACGGGTACGTCGCACGCCGCCAAGCAGGTCCGCCGGGTCGCCGCCGGCCGCAACGCCGCCTACAACCCGCTCTGGAACCTCCTGGACGGATCGCGGATCGGACTCACCGGCCATTCGTACGGCGCGGTGGCGACCTCCTGGCTGACGCAGCAGGACCCGCGGGTCTCGACCGGAGTCGCACTCGACAACCTCTGCGTCCCGGTCTCGCCGGCACCCGATGAGCTCGAGGCGTTCTCGGCGCCCAACCCGGACTTCTCCGGAAGGCCGGACATCATGAACGGATTGCCGACGCGGTGCTTCGAGGCTCCTCCCGGCCCGGCACCGCGGATCACGAAGCCCGCCCTCGGGATCAACGGGGACTACCTGCTCGCTCCGGTGCCGTTCCTCGCTCCGCCGAACCCGCTCGGGAAGTCCCGCGCCTCGCTCGCCCACAGTCAGGCCGGCGTCGACACGGGGCAGATCACCATCCGCGGCGGGACCCACTTCGACTTCAACGACGTGCCGGCGGCGCTCCCCGCCAGTCTGCGCGGCATCGACCTGGTCGCCTGGTACACCAGCGCCTGGTTCGACAAGTACCTCGCGGACGACCCGACGGCTGACGCCCGCCTCCTGACCCGTCGCTGGCAGTCCGACAGCCAGGCGCGGGGCGCCGACCCGACGGGGGACGGCAACCTGTTCTCCTGGCACTTCCGGTCGCGACTCGACATCCACACGGCAGGCGGTGCGCGGTTCCGCTGCGAGAACCTGCGTGCCGGGTGCGCCGGCATGACGCCGGCATCCGGCGACGGTTGGTCCGGCGACTACGACTTCGTGCAGGGCACGATCCGGGGCCGCTGACGACCTCCGGACACCCGGCGACTGGAAAGAATGATCAACTCTGTTGTGCGCCGATCCTTGCGCTCAGCCACTCCTGCACTACGGTTCTGTGTTAAGGAACGTTCTAGTCTGAATGTTCCTGCTTTACACAACAAGGAGAAACATCATGGCTCAGGGAACCGTCAAGTGGTTCAACAGCGAGAAGGGCTTCGGCTTCATCGCCCCGGCCGACGGCAGCCCGGACGTTTTCGTCCACTTCTCGGCTATCCAGGGTGACGGCTACAAGTCGCTCGAGGAGAACCAGCAGGTCGAGTTCGACGCTGCGCAGGGCCCGAAGGGTCCGCAGGCGGAGAACGTTCGCCCCGTCTGACTTTCAGATAGCGA
>JAKFEI010000110.1:0-3008 GCA_036675765.1 Nocardioides sp. | reverse complement strand
CGACCGCCGCGTCGTCGTACGCCACCGCCGCCACGTCATTGACGCGTCGGTCGGCGACGAATGCTCCGAGCGCAGCGGGCTGGACCACGAAGGCGATCACCACCGGGAGGAGCAGCGCCCAGGCTGCCGGGGTCGTCGGATGGTCGTCCTCGTGCCGCTCGAGGACGGTCGAGAAGGCGAGCCCCACGAGGAGCACGCCGCTGACCACCAGCGGCCACTTCATCCACTCGTTGACGTACTTGGTCCACTCGTCGGTGATCCCGACGCGGAGCGCGACCGCACCGAGCGCCATCAGTACGACGGCCTGCGCGTTGCGGTTCACAGCAGCACCCACCCGACGAGCGAGGCGACGGTGGTGGCGACCACCAGCACCAGTGGCACGAACTGGACGGCGAACCGTCGCCCGAACTGTCCGGCCTCCATGGCGGCAAGCTTGACGTCCATCACCGGTCCGACGACCAGGAAGACCAGCTTGGCGGTGTCGGAGAAGGCCGTCAGGCTGACGGCGATGAAGGCGTCGGCCTCGGAGCACAGCGCCACCAGGAACGCGAACGCCGCGAGGACGACGATGGCCAGCAGCCACTGCTCGGCGACGGACTCGACGAATCGAAGGGGCACCAGGACGTTGATCGTGGCGGCGATGACCGCGCCGATGACGAGGAACCCGGTCGCGGGCAGCAGGTCGTGCCACGCAGCCCCCAGGAACCGGCTCCATCGCGTGTCGCCGTCGTGCCCGTGCGCAATGGCGCCGATGCGGGGCATCCGCAGCGCCGGCAGGCGGCGGGCGCCCAGGACGTAGATCCAGCCGATCACCACCGCGACCAGCATCGAGGCGACGAAGCGGGCCAGGACCATGTCGAACCGGCCCTGGAACGCGACCGCTGTCGAGACGATCACCGCGGGGTTCACCGCCGGCGCGGCCAGCAGGAACGTGAGCGCCACCGCAGGCGGCACCCCGCGCCGCGCGAGGCCGCCGGCCACGGGGACGGCCGCGCACTCGCACGTCGGGAGCGCGATGCCGGCGACGCCCGCCACCGGAACGGCGAGCAACGGGTTGTCGGGAAGCACCTTCGACACCAGTCGTTCCGAGACCAGCGCAGAGATCAACCCGGACAGCACCACGCCGAGGACGAGGAACGGGATCGACTGGACCACGATCGCCAGGAAGACCGTCGCCCAGGTCTGGAAGGCGGGGTCGTCGAGACGGCCGCCGAGCAACGCCGGCAGCGGCGCAGCAGCGAGCAGTACGCCGAGGACCACCCAGACCTGGAGGTCGCCGCCGGACCCCGTGGCGCGGCGTGGTCGCGTTTCCGTGGACGTCATGGCTCGATCACCCCCGAGGGAATGAGAATCGTTGTCATGTGGACAGCGTGCCACGCGTCGCGCCGCACAGCGACGCCACCACACCCGGACCAGCGAGCAGTCGTTCCGGCGCACGGAAAACTAGAACGCGTTATCGTTTCGTCATGACCGGGTCAGTCACCGGGGCCGCGCCCCTGCAGCAGGAGTACGACGTCGTGGTGGTCGGTTCGGGCGGCGGTGCCCTGACGGGAGCCGCCCTCGCCGCCAAGGCCGGACTGAGCACCCTGGTGCTGGAGCGGACTCCGCTCATCGGTGGGACGTCGGCGTACTCGGGCGGCGCCTGCTGGCTGCCGGGCACCGACGTCCAGCAGCGGGCCGGGCTGCCCGACTCGACCGAGGGTGCGCGCACCTACCTCGCGACCGTCCTCGAGGAGGCGGACCAGGAGCGGGTCGAGGCGCTGCTCACGCAGGCACCGAAGCTGGTCGCCGAGCTCGAGGCCGACGACCTGATGGACTTCGAGTGGATCCCGTTCTCGGAGTACTACGACGCTCCCGGCCGGGTCCCGATGGGCCGCTCCATCCAGCCCGCCACCATCAAGCGGGGCGACCTCGATCCCGCCGTCGGCGAGCTCCTCCGCCCGCCCGTCGAACGCGACCGGGTCGGCGGCAGCGGCCGCTCCACCCTGTCCGGCGGCCAGGCGCTGATCGGCCGCCTCGCGGCGATCGTGCTGCGCGACGGAGGCACCATCGCGACCGGCCACCACGTCATCGACTTCCGGCGCGACGACACCGGTCGCGCGACGACGGTCATCGCCGAAGGCCCTGACGGCCCGGTGGAGTTCACCGCAAGGCGCGGCGTCCTGATCGCCGCAGGCGGCTTCGAGGGCAGCGCCGAACGGCGCGCGGCGCACGGCACCCCCGGTCGCGCCGAGTGGACGATGGCGCCGCAGGGCACCAACACCGGCGAGGTCATCGACGCCGCCGCAGCCATCGGTGGCGCCACCGACTGGTCGGGCGAGGGCTGGTTCTGCCCCGGCCTGCTGCAGCCCGACGGGAGCGGCGCGTTCACGCTCGGCTTCCGCGGCGGCCTGATGGTCGACCAGTCAGCGCAGCGGTACGGCAACGAGTGCCTGCCCTACGACCAGTTCGGCCGGGTCATGGCCGGCTCCGACGACCGCACCCCGTCGTGGTTCGTCTTCGACTCCCGTGAGGGTGGCGCACTGCCCGCGATCGCGATCCCCGAGGGCGACCGTGCCGAGCACTTCGCCGCCGGCACCTGGGTGCAGGCCGACTCGATCGAGGAGCTCGCCATCGCCGCCGGCCTCGACCCCGCCGTCCTCACGCAGACCGTCGAACGCTTCAACGGCTTCACCAGCACGGGGATCGACGAGGACTTCGGTCGCGGCCAGGACGAGTACGACACCTTCTTCGCCAGCGCCGGCACCCCCAACAAGGCGCTCGTCCCGCTCGACCGGGCTCCGTACTTCGCCGCGAAGTTCGTGCTCTCCGACCTCGGCACCAAGGGCGGCCTCGTCACCGACGCCTCAGCACGCGTGCTCGACGAAGCAGGCGCACCCATTCCCGGCCTGTACGCCGCCAGCAACTCGACGGCCTCGGTCTTCGGCTCGGCCTACCCCGGGCCGGGCGCACCGCTCGGCGCGGCGATGGCCTTCGCGTCGCTCGCCGTCGAGGACATGATGCGCTGA
>JAKFEI010000196.1:0-3010 GCA_036675765.1 Nocardioides sp. | reverse complement strand
TGGGACGGGTGCTCGCCGTCGAGCACCAGGTCCACCTGACCGCGCGGATCATGGGTGCCACGATGACCTACTTGCTCGTCCCGGCCGCTCCGGCACGGACCCGGCTGGTCCTGAAGATCGTGGCGGAACTGCCCCGGCCGCTGGCTCCAGCGCTGAGCCTGGGCGACCTGGTGATGGCCCGCCGCCAGCTGCTCAACATCAAGCGCCTGGCCGAGTCGGGTTGACCTGCCACCCGGATTCCTCTCCCGGCGCCTGACCTCGGTATGCTTCCGCACGTTGTTCTGCGCCTCGGCGTGGAGCACGCCGCCTTAGCTCAGTCGGTAGAGCGAGTCACTCGTAATGACTAGGTCGTCAGTTCGATTCTGACAGGCGGCTCGGACGAGAACGGCGCGGTTCACATCAACCAGGTTGATGCGAACCGCGCCGTTCGTCGTTGTCGGGGAACCGCGGTCAGCGTGCGCAGCCCCGTGCCTCGAACTCCGCGCGGCTGCTGTAGTCGTTCGTCGGGAGGTAGTCGCCCATGACCTGCTTCTCGTCGCCGGGGACCGACGTGTTCTGCACGGCGTGCGGGAACGTCGCGGACGGAAGCATGTTGCGCAGGATCAGGAATCCGTCATCGGGGTGTCCGGCGCCGTCGCCGCGCTCGGGCCAGGCGACCCAGTTCACCCCGCACGCGGTCGTCGCGTTGGCCGGGCGGTCGCCGGTGCGGCTGATCACGATGGTGTACCAGCCGTGCTTGTCGGTGACGACCTGCTCGTCGTACACGCAGTCCTCGACCCGCGTCGTCACGCTGGTCTCGTTGGTGCACAGCGACCAGTAGCGCATATCGACCTTGCGATCGACCTTGTGCACGTCGTCGAGGGTGGCAGGAGTGCGGGGCAGCTTGCCGCGCAGCGTGACGACTTCTCCGAAGCCGCGGTTGATGTGGCCGCTGACGTAGGCATTGTCGACATTGCTGTACTGGCCGCCGATCCGGGCGGGCGTGCCGTCGCAGAGGCCGCGATAGGCGCACAGGGTCGTGTGCTGCGGGTTGTAGAAGGTGTGCCAGGCGAGCGGATCGGTGGACGGGAAGGTCGCAGGCTTGCCCGGCTGGTCGCGCAGAGCGGAGTACGTCGTCGGGGCCATCAGCTCGACGGTGGGCGTCCGCAGGTCCGAGGAGAGGGCGGCGCAGGCGGCGTCTCCGGTGACGGTGGTTCCGTCCGCAAGGGTCAGCACCGGTCGCGGCAGGGCGACGCCTCCGGTCGGGCCGGTCCCGGTGTCGGGCAGGTACAGCCGGAACAGGAGGAGCTGCTTCGACTGTCCGGGGACGCCGGCGTACAGGGTGTTGGTGTCGCGCGCACCGGACGGAGGCGGCTGGCTGCTGACGGTGACGGCGTAGTCACGCGCCTGCTTGCTGTCGCGCTTGGCGTGCGGGAGATAGGGGTTGATCGAGCCGGCGTCGGGGTGGGTGCTGACGTCGTTGACAGCGTCGATCGGAGCCTTGTTCGTGGTGTTGTAGGCGTTGAGAGACTGGTAGCGCGCGTGGGCGAACTCGCCCTGCAACTCCAGGGTGGCACCGGTGGGGATGGCGAAGTGAGCCGCCCAGTAGAGCGCGCCCGAGTCGGGGTACGCGTAGTTGAGCTCGGAGTCGTCCGCGGTGAACGTCGGGCCGAACCACAGGCAGGTCGAAGTGGGCTGCGTGGTCGAGGACCGGTCCGCCACGGCGGGGTCAGGGGCGGTGGCGAGCGAGACGCCGGCCAGGAGGGCGGACAGAGCCGCGATTCGGATCAGTGAAGGGCGCAAGACGACTCCCGGTTGGTGGGTGGAGTCCGAACACTAGGATCCGCATGGAACATATGTCAAGAATGTCCCATGCTGGATAAAAAGACGATCAGTGTCGCGTGGTATGGTTTCGGCATGAGTTCCGTCGGTCTTCCCGAGTTTCGACGGGCTGAGCCAGCTGATGCCCTGGACGTGGCGTGTCGGCTGTTCGCAGCCGACGAGCGCGTCGACATGGCGACCCTTGCGGACCGGCTGGCCATCGGCCGGTCGACGTTGTACCGCTGGGTCGGCGACCGGGACCGGCTGATGGGCAAGGTCGTGGTCGCGTCGATCGGTGAGATCTGGATCGACGCACGAGCGGCGAGCACCGGCAGGGGGGTGGACCGTTCGCTCGACAGCGCTCGGCGCTTCATGGTCACGGTTGTCGACCACGCCGGCCTGCGCGGGTTCGTGAACCGCGAGCCCAACCTTGCGCTGCGTGTCCTGATGGATCCTGAGGGTCTGGTGGGTCGGGCCCTCGCGGCTGGCATCGGTGACGCAGTGGGCGAGGACACCGGTGTTGACCTTGCGCACACCGACGTCTTCGCCGTGCTGGGCCACCTGGCGACCGCGCTCGTCTGGGGCAATGTCGCGGCCGGGCTCGATCCCCAAGTGGAGTCGATCGTGCGGGTCATGCGTGACGTGATCGTTCCCCTGCTCGACGACTGATCGCGGAGCCCTCGGCGAGCAGCTGCGTCCACCGCAGGACAGCCGCCGCCAGGGCCAGCCCGGTGAGGACGAGCAGGGGGGTGGCGGTGCCGACGGGCCCGCGCAGGGACTCGAGCAGCACGGGCACCCCGAAGCCGAGGTAGGTGCAGACGTAGTAGACGCCGATCGTGATGCCGCGGTGCTCGGGGGGAGTGAGTGTCTCGACGTCCACGAGGCCCGCCCGCAGGCACAGCCCGTACGCCGATCCGAGCAGCACTGCCGTGACGATGAACAGTCCGACGCCCTGCTGTTCGTCGACCACGACGGCCAGCGCGAAGCCGGCGGCCGCCAGGACGGCACCGACGATGCCGGCCCGCGGTCCCCATTCGGCGCGGCGGGCGACGAGTTGCACCACCACGCCCGAGCCCAGGGCGAGCGCCGACGCGACACCGGGCACCCACGGCCCGCTGTGGTCGCCGCCGACCCGGCCGGCGAGCACGACCACCGGGACGGTGACCGCGGAGAACACCCACAGCGCCATCGGGACGGCGCGCACCAGGGC
>JAKFEI010000133.1:0-19448 GCA_036675765.1 Nocardioides sp. | reverse complement strand
ATCATCGACCTGCCCCAACTGGTGGATCTGGTCGGCAACGCGGGCGGCTTCGACTTCCTGCTGCGCGACTGCACCAACGTGTGCGGGTGGTTCGCCCGACGCGGCCTGGACGTCGATCCGCAGGAGCTCTTCGGCGAGCTGATGGCGTACGCGTTCTGACGCCCGCCGACCTCCCGGTGAGTGAGACCTCGGCCGGGCCCGGTCGCCCGCCGTCCCTAACGTGACGAGCGACACAATCCGGCGGCTCGCGGCGTCCGGACGAACCCCAATCTGGAGGACCTAGTGAGGAACCGCATCACGACACGGAGCCGGGCGGCCGCCGCGCTCCTGGCGACCACGTTGCTGGCGGCCGGGTGCGCCGGCTCGAGCAGCGACGACGAGAAGTCAGGCGACAAGGGTCTCAGCAAGCAGGAGGTCTACACCGCCGGTGTGGTCGGAGTTTCTGGCGACGAGGGCGACCCGAAGGCCGGCGGCACGCTGACCCTCGCGGACTACTCCGAGGCGCGCAGCCTCGACCCGACCAAGACGATCCCCAACGGTGCAGCGGGCGGCAACGCCCTCGCCGCGGTGTACGACGTGCTGATGCGCTACGACCAGCCGACGGATGCCTTCGAGCCGTGGCTCGCGAAGTCCCTCACCACCGAGGACAACATCGTCTGGACTCTCGAACTGCGCGACGACGTCACGTTCTCCGACGGCACGCCACTGGACGCCAACGCGGTCATCGGCAGCATCGGCTACTACATGCAGAACGCCGGCTACAACACCCTGCTGCTCGCCACGAACATCAGGGATATGCAGCCTGAGGGCACGACCAAGGTGGTCTTCACCCTGAACCAGGCCTGGATCACGTTCCCGAACATGCTGGCCAGCGGTCCCGGCATGATCATGGCCCCCGCGTCGTACAAGGGCGGACCGGACAAGTTCACGCCGATCGGCGCGGGCCCCTTCGTGCTCGACGAGTACAAGCCGGCCGAGGAGCTGGTGCTGAAGGCAAGCCCCGACTACTGGAACGGCACGCCAAACCTGGAGGCGGTCCGCTTCGTGTGGCTCGGCAGTGACGCCGACCGGCTGTCCTCTCTGGCCGACGGCACGGTCGACGTCGCCAACATCCGCGCCGCACAGACCCTCGAAAAGGCACGCAAGGACGGCTTCGCCGGCATCATGGCACCGAGCGGCCTGGGCAGCCTCTACTGGCTGAACAACCGCGAGGGACGCGCCTCCTCGGACGTCCGGGTACGTCAGGCGATCAACTACGCGATCGATCCCACGGTCGTCGCCGAGCGCGTCAACGGCGGTGCCGGCCTCCCCGGCCGCAACATCTACTCCCCCAGCGCGCCATACTTCACCGACGTCGAGACCTCAGACTTCGATGCCGAGAAGGCCAAGGTACTGCTGGCACAGGCGAAGGCTGACGGGTACGACGGCAAGTTGACGTACATCGGCCAGTCCGACCAGGCCTCCCAGACCCAGGCCGTCACCGTGCAGGCCATGCTCGAGGCTGTCGGCTTCGAGGTGAAGACCGATCTCCTGCGCAACATTGCCGACCAGACCCAGCGGATCTACGTCACCCACGACTACGACATCGCCGTCTCCGCGATGAGCGTGCCCGACGAGGATCCCTACTCCCGACTGGCGACCAACCTGAACAGCCAGTCCCCGCAGAACCCCTCGGGCTACGCGAACCCGGAGATGGACACGCTGATCAACCAACTGCAGGCGGCTTCAGGTGAGGACGCCAAGGCGCTACTGACCCAGATCAACGAGCTGTGGCAGGAGACGATCCCCGGGATCGCCATGGGTGCCGGCGCGTTCTTCATGCCCTGGAACGACGACGTCCACGGCATCACGTCGACCTCCGAGACGCTCCTGCTCCTCGGCGGTGCCTGGAAGGATTGACACTTCCCGCAACCACAGGAGCCCCCTCCCGCCCACTGGGCGGGAGGGGGCTCCTTGCACTGAACGACTCGAGAGTCAGCGGTACGCCGGAGCGCGGAGCGGCCAGGGACGGGCCTCCTCGAGCTGGACGGCCAGGGCGAGCAGGGTGCCCTCGGTGCCGAGGTCGCCGATGAAGTGCGCGCCGAGAGGAAGGCCGGCGGCGTCGAGGCCGCAGGGCAGTGACATCGCGGGCATGCCGGTCGCGTTCGCGACGGCGGTGAAGGAAGAGTAGTCGCCGCCGCGGTGCCACATCGCCGCCGGGTCAGTCGTGTCGAGGAAGCCGAGCTCGGGGACCGGCAGCGGCAAGGTCGGGGTCAGCAGCAGATCCACGTCGCGCAACTGCGCGCCGAGCTGCCAGCCGGCCTGCTGCACGGCAGCCAGGGCGTCGTACACGTGGACGGGCGTCATGGTGGAGCGGTAGTGGTCGTGAATCATCCGTGTGAACGGCTCGAGGTCGTCCTCGCGCAGCTCGCGGCCGAGCTCGCCGAGGCGGTGCTCGACGTCGGCCAGCAGCGAGACGCCCATCAGGGTGGCGAAACCGCCCATCATCAGCTCGGCGTCGTAGGCCAGCTCGGTCTCCTCGATGACGTGGCCGAGCTCCTCGCAGAGGCCAGCGGTACGTCGGACTGCGTCGACCACCTCCGGCGACACCACGCCGCCATCGGCGCGCTCCGTGACCAGGCCGATCCGGAGCTGCAGGGGTGCGGTGCGGGCCTGGTCGACAAACGACCTGATCGGCGTGGGGGCCGCGAGAGCGTCCCCGGGCAACGGCGCGCAGGAGAGGTCGAGCAGCAGCGCACTGTCCCGCACCGAGCGGGTCAACACGTGGTTGGCGGACAGCGGTGAAGCCAGCGTCCCCGGGACCGGGTACGTCGTCACGCGGCCCCGGCTCGGCTTGAGCCCGAACAGCCCGCAGGCCGAGGCCGGGATGCGGATCGACCCGCCACCGTCGTTGCCGTGGGCGACTGGCACCAAGCCGGCCGAGACGGCGGCAGCGGAGCCGCCGGAGGAGCCGCCCGGCGAGTGGGTCGGGGACCACGGGTTGCGGGTCGGACCGTGGAGCAGCGGCTCGGTGCTGGCGTTCTTGCCGAGCTCGGGGCTGTTCGTCATGCCCAGCACCACCATGCCGGCTCGGCGGTAGCGGCGCACCAGCTCGCTGTCGGCTGTCTGCACGTCATCGGCCCACAGCCGGCTGCCGCGGGTCAGGGGCAACCCGGCGACCTGCATACCAAGGTCCTTGACCAGGGTCGGCACACCGTGCAGCGGCCCGCCGGGCAGACCGGCGTCGACCTCGGCGAGCGCCTCCTCGAACCGATCGGCGACAACGGCGTTGAGGCCCCCGTCGCTCGAGGAGCGGTCCTTCTCGATCCGCGCGATCGCGTCCTCCACGACCTCCCGCGCCGACACCTCCCCCGAGCGGATCGCCTGGGCCGTGGCCGTTGCGTCGTCGTACAGAGCCATCGCGGTCATTCCTCCACTGGTGGTTCGGGGTGATGACAGGCCACGAACTGTCCGGGCCGGAACTCTCTCAGCTGTGGTTCCTCGGCGGCGCACCTCTCGGTGGCCAGAGGACAACGGGTGCGGAACCGGCAGCCCGAGGGTGGGTCGAGCGGCGAGGGCAGCTCCGTCATCTCGGCACCCCCGCGGGCCGGATCGAGAGCCTGCTCCGCGTCGGTCTCGCTCGGCACGGAGGCCAGCAGCAGCCGCGTGTAGGGGTGCAGCGCCGCGTTCTCCAGGTCGGCGGACGGCAACACCTCGCACGTCTTGCCGAGGTACATCACAAGCACCCGGTCACTGATGTTCTTGACCACCGCGACGTCGTGGGCGATGAAGACCATGCTGAGGCCGAACCGCGCACGCGCCTGCTCTAGCAGGTTGAGGATCTGCGCCTGTACCGACACGTCGAGGCTGGACACGGGCTCGTCACAGATCAGCACGTCGGGGTCGAGCGCCAGGGACCGCGCGATGCAGACCCGCTGGCACTGGCCGCCGGACAGCTCGTGCGGCCGCTTCTCCCGCACGGTCTCGGGGTCCAGGCCGACCGAGACCAACAGCTCATCGACGTAGGTGTCGCGGTGCCGGTCGCCCCAGCCCCAGATCTCCAGCCCTTCGACGACCAGGTCCTTGACCTTGCGTCGCGGGTTCAGCGCGGACACCGGGTCCTGAAGCACGAGCTGCATCCGGGCTCGCGCCCGGCGCATGGCGCGCGGCTTGAGGCCGGTGAGGTCGTTGTCGCCGAGCCGGACCGTGCCGGATGTCGGTGGCGGCAGCTGCATGACCGCCCGCCCGGCGCTGGACTTGCCGCAGCCGGACTCGCCGAGAATGCCGAGGGTCTCTCCCGGCACCAGGTCGAGGTTCAGCCCCGACACCGCGTGCACGGTCCCCGCCGCGACGCGGAACTCGACGACCAGGTCGTCCACGACCAGCGAACGCTCGACACCGGGGCGCAGGTGCGCCGTTCCACTACCGGCCATGGCCGACCTCCTCCATCGCGACGGGCTCCGGCAGGACCGGGTGGTGGCATGCGACGGCGCGCGCTGCCGCATCCGCCGCGACGGGAGAAGGAACGACGGACAGCGCCGGAAGCACGGCGGTGCACTCCTCGCCGACGCGGCTGCAGCGCGAGGCGAACCGGCAGCCGAGGGGCGGCCTGGCCATGTCGGGCGGGTTCCCCTCGATGGCGCGGAGCACCGTGTGCGGCGGATGCGAGAGCTGCGGGATGGAGGCGAGGAGAGCCTCGGTGTAGGGGTGCTCGGGGGCGGCGAAGACGGGACGTGTCCGCCCCGACTCGACCGTGCGGCCGGCGTACATGACCTGGACGCGGTCGGTACGGCCGGCCACCGCGCCGAGGTCATGGCTGACGAGCAGCATGGCCATGTCCCGTTCGACGACCAGGGAGCCGAGCAGGTCGAGGATCTGCTTCTGCACGGTCACATCGAGCGCCGTCGTGGGCTCGTCGGCGATGAGCAGCCGAGGGTCGCAGGCGAGCGCGGTAGCGATGACGACACGCTGCCGCATGCCGCCGGACAACTCGTGCGGATACTGCGCCAGGCGCCGGGCCGGCTCGGGGATGCCAACCTGGCGCAGCAGGTCCACCGCACGCTCGGTCGCCTCGGACCTCGAGCAGCGGAGGTGACGGCGCAAGGTCTCCGTGAGGTGGGTGCCGACGCGCTTGACCGGGTTGAGCGAGGTCATCGGATCCTGGAAGACCATCGCGATCTCAGGTCCCCACAGCCTCCGGCGGGCGGAGGGCTTCAGCGCATGCACGTCGGTGCCCTCGAGCAGGACCTGCCCGGAGACCGTGGTCATGGCGCTGTTGCTGATCAGGCCCATCACGCTCCGTCCGAGGACCGACTTGCCGGATCCGGACTCGCCGACCAGGCCCAGGGTCTCGCCGGCGGCGAGAGAGAAGGAGACGCCGTCGACGGCTCGCACGTCACCGCGGGCGGTGTGGAAGACGGTGCGGAGGTCGACGACCTCCAGGAGGTGGGTGCTCACAGCTTGGCGCTCCTCGGGTCCCAGCGCTTCTGCGCCCTCTCCCCCAGCAGGTTGAAGGAGAAGACGGTCAGGAACAGGCAGATGCCGGGAACCACGACGATGTAGGGGTTCTCCTCCATCACGCCGCCCTGGCCCTCCGCGATCATGTTGCCCCACGTGGGAGCGGGCTGCTCGATGCCGATGCCGAGGAAGGAGAGCGACGCCTCGGCGACGACGAGCACCGAGATCATCACGACCGCCAGTGACAGCACGGGCAGCACCACGTTCGGCAGCACCTCTCTGAGCAGCAACCGCATCCGGTTGGCACCGAGGGCACGCGCTGCCAGCACGTACTCGCGCTGAGCGACTGTGATCGTGTTGGCGCGGGCAAGTCGGACCATGCTCGGGATGGTCAGCAGGGAGAGCGCGAAGGCGATGCTGCGGATGCTCGGGTCGAGGACCGTGCCCAGTGCGATCAGCAGGATCAGCGGTGGTACGGCGAGCAGCGCGTTCGACAAGATGCCGACGACGCGGTCCGTCGTACCGCGGACGAACCCGGAGACCATGCCGATCAGGCCGCCGACCACGGTGCCGATCAGCACCGCCAGCAGGGCGACGAGGATCGACGTGCGCGCACCGAAGACGGCGCGGGCCAGCACGTCCAGGCCGTAGTTGTTGGTCCCCAGCGGGTAGTCGGCGCCCAGCCCACCCGGCTGCGCGAAGATCGGTGCGGTCAGGCCCGCCACCGAGTCGTCGTGGTTGCCGAGCGGCAGCCAGGGCGCCAGTGCAGCCGCCCCCAGGATCAGCACCAGCCACGTCATCCCGAGCCAGAAGACGACGTCGACCGGCTTGCCGCGTGCGGCCCGGGCCAGTCGGCCCAGGCCCGCGATCGCAGCGATGATGCCTACGACGAGCACCAGCATCCGGACCAGCGTGACGAGAACCGTCGTGCCGGAAGCCCACAGGGCGAGTGCCGAACCGGCGCCGAGCAGCAGCAGTCCGGTCACGAGCAATGCGGAACGCGTGTCACAGCGCCGGACGAGGACGGGTTCAGGCGCGAGCACGGCGGGTCCTCGGGTCGAGCAGTCCGTAGGAGCGGTCGATCAGCGCATTGCTGCCAACGTAGATGACGGCGATGACGAGCACGGCGCCCTGCACCACCGGGTAGTTGCCCTGATTGGCGGCGTCGATGACGAGCTTGCCCATGCCGGGCAGTGAGAAGAGGTACTCGACGATCACGGTGCTGCCGACGAGGCGCCCGATGCTGAGGCCCAGCACCGTGACGAGCGAGAAGGACGACGGCCGCAGTGCATCGCTGACCATCACCCGCAACGGCGACATCCCACGCGCCCGGGCGGCAAGGATGAAATCCTCGTGAAGCGTGGTCACCAGGTCGTTGCGCAGGATCCGCGTGAACATCGCGGCCTCCATCAGCGCGATCGTCAGCGCCGGCAGGAAGGCGTGGGAGAGGTTGCCGGCCAGGCCGTCACCGGGCCGCACCCACTCGTTGCGCGGGAAGATGTCGAGCGAGTTCACCAGCACTGCGATCAGGATGAGGCCGATCAGGAACGACGGCATCGACAGCAGGCCGAAGGTGACGGCACTGATCGCGCGGTCGGCGCGGCCGCCCTGGTGGTACGCCGACCACATCGCAAGCGGGAGGGCCATCGCGAGCGCCATCACCAGGCCGAGCACGGCGAGCTCGAGGCTGACGGGCAGGGCCGCGGTGATCCGGTCGAGCACGGCGGTCTGCGGCGGCACCAGGGACGTGCCGAGGTCGCCGGTCAGCACGCCGCCCAGCCAGTCGCCGTACCGGGTCATGAGGGGGTCGTTGAGACCCAGCTGCTCGCGCAGCGCGTCGTACTCGGCGGGCGTGCGGCCCTCACCGAGGACCGCCACTGCAGGGTCACCGGGGACCAGCGACAGCAGCAGGAAGACCCCGAGGCTGACCAGGAACAGGACAGCCAGCAGCTCCACGACAGGAAGCAGGAATCGGCGGGCCACGGAAGAAATCTCCCAGCCCATCAGGAAGCCGGATGTGACGTGTCCCACTCAGCGGAAGTCGGGGCGTAGCCCTCGGGCTTTCCCCACGTGGCACTGCGGGTGGTACGACGGTCGACGAGCACGCAGCGCGTCCCGGTGTAGTTCGTCGGCATGCACTTGTTGCAGTGGATGCAGAGCGAGCGGGCGCCGGGTTCGACCTGGAGCCGGTTGACCAGATCGGGCTCGCGCAGCAGGGCGCGGGCCATGGCGATGAAGCCGAAGCCGTCAGCCATCGCGGTGTCCATCACCTCGCGGCCCGTGATCCCGCCGAGCAGGATCATCGGCAGGTCCACCGCAGCTCGGACCTGCCGCGAGTCCTCGAGCAGGTAGCCGTCGAAGTAGGGGTAGCTCTTGAGCAGCCGGTGGCCGATCATCTTCACCCCGGCCTTGATCGGTTGCGGCATCACGCCGGCGAACTCATCCAGCGGAACGTCGCCCTTGAAGAGATACATCGGGTTGAGCAGGGAGCTTCCCGCTGTCATCTCGAGCGCGTCCACGGTGCCATCGGCCTCGAGCCACTGGGCGACCGGGATCGCCTCGTCGAGCCAGAAGCCGCCCGGCACCCCGTCGTCCATGTTCATCTTGGCGACGATCGCGATCCGGTCACCGACCGCGTCGCGGACCGCCTGCATGATCTCGCGGGCGAGCCGGGCGCGCTTGCGGAGGCTGCCGCCGTAGCCGTCGGCGCGGTGATTGAGCTTGGGGCTGAGGAAGGCGCTAGCGAGGTAGTTGTGGCCGAGGTGGACCTCGACCGCGTCGAAGCCGGCCTCGACCGCGCGGGCAGCTGCCTGCCCGTGGGCCGCGACGATCCTCTCGAGGTCGGCGATGGTCGCCTCCTGCGCCTTGTTCATCGCGATCACGTTGACGCGGGTGCTCGGGGCGAGCGCCGGCGACATGTTGCCGCGAGCCTCCGCCACGGGACCGCCGTGTCCGATCTGCGCCGACACCGCTGCGCCCTCAGCGTGCACCGCATCGGTGAGCGCCCGGAGCCCCGGCATCGCCTCGTCCGTCCACACCACCTGGTGCCGGTCGGTGCGCCCGTCCTTGTCGACGGCCAGGTAGGCGACGGTCGTCATGCCCACACCGCCCTTGGCGTACGCGACGTGGAAGTCGATCAGGTCCTGGGTGACCCGGCCGCGGTGGCTCAGGCCTTCGTACGTCGCAGCCTTGATTGTGCGGTTGCGCAGCGTCACCGGGCCCAGCTGGCCGGGTGAGAAGACATCGGGAACGCTGGCCATCTCAGAGCGCCACGGCGGTGCGGAGGACCTTGCCGGTGGCGTTGCGTGGCAACGGCAGGGCGTCGATCCGCCAGTGGGAAGGCACCTTGTAGTGCGCGAGTTCGCGGGCGGCGTACTCCCTGAGGAGGGAAACCAGCGCCTCGACGTCGATGTCGGAGTCCACGGGTACGACGACCGCAGCAACCTCCTGCCCCAGGTCGTCGTGCGGAACGCCGAGCACCACACACTCACGGACCGCCGGGTGCTCGATGAGGACGCCCTCGACCTCGGCCGGGTAGACGTTCTCGCCACCGCGGATGATCAGGTCGGAACGTCGGGCGGAGAGCCGGATCCGGCCCTTCTCGTCGAAGGTCCCGATGTCACCGGTATGCAGCCAACGGTCGGCGTCGATCGCGGCGGCAGTGGCCTCGGGGTTCTCCCAGTAGCCGAGCATGTTGTAGGCGCTGCGGACACAGATCTCGCCCTCCTCGCCGGGCGCCAGCACCTTGCCGAACGGATCACGCACCTCCATCTCGACACCGAGGATCGGCGCGCCCAGGGTGCCCGGAGCCTCCGCGAGGTCGAGCGGCGTCGCCAGCGCGACGGCCGTGCACGACTCCGTGAGGCCGTAGCTGTCGACGAGCGCGCCGGCGAACGGCAGGTGATTGCGCAGGCGCTCCTTGAACGCGGTGCTGGACGGCGCGGACGCGAGCGAGAAGGCATAGAGCGAGGAGGTGTCGTAGTCGCGGACCCTGTCGAAGTCGAGCAGTCGGTTGGCCATCGTCGGCACCGCGCCCCAGTGGGTGACCCGCGCGTCCTGGACCAACTGCAGCACCAGGGCGGGATCGAAGGCGCCGAGGTGCAGGGCGACCGTGCTCCCGGTCGCGAGGCGGGGAACCGTCAGGTTGTGCAGGCTGCCGACGTGGAAGAGCGGCATCGCCAATAGGTAGACCTTGTCCTGCGCGGCGACCGGGTCGCCGTACGACGCGGCCAGGGCGTCCATGTTGCGGTGGAAGCCGAGGACCGAGCAGAGGTTGCGGTGCGTGTGGACCGCACCCTTGGGCCGGCCCGAGGTGCCGGAGGTGAAGAGGATGACCGCGGGGTCGTCCTCAGCCACGTCGGTCGACGGCAGCGGGGCGTCGGGGTGCGCCGTGGCGAGGCGCTCGTGGTCGGCGTCGATCACCAGGACGGGAAGGATCTCGTCGTCGCTCTCGTGCAGCAGGGCCCGACGCCGCTCGTCGACGACCACCAAGGTCGGCCGGGTCAGCTCGAGAGCCTGCGCCAGCTCGCGACCGGACCACCACGCGTTGCAGCCGACCGCGACCGCGCCGATCGACACCGTCGCCCAGAAAGTCTCGATCCAGGACTGGGAGTTCGCCGCTGCGATCGCCACCCGGTCGCCCGGCCGGACGCCGTACTCCTCGCTCAGGGCACGGGCGAGCGAGGAGACCCGCCGCGCGTGCTCAGCGAAGGTCAGCCGACCTTCCAGCGACACGATGTAGGTGCGGTCGCCGTGCTCGACGGACGCGGCCAGCACCTCGTGAAGGGCGTGGAACCGGTTCGCGAAGACCGGGATCTTCGCGCCGAGCACCTCCTCGACGACCATCTCGGTGGCGGCAGGGTCGATCTGCGTGGACTGCGTCATGCGGCGAGTATCTGCAGCCCTGCGACCCGGGGCCTGCTGACCTCCCGGTGACCGGGACCACACGGATCCCGCAGGCGTCGTACCGGAGATCGTGAACGCATGGATGAACTGCACGGGAAGGTCGCGATCGTCACTGGCGCCGGACAAGGGGTCGGCCAAGGCATCGCCCTGGCACTCGCCTCCGAGGGCGTGTCGATCGCGGTCGTGGGACGCACGGCCGCCAAGCTCGACGCGACCTGTGCGCTGGTGCGCGAACGGGGCGTTCGCGCCGAGCCCTACACCCTGAACCTGCTCGACACCGACGCGATCACGCCGCTCGTCCAGCGGGTGGTGGCCGACTTCGGGCGCCTCGACCTGCTCGTCAACAACGCCTACGACGGCGTGATGATGCCGCTGCTCGACATGAGCCTGAAGAACTTCACCAAGGGCTTCGTCTCCGGCCCCTTCGCCGCGTTCGCCTTCATGAAGGCAGCCCATCCGCACCTCGTCGCGGCCGGCGGCGGCTCGATCGTGAACCTGGTGACCTCGGCGATGGTGCGCTGGGACCCGACCAACTACGGCGGGTACGCCGCCGCCAAGACCGCCCTGCGCTCACTGACCCGCACCGCGGCCGTCGAGTGGGCGCCCGACGGGATCCGGGTGAACTCGATCGCACCCCATGCCCTCTCCCCCGGCCTCAAGTGGTGGACCGAGAACAACCCCGTGGAAGCCGCCGAGTTCGTGGCCGCGATCCCGATGAAACGGATCGGCGACCCGGAGGCCGACATCGGCCGTGCCGTCGTCGCCCTGGTGGGCCCCGACCTCGCCTACCTCACCGGCGCGACGATTCCTCTCGACGGCGGGCAAGCACACTTCTGACCGTCTCGATACGCCCTCGGTCTGGCGGCTCGGGCTCATCGACGACCTTCGGGGCCTACCGACGCGAGGTGACGACTTCCGCGCCGCCGTCGACGTACACGACCTGACCGGCCATGTGGGAGTTCTCGGGGGCGATCAGCCAGATCAGAGCGTTGCCGATGACCTCGGGCTCCGCGTAGCCGTTGAGCGGCATCGGGACGGCCGCGTCCATGATCTCTTTCCACTGCGGGTCGGAGACGAGCTCCGCTGTCATGGGCGTGAGTACGACGCCGGGCGCGATGGCGTTCACCGGAATCCGTGCTCCGGCGAACTCGGGCGTGACGGCAATGCGGCGCAGCCACTGCACCAGGGCGGCCTTGGTCGACGAGTAGATCTCATGCGAGCGACCCGCGGCGACGGCCGCCTCCGCGGCCGCGACTCCCGCAGCCTCGTCGCCGGCCAGGCAGGCCTCGACGATCGCGGTGTCGTTCGGGTGGGTGCCGGAGATGGAGCCGACGAGCGCCACCCGCGGGGCGGGCGCGGCGGCGAGCACCGGCTGCAGGCCGATGACCAGGTCCGTCGTACCGAAGTAGTTGACGCTGACCTGGCCCGAGCCCGCGCGGCTCAGGCCTGCGCAGGTGATGAGTCCGTCGAGCCGGCCGCCGGCCAGTTCACTGATCTGCGAAACCGCGGAGGCCCGGCCCTCAGCCGTCGACAGGTCCGCGTTGACCTCGACGTCGCGCAGGTCGACCCCGATCACCCGGTCGCCGCGATCACGCAGCAGGCGGGCGGTGACGGCTCCGATCCCGGAGGCAGCTCCGGTGACGGCAATGACACGGCTCATCAGGATTTTCCTTCGTCGTAGCGCGGGCCCAGGAGCAGTCGTGCGGCGAGCCGGACGTCCTTCTCGGACTGCTCGAGGTTGATGACATTGTTGAGCACGGAGATCAGCACGCCGTACCAGGTCTGTTCGATGATCCGAACCATCCGCAGGTCCTCGTCGACGGGCTCGTCGACACCGAGGGCGTCGAGCAGCACGCGATGGAAGGCGGCGTTGGCCTCGGTGTACTCCCGTCCGCCCTGCAGTTGTGCGGCGTTGTTGGCCTGGAGCATGGCGGTCGCGAGCTGAGGCCGCTCGAGCAGCCGACGGCCAGCGGCGATGAGCACGTCCGCGACGGCCCCGGCGTGGCCGACGCTGCTGGGTTCCCGGACCGCGGAGGCACTCAGGGTGTTCACCTGGCCATGGAGGACGGCGACGAACAGGTCCGTCTTGGAGGGGAAGTAGCGGTAGAGCGTGGCGATGGCGACGCCGGCTTCCTTCGCGACGTCGGCCATCTGCATCCGCTCGAGACCGTGCATGGCCCCGAGCTTGCTGGTGGCCTTCAGGATCCGCCGGTAGCGGTCCTTCTGCTCGTCAGAGGTGGGTTCGGCCGGTTGCCGGGCCTCGGCGATTCGCGGCACACGTCTCTCCTGCTCTGTCGTGGAGCCCGTTGGCGGGCCTGATCATCGTCGTCCGATGTCCGCCCCGGGCGTTCGCAGGCTACCGCTGAGTGGGACCGGAGCCGCGCCACTTCCTCGTCGCGTCGCAGACTCGGCAGGACAGGCACGGGACCGTGGAAAGGGCCGACATGACGCAGGAGAACGACCAGATCCGCCAGATCGAGGTGGATGCAGGTCCGCGGCGGTTTGCCCGCGGCTGGCACTGCCTGGGCCTCGCCCGCGACCTCGCAGACGGCAAGTCCCACGAGATCAACGCCTTCGGACAGAAGCTCGTCGTCTTCGCGGGCGAGGACGGCTCGATCAACGTGCTCGACGCATACTGCCGCCACATGGGTGGCGACCTCTCGCAGGGCACGGTCAAAGGCAACGAGATCGCCTGCCCTTTCCACGACTGGCGCTGGGGCGGCGACGGCCGCTGCAAGCAGATCCCCTACGCCCGCCGGGTCCCGCTGCGCGCGCGGACCGCAGCCTGGCCGACGATGGTCCAGGACGGCATGCTCTTCGTCTGGAACGACCCCGAGGGAAATCCGCCGCCGGCCGACGTGACGATCCCCCGCATCCCCCAGGTCGACTCCGACAAGTGGACCGACTGGATCTGGTACGAGACGGTCATCGAGGGCGCCAACTGCCGCGAGATCGTCGACAACGTCGTGGACATGGCCCACTTCTTCTACATCCACTACTCGTTCCCGACGTACTTCAAGAACGTCTTCGAGGGCACGAGCGCCTACCAGTACATGGACGGCGACGGCCGCGAGGACGTGCGTCCGGCGACCCCCTCGAAGACCAACCCCACCGTCCTCGGCACGACCAGCGTCGCGGCGTACCACGGGCCGAGCTTCATGATCGACGAGGTGACCTACCACTACGAGGACCTCGACGTGGACACCATCCTGATCAACTGCCACTACCCGATCGACGAGAACTCCTTCGTCTTGCAGTACGGGATCATCGTGGAGAAGAAGGAAGGCATCTCCGACGAGGACGCCGAACTGATGGCCGCCAAGACCGGCAAATTCATCAAGTACGGCTTCGAGCAGGACGTCGCGATCTGGAAGAGCAAGGCACGCATCGACAATCCGCTGCTGTGCGAGGAGGACGGGCCGGTCTACCAGTTGCGCCGGTGGTACCAGCAGTTCTACGTCGACGCCGCCGAGGTGACGCCGGAGATGACCGACCGGTTCGAGTTCGAGATCGACACGACCCGCCCCAACGAGGCCTGGCGCGCCGAGGTCGAGCAGAACCTCGCCGCCCGGCAGTCATGACGACTCCCCGGCCGGACGTCCGCCTGGCCGACGCCCCGATGCAGCCCGTTGCCTGTACGACGTGCGGCGCCGCGGTCCTCGCCCGCAAGAGCAGCTGGGACCAGTCGAGCGTGCAGTGGAACGCCGCAGCACTGGACCGGTGCGCCGAGCGTCGTACGACGCCCGGCCCGTCGGAGCGCACGGACCAGCGACCCAACCGCAATGCGTTCACGGGCTGCGAGGCCCTGCGTGCCGCGCTCCGGGAGGCCGCCGTGCGCGGCATCCTCGAGGTGCAGGACGACGAGCCCCTCAAGACCAACCCGGGGGCCCACCGATGACCGACCCCGCCATCCATGGTCCGTGGGCCGTCATCGCCGGCGGCTCCGAGGGGGTGGGCGCTGAGATCGCACACCAACTGGCCGCCGACGGCCTGAACCTGGTCCTCGTCGCCCGCAAGCTGGGTCCGCTCGAGGAGACCGCCGCGGCCGTCCGGGAACGCGGGGTCGAGGTGCGCACGGTGTCCGCCGACCTGACCGATCCCGACGCCATCACTGCGATCACCGCCGCGACCGACGACGTCGAGGTCGGCCTGCTGGTCTACAACGCCGGCGCGAACAGCTACGGCCGCGCCTTCACCGATGGCGAGCTCGATGGATTCCGGGGGGTCGTCAATCTCAACATCACCGCCATGCTCGCGCTCACCCATTACTACGTGCGGCCGATGAAGGAGCGCGGGCGGGGCGGTGTGCTGCTCGTCGGCTCGCTGGCCGGCTACGTCGGCACCTCGACCGAGGGTATCTACGGCGGGGTCAAGGCGTTCGGCCGAATCTTCGCCGAAGGGCTGTGGGCCGAACTGCGCGAGCACGGCGTCGACGTCCTCGAGCTGGTGCTCGGTGTGACCCGCACTCCCGCGATGGAGCGCGCCGGCCTCAACTTCGACGTGCCCGGCATGCACGTCTCCGAGCCGGCTGACGTCGCCCGCGAGGGCCTGGCTGCCCTCCCCCACGGGCCGGTCCACGTGATCAGCGGCAATGAGACGCTGGTCGCGATGCGCTCAACGGGCGACCGAGCGCGGCTGGTCGCGGGCACCGAAAAGGTCATGCGGATGCTGGTCCCCGGGCGCTGACCCCCGGATCAGTCGACGACGTGCAGGCGCCGACCGCGCAGGTCCGCCTCGGGGAACAGGTCGGCGGCGATCCGTCGGGTCGCGTCCACCAGCAGCGGGGCGACGCGCTCCAGCGCCGTACCGGCCGCCGCCACGATCGAGATCGCCCCGACCGGGCCGCGGGCGCCGCGGACGGCGGCCGCGACGCAGGCGATGTCTGGGAAGCACTCGCCGCGCTCGAGCGCGAGACCACCCCGCGCGCGGATCCGCCCCAGCTCACCGTGCAGGGCGTCAAGCTCGGAGATGGTCGCAGGAGTCCGCGCCGGCAACTGGCCGCCGACGAGCTCGTCGACGTGCTCGGGCTCGAGCCAGGCAAGCAACGCCTTGCCCAGGCCGGTGCAGTGCGCCGGAGCGGTCCCACCCACGCGGGAGGGGACGTTGGTGGCGAAGCGGCCGCCCAGCTTGTCGAGGTAGCGCACCCGGGAGCCGTCGAGCACGCCGAGGTGGACGACGGCACCGGTGCGCAGGAGCAGGTCATGGAGGTACGGCGACGCGGCGGAGCGCAGGTCTGCGTGGTCGTCCGCGCCCCCACCGAGAACGAGCGAGCGGCGGCCCAGTCCGTAGCCGGAAGTGCCGTGCTCGAGCCAGTCCAGCCGGACCAACTGGTCGAGGATCCGGTGCGCGGTCGATCGCGGAAGCTGCGTGGTGCGGGCGATCTCTTCCAGCGTCAGCCACGTCGAGCGGCAGACGAACAAGTCGAGGATGAGCGTCATCCGCTCCACCATGGACGGCGGCAGGGAGCGCTCCGCGCTCGTTGTCGCAACGTCTGCCTGCTCCATCGACAACGCTGACATGATCCCTCCCGACCAGAACTGAAATGAATTCTAGTGCGACGGTAGCATCGTGATCCGGCCCACGGAAGACCGTTTCTGAAATACATTCTACTTCCGGTCATCGGGACCGCCCACGGCTTCCGACAGCTCGGGCGCGGTTGGATGGAACTCCCCAACCCTCACCGAGGAGCACCCATGCGCGTGGGCATCACCAGCCCGGTCGTCACCGCCCTGCCCGGCTTCCACTCCGACTGGGAGCGCTCGGCAGGCATCGAAGACCTGGCCCGGATCGCCGAGGCGGCCGACCGGCTGGGCTACGACCACCTGACGTGCTCCGAGCACGTCGCCGTGCCGGTCGAGATCGCCGAGCAGCGCGGCGGGACCTACTGGGACCCGCTCGCCACCCTGAGCTTCCTCGCCGCCCACACCTCGCGGATCCGGCTGGTCACCCAGGTCCTCGTCCTCGGCTACCACCACCCGCTCGAAATCGCCAAGCGCTTCGGCACCCTCGACCTGATCAGCGGAGGCCGGCTCGTCCTCGGCCTCGGCGTCGGCTCGATCGAGGAGGAGTTCGCGCTGCTCGGCGCGGAGTACGCCGGTCGTGGCGCCATCGCCGACGACGCCCTCGCGGCGCTGCGAGCGAGCATGTCCGAGCGCCTGCCGTCGTACGACGGCCCGCACTTCTCCTTCGACCGCTTGGTCGTCGAACCGCACGCGACCCAGCCGCGGGTACCGTTCTGGATCGGCGGCTACACCCCACGGAGCCTGCGCCGCGCCAGGCAGCACGGCGACGGGTGGGTGCCGTTCGGGCTCCCGCACGACCGGCTGCGGGCGATGCTCGAGGAGGCACCGTTGCCCGAGGGGTTCGAGGTCGTGCTCGGCGCGGGTCGCCCCCTCGACCCGATCGGCGAGGGGGATCGGACCCGCCGCGCGATCGACCGCGCTCGCGCCGCGGGCGCGACCGTCGTCAACGTGCAGGTGAGCGCGACATCGGCCGACCACTACGTTGAACAGCTTGAGGCCCTGGCCGCGCTGGAGGAGGACCAGTGAGCATCGAGGCCGCCGGGGGGCCGGACCGCCTCGCGGCCCTCGAGGCGCGCCTGCAGCTGCTGGAGGACGAGAGAGCGATCGCCCGCCTGGTCGCCTCCTACGGACCGCTGGTCGATGCGGGCGAGGCCGACCGGGTCGCCGACTTGTGGACCGACGAGGGCGTGTACGACGTCGAGGGGTACCACATGGGCAGCCGGGACGAGGTCGCCGCGATGGTCCGCTCGGACGCCCACCAGCGGCTGATCGGCAACGGATGCAGCCACTTCCTCGGCCCCGCCCACGTCACCGTCGACGGCGACCGCGCCGTCGCGGTGTGCGAGTCGGTGCTGCTCGTGCGGCACAAGGACCGCGTGCTCCCAGCCCGGATCGGCGCGAACGTCCTCGAGCTCGTCCGCACCGCCGACGGCTGGCGGACCACGCGTCGTACCACCCGGGGACTCGACGGCAGCGCCGAGGCACGCGAGCTCCTCGCCCGACTTGGCACCCCATGAGCGGCCGGCTGGCCGGCCGGGTCGCGGTCGTCACCGGCGCCGCCGACGGGATCGGTGCGGGCGTCGCCCGCGCCTTCGCCGCCGAGGGCGCTCGGGTCGTCGTCGCCGATGTCGACGTCGAGCAGGGCCGGGCGCTCGCCTCGGAGATCGACGGCCACTTCCTGACGGTCGACGTCACCGACCGCGACCAAGTGGAGGGCCTGGTCCGCACCACGGTCGACGACCTCGGCAGCATCGACGTGCTGGTCAACAACGCGTGGGGCGCGGGCAACGTCGGTCGGGTCGAGAACAAGACCGACGCGATGATCGAGCGCGGGCTCGCGATGGGGTTCTACGGACCGTTCTGGGCGATGCGAGCCGCTTTCCCGCACATGAAGGCAACCGGCTGGGGACGCGTGATCAACATGTGCAGCCTCAACGGGGTCAACGCTCACGTGGGGACGCTGGAGTACAACGCCGCCAAGGAGGCCCTGCGCACAATGACGCGGACAGCGGCTCGTGAGTGGGCGCCGACGGGTGTCGTCGTCAACGCCATCTGCCCCGGCGCCAGGAGTGCGGCGTTCGGCCGGATGGCGAGCAGCCATCCCGAGATCGCGGCCACCGCCGACGCAGCCAACCCGATGGGCAGGCTGGGCGATCCACTCACCGACATCGCGCCCGTCGCCATCTTCCTCGCATCCGACGAGTGCCGTTACCTGACAGGCAACACCCTGTACGCCGACGGCGGCGCCCACATCAATGGCGTGGCCTGGGTCCCGGAGCTCCCGGACTGATCACTCATGGACTCAAAACCGCGATCGGACCTCCGGCCCGCGCACCTTCACCGCGGCGGGGTCGTCGAGATCCCAGGTCATTTCGAAGGTGCGGCGATAGCCGGTTTGCTGGATCCGCCAGCCCTCCGCGACGCGGACGTAACGGTCTGAGTAGAGCGCGCCACCTTCCAGCGCGAACCGGAACGCATCCACGACCACCTTGTCGTGCAGGTACCACGTGCCGCTCGCCCGGTTCGGGTCCGCGGGGTCGAGGTCGATCTCGGGATGGTGGGCCTGGTGCATCGTCAGGACGCCCTCCCCCATGTTCGCGCGCATGTAGGCAACGAGCGTGGCCGGGTCGTCGAAAGCCAGGCCGTTGTAGTCGGCGGTGGCGTCGGCTGCGAAGCAGGTCGCAAAGTCGTCCCACTGCTTCGTGTCCAGACAACGGAGGTAGCGGTACTTCAGCCGGGCGATCGCAGCGACGTCGTCAGCGGTGCTCATGTCCGCGACCCTAGGCAGCGCCAGCTCCACCCGCCCCGTTCAGTACCGATGAGCGGGAGTCGCGCACGATCACGCCGTACGTGTTCTGACCGACCAGATAGCGTCGCCCCGTGAGGAGCACCCGCGCCCGGTCCGTCGTCGTCGCGTCCCGCACCGAGACCGACCGCCGGCTCGAAGCGGGTGCGGCCGCGGTCGCGTGCGCCCGCCTCGCCGGCCTCGACCTGGAGCGCACGACGCTCTACTCGCCGGAGGAGCTCTTCGACCAGTCGACCTACGCCGCGTCCTTCGATGCCCGCGCCGACCACTGGGCCCGGTCGACCTCGGGACCCGCCGAGGCCCTGGCGGAGGTGCTCCACGACCAGGCCATCGACAACGCCCTCGCCGGCTGGGTCCGGGACCGGTCGCTGGTCGGCGTGATGGGTGGCCATGCCGCACAGCGCGGCAGCACGGAGTACGACGACGCGGCTCGCCTGGGCTCCCTGCTGGGCCGCACCCACGTGATCGCCACGGGCGGCGGTCCAGGGGCGATGGAGGCGGCCAACCTCGGCGGCCGCTTCGCACACGGATCCACCGAATCGCTCCTCATCGCGCTCGCCACCGTGGCGAGAGTGCCGTCGTTCCTGCCTTCGGTGGATGCGTGGACGGCTGCGGCCCGGGACACCGTCGCCCTGTGTCCCGATCCGGCCCCGACGCTGGGGGTTCCGACCTGGCACTACGGGCACGAGCCGCCGAACCTGTTCGCGACGGCGATCGCGAAGTACTTCCGCAACGCCCTGCGCGAGGCCATCCTGCTCCAGGTCTGCGACGCGGGGATC
>JAKFEI010000442.1:0-3030 GCA_036675765.1 Nocardioides sp. | reverse complement strand
CTCGCGGACCTGACCGAGCCGGCCTACAAGGACCTGTTCGTGATCCCCGGCGCCAGCACCAGCTCGCCCGGCCTGGCCTTCCTGCTCGCCACGATCGAGGAGTACGGCGACGAGTGGCCCACCTACTGGGAGGACCTGGTCGCCAACGGCGCCAAGGTCGTCAAGGGCTGGTCGGACGCGTACTTCACGGACTTCACGTTCTCCGGCGGCGACCGCCCGATCGTCGTGTCCTACGACTCCTCGCCGGCGTTCACGCTGAACAAGGCCGGCACGAAGTCGACGACCAGCGCGCTGCTCGACAACTGCTTCGAGCAGGTCGAGTACGCCGGCGTCCTCAAGGGTGACGAGGACCACGAAACCAACGTGGCCGGTGCCGAGGCGGTCATCGACTGGCTTCTGAGCCCCGACGTGCAGGCCGCACTGGCGCCCTCGATGTACGTCTTCCCGGTCGCCGACGGTGTCGAACTGCCCGCCGAGTGGGCGACGTTCGCGAAGCGTCCCGAAAGCACCGAGCAGGTCGCTCCGGCCGACATCGCCAGCGAGCGCAAGGCGTGGCTGGAGGAGTGGACCGAGATCATCTCGCGATGAGCGGTGCCGCCGGGGTGGGCAGGAAGGTCGCGTTCGCGGCCCTTGCTGCCGTCCCGGTGGCGGTCTTCGCAGTGTTCTTCGTGCTGCCCGTCGGTGCGATGCTCGAGCGCGGCCTGTGGCCCGAGAACCGTTTCGATCCCGGAGCCGTGGTCGACGTACTCCAGCGTCCCCGGACGGGACGGGTGCTCTGGTTCACGGTCTGGACGAGCACGGTCGCGACGGCGATCGCGGTGCTGCTCGGCGTCCCGGCCGCGTACGTCCTGCACCGGCTGCGGTTCCGCGGCCGCGGGCTGGTGCGCGCGGCCTTGCTGGTGCCCTTCGTGCTCCCGACCGTGGTCGTCGGCCTCGCTGTCCGTGAACTCATCTCGTCGTCCGGTCCGCTCGGGTTCCTCGGCCTCGACGGCAGCCCGGTGGCGATCCTGATCGGCCTGGTGTTCTTCAACGTCGCGGTCGTGATCCGCACCGTCGGCGTGGCCTGGGAGGGCCTCGACCGTCGCCCGGGCGAGGCCGCGGCCGCACTGGGCGCTGCACCGTGGCAGGTCTTCCGCACCGTCACCTTCCCCGCGCTGCGGCCGGCGATCGTGTCGGCCGCCAGCGTGGTCTTCCTGTTCTGCGCGACCGCGTTCGGTGTCGTCCTGGTGCTCGGTGGAGTGCGGTACTCCTCGGTCGAGACCGAGATCTACCTGCTCACCGCCGACCTGCTCGACCTGCCCGCAGCGGCGGCCCTGTCGCTGGTGCAGATGGTCGCGGTCGTCGTACTCCTGATCGTGGTGGGACGCCTGCGCGCCGTCCCGGACCCGACGGTACGACGATCCGTGGCTGCCCCTGCGCGACCGCGAGGTCGTGACGCCCCGGCGATCGTGGTGACCGTGCTGACGCTGTTGGCGGTGTCGCTGCCGATCCTGACGCTCGTCGTCGCGTCCTTCCGCAACGACGGTGCCTGGACCCTCGACCACTACCGCGCACTCGAGGGATCGGGCGACGGGCTGCTCCAGGTGTCGGTCACCGACGCGCTGGTCGCGTCGTTGAGGATCGCGGTCGACGCGACCTGGATGTCCTTGTCACTGGGCCTGATCGTCGCGTTCGTGGTGACCCGGCGAACCCGCACGCGCGCCGGTCGCCGGATGCGCACGGTCCTCGACGGGTTCTTCATGCTGCCGCTCGGGGTGTCGGCGGTGACCCTGGGCTTCGGATTCCTGATCGCCCTCGACGAGCCGCCGCTGGACCTGCGGTCCAGTCCGTTGCTGGTGCCGATCGCCCAGGCGCTGGTCGCCCTGCCGCTCGTGGTGCGCACCCTCGTCCCTGTCCTGGCCGGCATCGACGACCGCCAGCGCCAGGCGGCGGCGTCGCTCGGGGCGTCGCCGTTGCGGGCGATCCGCACCGTCGACCTGGCCGTGGTGTGGCGTCCCCTGCTCGCCGCCGCGGGCTTCGCGTTCGCCGTGTCGCTGGGGGAGTTCGGCGCGACCTCGTTCATCGTGCGGCCTGCCGAGCCCACGCTGCCGGTGGCGATCTACCGGTTGCTGAGCCATCCCGGTGCCCTCAACTACGGCACCGCCATGGCAGCCTCGGTCGTCCTGGCCGCGGTGACCGCCGCCGTCATCCTTGTCGTCGAGCGGCTCCGAGTGCCGGGAACGGGAGCCTGGTAGTGCTGGACCTCAAGGGCGTGACCGTCACCTTCGACAGGACCCGTGCCGTCGATGCCGTGGACCTCTCCGTTGCCGACGGCGACGTGCTCGCAGTCCTCGGCCCGTCGGGCTGCGGCAAGTCGACGCTGCTGCGCGCGGTCGCCGGCCTCGAACCCCTCGCAGGCGGGTTCATCGCGTGGGAGGGCCAGGACCTCGCCGACACCCCGACCCACCGCCGTGGCTTCGCCCTGATGTTCCAGGACGGCCAGCTCTTCGACCACCTCACCGTGGCCCGCAACGTCGGCTACGCCCAGCGCCTGCGCGGGCTCCCGCGCCACGAGGTGCGGGCCGAGGTCGATGACCTCCTCACCCTCGTCGGCCTGGAGGGGTACGCCCACCGGTTGCCCCGCACCCTGTCGGGAGGCGAGCGGCAGCGAGTCGCCCTGGCCCGTTCGCTGGCAGCTCGACCGCGCCTGCTGCTGCTCGACGAGCCGCTCAGTGCCCTCGACGCCGGGCTGCGCGGCCGACTGGCCACCGACCTGCGCCGGATCCTCACCGCGTCGGGAACCACCGCACTGATGGTCACCCACGACCAGGCCGAGGCCTTCGCGGTGGCCGACCGGCTGGCCGTGATGCGCGACGGCCGGATCGTGCAGGAGGGCGCCACGACCGAGGTGTGGGGCGCCCCGGTCGACGGCGACACCGCCCTGTTCCTCGGGTACTCCCGGGTGCTGGAGGGGGACGCCGCAGCAGCCCTGTTGCGGCTGGCGGGCGCACCCGCGGTTCCCGGCGCCGCCGTGGCGGTCCGGAGCTCGGC
>JAKFEI010000526.1:0-3038 GCA_036675765.1 Nocardioides sp. | reverse complement strand
GCGACGGCTATGCTGCGCGACCAGCGCAAGGGAGCGAAACAACGCGCCGTGATCGACCAGGTCGCGGCTGTCGTGATCCTGCAGCAAGCGCTGGAGGTCGAACGCACCACGGGCCTGCCTCCGGGCGAGGTCGTGGACCATGAGGCCACCACGGTTGTCGCGGAGGACACTGCTGGGGACACCGCAGGACAAGGAGACGCATGAGCCAGTCGGATCTGCCGGAAGTGGGCCTCGAGACCGTTGCGCCCACGCAGCACGCAGCGCATCCGGCGCACGACCCGGGTCGTCGGCGCGCTGACCGCAAGCGCCGCTCCGGCTCCGGCTGCCTTCCGATCCTGCTCGTGATGGTCCTGTTCTGTGCCGTCATCGCGTGGTTCGCGCGCGGTGCCATCGGTGACGTCAAGGACATGTTCGCCGGCCCCGAGGACTACTCGGGCCCGGGCACCGGTGAGGTCGAGGTCGTCATCGACCCGGGCCAGAGCATCCGGTCGATGGGCAACGAGCTCAAGGAGCTCGACGTGGTCGCGTCCTCGGACGCGTTCGTGGATGCCGCGTCCGCCAACAACGACGCGCAGAAGATCCAGGCCGCGACGTACGTGATGAAGCTGAAGATGAAGGCGGCCGACGCGGTCGCCTTCCTCGCCAACCCCGCCAACGCCGGGTCCGGCAACACGGTGACGGTCCCCGAGGGGGCGCGGGTCGGGCAGGTCGTCGAGACGATCGTCAAGAAGACCGACTTCACCGAGAAGCAACTCACCGCACTCCTCGACAAGCCGGGGAAGATCGGGCTGCCGGCCGAGGCGGGCGGAAACCCCGAGGGCTACCTCTTCCCGGCCACGTACGAAATCACCGAGTCGACCACCGCTCAGAGCCTGCTGAGCGAGATGGTCGCCCAGACCGAGGCCGCGGAGAAGGACCTCCAGATCGCTGCCGGCGCCGAGCGCCTCGGCCTGACCGCGCACGAGATCATCACCGTCGCGAGCATCCTGGAGTACGAAGCCAACCGCGGACCGGACTACCCCAAGGTCGCCCGCGTCATCTACAACCGGCTCGACGACGGCATGGCGCTGCAGCTGGACTCGACCGTCTCCTACGCCAGCAAGCGCAAGGGCGACGTCTGGACGACGGCCGACGAGCGCGACAGCGAGTCGCTCTACAACACCTACAAGCACACCGGCCTGCCGCCGGGACCGATCGGCTCGCCGGGCAAGGAGACCATCGAGGCGGCGCTCAACCCGGCCGACGGCAACTGGCTCTACTTCGTCCCCGACTTCGAGAAGGGCACGACGCTCTTCACGGACAACTACGACGAGCACCTCCGCAACGCCGAGAAGGCCAAGGAGTACTGCCGCACCCATGACGAGTGCTGATCGGGTGGGCGAGGGCCTGCGGTGCGCGGTCCTGGGTGATCCCATCGCGCACTCGCTCTCCCCGGTCCTGCACCGGGCGGGGTACGACGCCCTGGGGCTCGGGTTCGGCTACGACGCCGTGCAGGTGCCTGCTGGCGGGCTCGCGGCATTCGTCGGGTCGCTCGGCGACGAGTGGCGGGGACTCTCGGTCACCGCTCCGCTCAAGCGGGAGGCACTGGACTTCGCGACGGTCGTGAGCGACCGGGCGATGCTGGCCGGTGGTGCCAACACCCTGGTCCGGACCGGCGCAGGCTGGTCTGCGGACAACACCGACCTGCCGGGTGCGGTCGCCGCGATCCGGGAGCGGTACGACGGCCCGGTGGCCTCGGCGACGATCCTCGGTGCCGGAGCCACGGCTGCCTCGGTCGGGCTGGCCCTGGCCGAGCTCGGCGCCCACACGATCCGGTTGCTGGCCCGGGACCCGGCCAGGGCGCGCGAGACCGCTGCGGCGCTGGCCCGGCACCCCGGCCTCGAGGTCGACGTCGTGGCGCTCGACGGCGCTGCCATGGTCGGGGAAGTCGTCGTCTCGACCGTCCCCGCCGCCGCTCAGACCGACCAACTCCTGGCGGCCGCGTCCCAGGCTGCCGTCGTCTTCGAAGTCGTCTACGACCCGTGGCCCACTCCGCTGGCTGCCGCGGCGATGGAGCGCGGCCAGGCGCTGGTCTCCGGCCTGGACCTGCTCGTGCACCAGGCCGTGCTCCAGTTCGCGATGTTCACTGGTCACAACGGGCCACTCGACGCGATGCGCTCGGCCGGTCTGCGCGCGCTCGCCGACCGATAGGTTCCGCACATGGAACTGCTCCCGGCCCTCGTGGGGGCGCTCGTCGGCCTGCTCGGCGGACTCGTCGTCCCGCGCCTGATCGCGTCGTGCCCGGAGCCCGAGCACAACCCGGCGGAGAACCCCGAGGAGTTCCCGGACCACGTCCTGTTCGCGGACCTCGCGGCCCGACCGGGGCTCATGCTGCGCACCGCCGCGGCAGGCGCCGTCGTCGGCGGCATCCTCGGTGCGTCGATCGGCTGGGGCTGGTCCTTGCCGTGGCTGCTGTACCTCGTGCCGATCTGCGTCGCGCTGTCCGTCATCGACTACGTCACCTGGTACCTCCCGAACCGCCTGATCCTGCCGTCGTACGGCGTGGTGGTGGTGCTCGAGGTGGTCGCGGCGGTCGTGCTCAAGGAACCCGCAGTGCTGGTGCTGGCGGCCATCGGTGGCGCCTTGCTGGGCCTCTACTACGGGCTGATCTGGTTCATCAGTCCCCGCACGATGGCCTTCGGTGACGTCCGGCTCGGCGTACTGCTCGGCCTCGCGCTGGGCCCGCTGGGCCTGGCGACGGTCGTCGTCTCCATCGTCAGCGCAGCCGTCCTGGCCGTGATCGCCCTGGTGCCGATGCGGCTCGGCGGCAACATGATCAGCCGCAAGGTGCCCTACGGGCCGTTCCTCGCAGCCGGCGCGCTGGTCGCGGTCGTCGTGGGACGGGTCCTCGCCGGCGCCTGACCCCGTGGGAGACTGGTGCTCATGTTGCGCTGGCTGACCGCAGGGGAGTCCCACGGCCCCTCACTGGTGGCGATCCTCGAGGGCCTGCCGGCCCACGTCGAGGTGACCACCGACGACATTTCCGATGCTCTCGCCCG
>JAKFEI010000484.1:0-3065 GCA_036675765.1 Nocardioides sp. | reverse complement strand
GCCATCGCGCTGGTCGGCGCGCTGATCCAGCTGGTCCTCGGGATCTACTACCTGGCGATGGCGCATTCGCCGTCCCCCAACGAGCTGCCCGTGGGCATCGTCGGCAGCCAGGCCCAGCAGGACCAGCTGACCCGGCAGCTCGAGGCCGACGGCGCCTTCAAGGTCGAGCCGTACGACGACGCGGCCGCGCTGACGCAGGCGATCCGCGAACGCAAGGCCTACGGCGGCGTTGCGTTCGAGGGACAGTCCCCCACGCTCTACGTCGCCTCCGCGGCGTCCCCGTCGGTCGCCAACCTGTTCAAGGCGCAGTACACCGCGGCCTATCAGGACGAGATCGCCTCCCAGGTCGAGTCACTCACCGCGGCCGGTGCCGCCGTCCCGGTCGCCACGCTCGCGGCCCTCACGACGCCGCCACCGGTGACGGACGTCGTACCACTGCCGAAGGAGGACAGCGGCGGCAGTTCGCTGGGCTTCATCATCCAGGCGCTGTGCCTGGGCGGTTCCATCGCATCGCTCGCGCTCGGACGACTGCGGGGCAGGACCGAGCAGTCGACGCTGCGCGGCCTCGGGCACGCGGCCCTGCTGGTGGCGTACGCCCTGCTGTCGTCGGGCGTGGGCCTGCTGGCGATGTCGTTGTTCGGGGTCGCTGACGGCGCCGACCACTTCACCTTGTTCTGGGGCCTGGCGCTGATCTCGCTCGCCGTGACCGCCTCCACCGCAGCGTTCGTCGCCCTGATCGGACCGGCCGGGTCACTGATCGGCGGCCTGTACTTCACGGTCGGCCTGATCATCTCCGGGTCGTCGATCGCACCGGAGATGCTCCCCCGTTTCGGCCACACGATCGGCCAGTTGCTGCCGCCCGGGGCAGGAGCAACGGTCGCCCGCGACGCGCTCTACTTCCCCGACGCGTCGACGTCGGCACCGTTCGTGGTGCTGGGCCTCTACTCCGTGCTCGGACTGCTGGTGATCCTGTTGAGCAACGCAGCCGCGAACCGCACCCGGTTCACCCGCATCCTGCGCCGATCGGATGACTCATGAGCGAGCGCAACGTCCTCGGCGGCGACCTCCAGCCGTGCGGGACCGATCCGATGACCGGCTTCTACCGCGACGGCAACTGCTCGTGCGGGCCGCAGGACGTCGGGCTGCACGCGGTGTGCGCGGTGATGACCGAGGAGTTCCTGGCCCATCAGATGGCCGTCGGCAACGACCTGTCGACGCCGCGTCCGCAGTGGCAGTTCGCGGGCCTGCACCCCGGTGACCGGTGGTGCGTGGTCGCGGCCCGCTGGCTGCAGGCGTACGACGACGGTGCCGCGGCTCCGATCGTGCTCGCGTCGACGAACGAGCGGGCGCTCGAGCTCATCCCGCTCGAGGTGCTGCAGTCCCACTCCGTCGACGTTCCGGACGACCCGAGCGGGCTCTGAGGATTGAGTCGTGTGGGTGAGAGTGACCCCTGGGTCACTCTCACCCACACGACTCAGGCCCAGCTGCTGCTCAGCACCTCACGGTGCGTGGGCAGGGCGTCGTCGTACACCTTGCGACCCTGGTCGGTCAGGCAGACGAAGATGGCACGGCGGTCGTCGTCGCAGGTCGACCGCGAGACCAGGCCGTCCTTCTCGAGCCGGGTGATGGCGCGCGACAGGGCGCTCTGGCTGAGGTGGATGTCCTGGGCGAGCTCGGCCATGCGGTACTTGCCGCAGTTGGCATCGACGATCCGGTCCAGCGTCTCGAACTCGCTGAGCCCGATGCCGTGCTGCTCCTGCATCGCCTTCTCGAGCGCGCAACTCACGACCGCATGGCGGTCCAGCAACTCGCGCCATGCGGCGACGGGTGCTTGCGGAGCGCGGGCCTTCGACACGGCTGCATCCTAGCCAGCGGGTTACATTCATGCAAACACATTATTTGCGCTTGCATTCAATGCACGTGCATGAAACTCTTCTCGGCATGTCCTCGACAACCTCCAGTCCACCCTCCACGATCGGCGCGATCCGCTGGTCCACGCGCACCTGGGCCCTCCTGATGACCCTGTGCATCGTCCTCTTCCTCGACGGCCTCGACGTCTCCATGATCGGAGTCGCGCTGCCGTCCATCGGCGCCGAGCTCGACCTGTCCACCTCGACCCTGCAGTGGCTGATCAGCGGCTACGTCCTCGGGTACGGCGGCCTGCTCCTCGTCGGCGGCCGCACCGCCGACCTGCTCGGTCGCCGCAAGGTCTTCCTGATCGCGCTCGCGGTCTTCGCCGTGGCGTCGCTGCTCAGCGGCTTCGTCAGCTCGGGCCCGCTGCTCATCGCGACCCGCTTCATCAAGGGCCTCGCCGCTGCGTTCACCGCACCGACCGGCCTGTCGATCATCACCACCAACTTCGCCGAGGGCCCGGCCCGCAACAAGGCGCTGTCCATCTACACCGTGTTCGGTGCGGGCGGCTACTCGTCGGGGCTGCTCTTCGGCGGCCTGATGACGGGCGTCGGCTGGCGCTGGACGTTCCTGCTGCCGGTGCCCATTGCGCTGCTGGCGCTGGTGGCGGCGTACTTCCTGGTCCCCCGCGACAAGACGGTCGCCGAGGGCGGCCACGACGTGCTCGGTGCGATCACCTCCGGTGCGGCGATGCTGCTCCTCGTCTACACGGTCGTCTCGGCACCCGAGGCCGGCTGGGCGTCCGTCCGCACGGTCGGCTCGTTCGTCGCCGTGGCCATCCTGTTCGCCGCCTTCGTCGCGATCGAACAGCGGATCGCCCACCCGTTGATCCGGCTCGGCATCCTGCGCAAGGCGACCCTGGTGCGCGCAAGCATCGCGATCGTCGCGGTCGGTGGTTCGTACTTCAGCTGGCAGTTCATCGTCACCCTGTTCCTCCAGGAGGACCTCGGCTGGAGCCCGCTCGAGCTGGCGCTCGCCCTGCTGCCGATCGGCCTGATGGTGACCCTGTCCGCGATCTACTCCGACAAGCTCGTCGGCCGCTTCGGCACCGGCCCGATCATCGCCGTGACCATGACGGTGATGGCGATCGGCTACCTGATGTTCGTGCTGCGCCTGGACACCTCGCCGTCGTACGTCGGCATGCTGCTGCCCGC